>NC_006513.1:2400000-2716038 GCF_000025965.1 Aromatoleum aromaticum EbN1
GCTCGAACTGCTCAATGCGTTCTACATGCGCCGGCCCGACGCGCATCGGCGCCCGATCAAGGGTTATCTCGAAGTCGTGAAGATCGCGATCTATGTGATCGCGGCGATCCTGATGGTGGCTGCATTGGTGGATCGCTCGCCGCTGATCCTGCTGTCCGGTCTCGGTGCGATGGCGGCAGTGCTGATGCTGATCTTCCAGGACACGCTGCTGTCGCTGGTCGCGAGCGTGCAGATCTCGACGAACGACATGCTGCGCGTCGGCGACTGGATCGAGATGCCGCAATTCAATGCCGACGGCGACGTGATCGACATCGCGCTGCACACGGTGAAGGTGCAGAACTGGGACAAGACGATCACCACCATCCCGACCAAGCGCCTGATCAGCGACTCGTTCAGGAACTGGCGCGGCATGCGCGAGTCGGGCGGACGCCGCATCAAGCGCAGCCTGTACCTCGACCAGCAGAGCGTGCGCTTCCTGACCGACGAGGAGCGCCGCCGTCTCGATCGCTTCGCCCTGCTCGACGGCTATCTGCCGGCCAAGGAGGCAGAGCTCGACGCCTGGAATCGTGCGCTCAAGGGCGGGTCGCGCGATGTTGTGAACCGGCGCCGGGTGACCAACATCGGGACGTTCCGCGCCTATGTCGAGCGTTATCTGCGGCATCATCCGGGCGTCCATCCGGGCATGACGCTGATGGTGCGGCAGCTCGCCCCGACGTCCGACGGTCTGCCGCTGGAGGTGTATTGCTTCGCGAATACGATCGCGTGGGTGAATTACGAGGCGATCCAGTCCGACATCTTCGACCATCTCCTGGCGATCGTGCCCGAGTTCGGCCTGCGGGTGTTCCAGCATCCGGGCGGCGCCGACATGCGTGCGCTCGTCGCGCCCTCGTACCCCGTGCGCGCGGCCTGAGGGCGAAGGCGATGGCGGCCGCTGCCAACCTGCCGGCGTTCCTTGCAGTTGGGGCCGGTGCCGCGCTCGGCGCGTGGCTGCGCTGGGCGCTCGGACTGCTGCTGAACCCGATATTCCTGACCATCCCGTTCGGCACGCTCGCGGCGAACCTGCTCGGCGGCTTGCTGATGGGCGCGTCGCTCGCGTGGATCCATGCCGTTCCCGCAATGTCGCCCGTGCTGAAGCTGCTGCTGACGACCGGTTTTCTCGGCGGGTTGACGACTTTTTCGACGTTCTCGGCCGAAGGCCTGCATCTTGTCCAGCGCGGCGAATGGGGCTGGCTCGCGCTGCACGCCGCCGTGCACGTCGCAGGGTCGCTGCTGATGGCGTGGATCGGTTACGCGGCGTTCACCGCGTGGCGCGGCTGAACGCGGAACATCCTACTTTCGCGGGGCGCTCGCCAGCCATGCGCTGGCGCCCAGCCCCGCGGCGCGACCCGTCGCAAAGCACCCGGTCAGCAGATAACCGCCGGTCGGCGCTTCCCAGTCGAGCATCTCACCGCAGCAGAACATTCCCGGGAGCTTGCGGATCATCAGGCCTTCGTCAAGTTCCTCGAACACCACACCGCCAGCAGTGCTGATCGCCTCGTCGAGCGGGCGGGGAGCGGCCAGCCTGAGCGGCAGCGCATGGATCGCCGCGGCAAGCCGGGCAGGCGACGCGAACGCGTCCCGAGGCAGGCACTCGCGCAGCAGCCCGGCCTTGACGCCGGCAATCCCCACTTTGCTCTGCAGGTGGCTCGACATCGAACGCGCGCCGCGCGGTCGCGACAGCTCTTCGGTGAGCCGTTCGAGCGTGCGGCCGGGCGCGAGATCGATCGACAGTTCGACCGTGCCGTTTGCCGCGAGCGTGTCGCGCAGTGGCGCCGACAGCGCGTAGATCAGGCTGCCTTCGAGGCCGGTCGCCGACACCATGCATTCGCCGGCACGGTGATGCGTCTCGCCGTGCGCGTCGGTGAAGCTCAGCGCGACGGATTTCAGCGGCTGGCCGGCGAAAGGTGCGCGGAAATGCTCGCTCCAGCCTTCACGGCCCTCGCCGCAGCTGGAAGCTTGCGTGGCGACGTCGAAGCCGCAGTTCGCAGCTTTCAGCGCGGCGACTGTGACATTGCGCCCGCCCAGCCACGGCACCCAGGCGCCGTCCGAACCGAGTCTCGCCCAGCTCGCGCCGCCGAGCGCAAGCACGACCGCGTCGGCGTCGACGAGACGCTCGCCGGCAGGGGTCGCGAAGCGCAGTCCGTGCGTCGGCAGGGCGTCGCCGGCCTGCCAGCCCAGCCAGCGGTGGCGCACGTGAAATCGCACCCCCGCCTCGCGCAGCCGGCGCAGCCACGCGCGCAGCAGCGGCGCCGCTTTCATCCCGACCGGAAACACGCGCCCGGAACTGCCGACGAAAGTCTCGACCCCCAGCCCGTGTGCCCAATCGCGCAGCGCGGTCGCGCCGAACGTCGCGAGCAGCCGCTCGAATTCGGGCCTGCGTTCGCGATAACGCGAGGCAAAGGCGTCGGGTGCTTCCGAATGCGTCAGATTCAGGCCGCCGATGCCGGCAAGGAGAAATTTGCGCCCGAGCGAAGGCATCGCATCGAAGACGTCGACGGCGTGGCCGCTCGACGAAAGCATTTCGGCGGCCGTCAGTCCTGCCGGCCCGCCGCCGATGACGACGACCCCGCGTTCCCCGCCGCTGCTCATCGGACGATTTCCCGCCACGCCGCGAGCTTTGCCGCATGCGGGATCGATGCGTTCGCCGGGCTCGTCGATGGCAGTCGCCGAACTTCGAATTCGAAGCGCCCTTCGAGTGCCGGCAGGACGTGACGACGGAAGCATTGTTCTGCCGTCGCGCCGTTGCAGAACACCCGATCGATCGACGGGTGCGTGGCGAAGAAGATCGCGAAATCATTCACCTCGATCGAGTCGTTCTCGATGTTCGAATCGAGGCTGCCGTGCCGGCGGCACGCGCCGAGCACGTCCCACAGCGCGTAGCCCGCGTCGGCCAGGCGCTGCGTGCGCTCCGCATAAGACAGCGCCGGATCGATGCCGAGCACTTCGCCGAGGATCGGCCAGAAGAGATTGCGGCGGTGCGCGTAATACTCGAGCGCCGCCAGCGAGGCGGCGCCCGGCATGCTGCCGAGGATCAGGGTGTGGGCGCCGGGAGCGGCGACCGGCGGAAAGCCTTCGAGTCGGGACATGGGGGAGCGGGGGAAGTCGGCCGGGCGGCACGCGAGGACAGCGTGCAAGCGACGCAAGGTACCGAGCGATTCCGTTGTCGGCAAGTCATGCGGCAACAGTCCTGCGACGGGAGGGGTGGGGCCGGGTGGATTTTCGCTGTTGTCTACAATCAAAACGAGGCGGGACTTTTCGCAGGGCCGGACGGTCCAATTGCAGTCTCGTCACGCGAACCGAGGAGGTCGATGATGAACACGCACAATCTTCCGAAAATGTTCTATTCGTACCGGGAGGGCTGGCAGGACCTGATCGAGACCCGCCCGAGCGTGAGGAAGCTTTTCACGACGTTCGTGCTGCCGATGTCGCTGATCCCTCCGGTGATGCTGCTGTATGCGTTGCTGGTCATGCCGGGGGGCGTGTTTCCGGAGCTGGTGCCGGCGATCACGATTGGCGAAGCGCTTGCCGCGGCCGTCGCGTTCTTCCTCGCCGAACTGGCGATGGTCGCGCTGATGGCGTCGATCATCCAGCAGATGGGTGACGTCGTCGATGTCACGCCGACCTATCAGGAAGCGTTCCTGCTCGCGGCCGTCGCGCCGACGCCGCTGTGGATTTCGGCGCTCGCGCTGTTCGTCCCGATCACGTGGTTCAACGCACTCGTCGTCGCGATCGCGTGGGTTGCCTCGGCGGCGCTGATCTACCACGGGGTCTATCCGCTGTTCAGGCTCGAGGACAAGAGCAAGGCCCGGGTCATGGGCACTTTCGTGCTGATGGCGGGCATCATCGCGTGGATCGCGTTGCTGGTCGTCCTGGCGCTCGCGATGAGCATGATCATCGGCCTGCGCGGCTGATCCCGCCGCCAACGAGGAGGGGCGGAAGACTCCGCTCCTCGTCCGAGGCCTCACACGCGCTCCGGTGGCCCTGCCGCGTTCTGGCATAATTCCGCCTCGCCACCGGAAAGCCCGGCCTCGCCGGCTGGTCCCGAACGATTTCCCTTTTTCCGGCGTCGGACGCGCTTCTTCTCCGGCGATACCGATATTGAAAACCATAGATACGCTTTCCGCCCGTACCGGCGAACGGCAGTCCTTCGCCGATTGCCTGAGCGTCGATCGCCCGCGATTGCAGCGCCTCGCCCGCGACCTCGGGCGAGCACAGGGCGCCCGGCGGGAGCGCGCACAAGCTGACCTCGAGGCGTTGCTGACGCGCTCGCGTGCGACTTTCGCCGAACGAAAGGCGGCGCTGCCGCATCCTGACTTTCCGCCGGAGCTGCCGGTCACGCAGAAGCGCGCGGAGATCGCCGCCGCCATTGCCGCACATCAGGTCGTCATCGTCAGCGGCGAAACCGGTTCGGGCAAGACGACCCAGCTGCCGAAAATCTGCCTCGCGCTCGGCCGCGGCGCCGCGGGGCTCATCGGCCACACGCAGCCGCGTCGCCTCGCCGCGCGCGCGACCGCGACGCGCATCGCCCAGGAGCTGAAATCCGAGCTGGGCCAGGCGGTCGGTTACAAGATCCGTTTCACCGACCGCATCGGCGCGGCGACCCACGTCAAGCTGATGACCGACGGCATCCTGCTCGCCGAGACTCAGGGCGACCCGCTGCTCGCCGCGTACGACACGCTGATCATCGACGAGGCCCACGAACGAAGCCTCAACATCGACTTCCTGCTCGGCTACCTGAAGACGCTGCTGCCCCGCCGTCCCGACCTGAAAGTGATCGTCACATCGGCGACCCTCGACGCGGAGCGCTTCGCGCGCCATTTCGGCGCCCCGGGAAAGCCGGCGCCGGTGATCGAGGTGTCGGGACGGCTCTATCCGATCGAGATGCGCTACCGGCCGGTCGAGGACGACGAGCCGTCGAGCGAAGAACGCCGCAGTGGGGGGCGGAAGGAGAAGGGACGCGACCTGTACGACGCGATCATCGACGCGGTCGACGAGGCGCACCGCAGCGGCCTTGGCGACACGCTGGTGTTCCTGCCGGGCGAGCGCGAAATCCGCGAGGCCGCCGAGGCGTTGCGCAAGGCGCATCACGCCGGCAGCACCGAGATCCTGCCGCTCTTCGCGCGCCAGTCGGCGCAGGAGCAGGCGCGCGTGTTCTCCGCGGGCCGGGGGCGGCGCGTCGTGCTCGCGACGAACGTCGCCGAGACGTCGCTGACCGTTCCGGGCATCCGCTACGTCGTCGATACCGGTCTGGCGCGCGTCAAGCGCTACTCGCACCGCAACAAGGTCGAGCAGCTGCAGATCGAGAAGATCGCCCAGTCGGCGGCGAAGCAGCGCGCCGGGCGCTGCGGCCGGGTCATGGACGGGGTCTGCTTCCGGCTCTACGACGAGGCCGATTTCGACAAGCGCGCGGCGCACACCGACCCGGAGATCCTGCGCTCGTCGCTCGCCGGCGTGATCCTGCGCATGAAGTCGCTGCGCCTCGGCGAAGTCGAGGACTTCCCGTTCCTCGATGCGCCGCTGCCGCGCATGATCGCCGACGGCTACCAGCTGCTCGCCGAACTCGGTGCGCTCGACGAAGGAGGCGACGCGCGGCAGCTCACGCCGATCGGCCGCGAGCTCGCGAAGCTGCCGCTCGACCCGAAGATCGGCCGCATGATCCTCGCCGCGCGCGATCGCGAATGTCTGGCCGAAGTGCTCGTGATCGCCGCCGCGCTGTCGGTGCAGGATCCGCGCGAGCGTGCGCCGGAGAGCCCGGGTGCGGCCGACCAGGCGCATGCGAAGTTCCGCGGCGGCGAACAGGACCAGCGCTCGGAATTCCTGTGGTACTGGAACCTCTGGAAAGCTTGGGACGAAGTGCTGCGGCACGAATCCGGATCCAAGCAGAAAGCGTGGGCGAAGCGCCATCACCTGTCCTACATGCGGCTGCGCGAATGGCGCGACGTGCATAGCCAGCTGGTGACGCTGTGCGCCGAGCACGGCTGGAAGGAAAACCAGCAGCCGGCGCAGTACGAACCGCTCCACAAGGCGCTGCTGACCGGCCTGCTCGGGCACGTCGGCAGCAAGATCGAGGACGCGAGCGGCCCGCAGGCGGGCAGCTATCTCGGCGCGCGCGGCATCCGCTTCTGGCCGCATCCCGGGTCGGCGCTGGCGAAGAAGGCCGGCAAGTGGATCGTCTGCGCCGAGCTCGTCGAGACCTCGAGGCTCTTCGGCCGTTGCCTCGCGAAGATCGAACCCGAATGGCTGGAAGAAGTCGGCAGTCATCTCGTCAAGCGTCAGGTTTTCGAACCTCACTGGTCGAAGGCGTCGGGAGCGGTGCGGGCGTGGGAGCGCGGCACGCTGCACGGGCTCGTGCTCTACCCGCGACGCGGAGTCGGCTACCGCGACATCGACCCCGAGCTGTGCCGCGAACTCTTCATCCGCGAAGGTCTCGTGCAGGGCGAAATCGCCGAGGGGCCGGCGCGCGGCATGGCTTTCCTGCAGCACAACAGGCGGCTCGTCGCCGAGATCGAACGGCTCGAACACAAGTCGCGGCGGCCGGACGTGCTCGTCGACGAGCAGCTGATCTTTGCCTTCTACGACGCGAAACTGCCGCCCGACGTCATGGATGTCGCGAGCTTCGAGCGCTGGCGCAAGACGGCCGAGCAAGCGGATCCGAAGCTGCTGTACCTGACGCGCGACCAGTTGATGCGCCACGAGGCCGAAGGCATCACGACGGACCGCTTCCCGTCGACCTTCGACGTGCTCGGCCAGAAGCTGAAGCTGACTTATCTTCACCAGCCCGGCGAGCCCGACGACGGCGTGACGCTGACAGTGCCGCTCGCGATGCTGAACCAGGTGCCGGCGAATCGCTGCGAGTGGCTCGTGCCCGGCCTGCTCGGGGAAAAGGCGGCCGCGCTGCTGCGCACCGTGCCGCAGCGGCATCGGCACCGGCTGCAGCCAATTGCCGACAGCGCCGCGGCGTTCGTCGAACAGTTCGAGGCGGGGGAGTTCAATGTCGATGACGGTTTGTTGCGCGCGCTGCAGCGCTTCGTCGAGGAGCGCGTGTCGCTGAAGCTGCCGATGGAGTCGTTCCGCGCGGAAAACCTCAATCCGCATTTCTTCATGAACTTCCGCGTCATCGACGAGCATGGGCGCGTGCTCGGCCAGTCGCGCAACCTCGCGGAATTGCGCACGAGGCTGCGCGACCAGGTCGCCGAGCGCTTCCGCGCGGCGCGCATCGCATTGCCGGAAAACGAAGCGGCGAAGCAGTCCGACGCTTTGCCTCCTGGAACAGCGCCTTCCGCGAGCCGCGTCGCGCGTGCAAAAACCGTCGGCGGCGCGGGGCAGGCGGAGCGCCAGTCACCGTCATCTCCCGCCTCCCCGGCTATGGGAGGCTTCACGGCCTGGACTTTCGGCCCGCTGCCCGAACTGCTCGAAGTGAAAGTCGCCGGGCGTGACGTCATCGGCTACCCGGCGCTGCACGATGACGGCGACAGCGTTTCGCTGCGCCCTTACGACACGCCCGAGGAAGCGGCGAAAATCCATCGCAAGGGGCTCGCCCGCCTCTTCACGCTCGTGCTGAAGGACCAGGTCAGGGCGATCGAGAAGCTGCCCGGCCTGCGCGACCTGGCGCTCGCGTTCATCCCGTTCGGTACCGAAGCCGAACTCAAGGCGCAACTGGTCGCCGCAACCCTCGCGCGCACCTGCCTGCTCGATCCGCTGCCGAGCGACGCCGCAAGCTTCGAGCGGCGCTGCGCGGAGGGCAAGCCTCGCGTCACGCTCGTCGCGCAGGAATTCATGCGTCTCGCCGCCACGTTGATCGCCGAACATGCGGCACTGCAGAAACGGCTGACCGGGTTGCGCGCGTTCCCCGAGGTCGCCGCCGATATCCAGGCGCACGTGCGCGAACTGCTGCCGAAGAACTTCCTGCTCGCGTTCCCGTGGGGGCGTCTAGCGGAATTTTCGCGCTACCTGAAAGCGGCCGGCGTGCGGCTCGACAAGCTGCGCAACGATCCGGCGCGCGACGCCCGGCTCGCCGCCGACTGGCGTTCGCTCGCGCAGCCATTCGAGCGCGAACTGCTCGCAAAACGCAAGGCGGGTGTCATCGACCCGGCGCTCGAGGAATTCCGCTGGCTGCTCGAAGAGCTGCGCGTCGGGCTGTTCGCCCAGGAACTGAAGACGCCGATGCCGATGTCGGTCAAGCGGCTGCAGAAGATCTGGGATGCGCGACCGCGTTGAGGATGATGCGAGGCCGGATGGCGGCCGGATCGTGCCTTTTGATTCCCTGCGCCTTTCCTGCTATCCTGCCCGGCTTTCCCTTGCTCCACCGGTCCGCATGCCGGGGAGCTGCCATCAAACCGCAAGGAGTCTGCATGCGACATTATGAAGTTGTATTCATCGTCCACCCGGACCAGTCGGAACAGGTCCCGGCGATGATCGAGCGCTACAAGGCGATCGTCACCGCCCGCAACGGCCAGATCCATCGCCTCGAAGACTGGGGCCGCCGCCAGATGGCCTATCCGATCCAGAAGGTGCACAAGGCCCACTACGTACTCATGAACATCGAGTGCGACGGCGAAGCTCTCGGCGAGCTCGAGCATGCGTTCAAGTTCAACGACGCCGTGCTGCGTCACCTGGTCGTCAAGACGAAGGCCGCCGTGACCACCCCGTCGCCGATGATGAAGGAAGAGAAGTCGCGTTCGCTGACCGCCGCACCGGCCACCGACGAAGCGAAGCCGGCCGAGGCCGAATCCGCCTGAGGTGGCTGAGCCCGGGGCGAACGAACTGCGCCTCGATGCACGGATAGCCGAGCTGCTGCCGCTGCGTCGAACCCCGGCAGGAGTGCCGATCGCCGCCTGCGGCCTCGCGCACGAATCGAAACAGGACGAGGGCGGCATCGCTCGCGACGTTTCGGTGGAACTGCAGGCGGTCGCAATTGGTGAGTTGGCCAGCGTGCTGGCCGGCGCCTCTCCCGGTATGAGAATACGGGCCACCGGTTTTCTCGCGGCGAAGAGCCTTCGCAGCCGGATGCCGGTGCTGCACCTGAGCAAGATCGAATTTCTGGAAGGAAACGAAAATGGCTTTCAAGCCCAAGTCGAAGTTCAAGAAAAAGGATGATCGCGGCAACCGCGGTCTGTTCAAGCGTCGCAAGTTCTGCCGCTTCACCGCGGAGAAGATCGAAGAAGTCGACTACAAGGATGTGGATATCCTGAAGGACTTCGTCACCGAAAACAGCAAGATCATGCCGGCGCGCATCACCGGCACGAAGGCCGGCTACCAGCGCCAGCTGTCGACCGCGGTGAAGCGTGCGCGCTTCCTCGCGCTGCTGCCCTACACCGATCTGCACAAGTAAGAGGAGAGATCGGACATGCAAATCATTCTGCTCGAAAAAGTCGCCAACCTCGGTGTGCTCGGCGACGTCGTCAAGGTCAAGGACGGCTACGCGCGCAACTACCTGATCCCGCAAGGCAAGGCCAAGCGCGCGACGCAATCCAACATGGCCCAGTTCGAGGCCCTGCGTGCCGAGCTCGAGCGCGCTCACGCCGAGAAGCTGGCAGAGGCCCAGGCGATCGCCACCAAGCTCGAAGGCCTGATGGTGCAGATCAGCCGTAAGGCGGGCATGGACGGACGCCTGTTCGGTTCGGTCAGCAACATCGACATCGTCGACGCGCTCGAGACGCAGGGCTTCAAGGTCGAGCGCAGCGCCGTGCGCATGCCGGAAGGTCCGATCAAGCAGGTCGGTGATTCCCAGGTCGATGTCGCACTGCACTCTGATATCGTTGTGCCGATCACCGTTTCGGTGCTGGGCGAACAGCAGTAAGCTGCGCCAGGAAGTCTGATCCTGAGGGGCTGCTTCGGCAGCCCCTTTGCTTTTCAGCGCCGTCTTTTCAGCCCCTTCCCAGCTTCGCTAGAATTTCTCCCCTTTTCGCAAGGACCGGTGCCCCGATGGCCACTTCAAAGCGACGCTTTTCCGATAGCTCGAGTGATCCGCAGATTTCCGCAATCAAGCTCCCGCCGCATTCGCTCGAGGCCGAACAGTCGCTGATCGGCGGCATCCTGCTCGATAACGCCGCATGGGAGCGAATTGCGGATCTCGTCAATGAGGTGGATTTCTATCGGGACGATCATCGCCGCATCTACCGCCACATCTCCCGATTGATCGATCTGGGAAAACCCGCTGATGTCGTGACGGTCTTCGAGTCGCTCGAAAAGAACGGCGAGACCGAGCAGGCAGGTGGGCTCGCCTACCTCGCAGAAGTCGCGAACAACACCCCGTCTGCGGCAAATATCCGCCGCTACGCGGAAATCGTTCGCGAGCGTGCGATCCTGCGCAAGATGGTCGCCGTGGGCGATGAGATTGCCGCCAGCGCATTGAGTGCCTCGGGCAAGGACGCGAAGACGCTGCTCGATGAGGCCGAAGCCAAGGTTTTCGAGATCGCCGAGGCGGGCGCGCGACACGCGAGCGGCTTCGTGTCGATCCAGCCGATCCTGAAGCAGGTCGTTGACCGCGTCCAGGAACTGTACGACCGCGACAATCCGCTCGAGGTGACCGGAGTGCCGACCGGTCTCATCGACCTCGACGAGAAGACTTCCGGCCTACAGCCGTCCGACATGATCATCGTTGCGGGCCGACCTGCGATGGGCAAAACGACTTTCGCCCTGAACGTCGCCGAGCATGTCGCCGTCGACTGTCGTCTGCCAGTGGCGATTTTCTCGATGGAAATGCCCGGTACGCAGCTCGCCACGCGTTTCATCTCGTCGGTGGGGCGAATCGACCAGCAGAAGATCCGTACCGGCCGTCTCGGCGACGAGGATTGGCAGCGACTCACGGCGGCGATGGGCAAGCTCTACGACGCACCGCTGTTCATCGACGAGACGCCGGGCCTCAACCCGATCGACCTTCGCGCTCGGGCGCGCCGCCTGTCGCGCCAGTGCGGCAAGCTCGGTCTGATCGTCATCGACTACATTCAGCTGATGACCGGCACGAAGGACACGGACAACCGCGCCTCCGAGCTCTCCGAAATTTCGCGGTCGATCAAGTCGCTGGCAAAGGAGTTGCACGTACCGATCATCGCGCTGTCTCAGCTCAACCGCAGCCTGGAGCAGCGGCCGAACAAGCGCCCGGTGATGTCCGACCTGCGCGAATCGGGCGCTATCGAGCAAGATGCCGACATCATCATGTTCATCTACCGCGACGAGGTCTACAACCCGGACTCCCCGGACAAGGGCTCGGCCGAGCTGATCATCGGCAAGCATCGCAACGGACCGACCGGGACGGTGCGCATGACGTTCATCGGCGAATGCACGCGCTTCGAGAATTACGCGGGAGGCGTTGCTGGGTATTGATCGGCTGTTTCCAATTCGCTTTCATGAAAGAGTTGACTGCCTGTTGGATGTGTCTATAATCCGCCGTTCTTCGCGCTCCAGTCGGTTTTTTGCGGTGGGGGGCGAGGCGCGGTGGCGGTAGAGGGAGCTTCACCGGTGGTCAGGAAAGAAGCCGGTGGGGGTTGACGGCAGCAGCGAAGTCGGTCAGAATCTCTTTCTCGCTGCAACGGCAGCGGTTCTTTAAAAAGTTGAACAACCGATAAGTGTGGGTACTGGGTTGCTGCGGTGGCCGGATTGTCTTCGGGCAGATCCGGCATTGCAAAGATCGAGTGCTCGCAGAAGTCAGTAAAGATTCTTTGAGTGCTTTGTTGGATTGAACTTAAGAGTTTGATCCTGGCTCAGATTGAACGCTGGCGGCATGCTTTACACATGCAAGTCGAACGGCAGCGGGGGCTTCGGCCTGCCGGCGAGTGGCGAACGGGTGAGTAATGCATCGGAACGTACCCAGTCGTGGGGGATAACTACGCGAAAGCGTGGCTAATACCGCATACGCCCTGAGGGGGAAAGCGGGGGACCTTCGGGCCTCGCGCGATTGGAGCGGCTGATGTCGGATTAGCTGGTTGGTGGGGTAAAGGCCTACCAAGGCGACGATCCGTAGCTGGTCTGAGAGGATGATCAGCCACACTGGGACTGAGACACGGCCCAGACTCCTACGGGAGGCAGCAGTGGGGAATTTTGGACAATGGGCGCAAGCCTGATCCAGCCATGCCGCGTGAGTGAAGAAGGCCTTCGGGTTGTAAAGCTCTTTCAGACGGAAAGAAATCGGGCGGGTGAATAGCCTGCCTGGATGACGGTACTGTCAGAAGAAGCACCGGCTAACTACGTGCCAGCAGCCGCGGTAATACGTAGGGTGCGAGCGTTAATCGGAATTACTGGGCGTAAAGCGTGCGCAGGCGGTTGTGTAAGACAGGTGTGAAATCCCCGGGCTTAACCTGGGAACTGCGCTTGTGACTGCACGGCTGGAGTACGGCAGAGGGGGGTGGAATTCCACGTGTAGCAGTGAAATGCGTAGAGATGTGGAGGAACACCGATGGCGAAGGCAGCCCCCTGGGCCGATACTGACGCTCATGCACGAAAGCGTGGGGAGCAAACAGGATTAGATACCCTGGTAGTCCACGCCCTAAACGATGTCGACTAGTTGTTCGGTGCGGTAACGCGCTGAGTAACGCAGCTAACGCGTGAAGTCGACCGCCTGGGGAGTACGGCCGCAAGGTTAAAACTCAAAGGAATTGACGGGGACCCGCACAAGCGGTGGATGATGTGGATTAATTCGATGCAACGCGAAAAACCTTACCTACCCTTGACATGCCTGGAATCCTGCAGAGATGCGGGAGTGCCTTCGGGAGCCAGGACACAGGTGCTGCATGGCTGTCGTCAGCTCGTGTCGTGAGATGTTGGGTTAAGTCCCGCAACGAGCGCAACCCTTGTCGCTAATTGCCATCATTAGGTTGGGCACTTTAGCGAGACTGCCGGTGACAAACCGGAGGAAGGTGGGGATGACGTCAAGTCCTCATGGCCCTTATGGGTAGGGCTTCACACGTCATACAATGGTCGGTACAGAGGGTTGCCAAGCCGCGAGGTGGAGCCAATCCCACAAAGCCGATCGTAGTCCGGATCGTAGTCTGCAACTCGACTACGTGAAGTCGGAATCGCTAGTAATCGCAGATCAGCATGCTGCGGTGAATACGTTCCCGGGTCTTGTACACACCGCCCGTCACACCATGGGAGTGGGTTTCACCAGAAGTAGGTAGCTTAACCTTTCGGGGAGGGCGCTTACCACGGTGAGATTCATGACTGGGGTGAAGTCGTAACAAGGTAGCCGTATCGGAAGGTGCGGCTGGATCACCTCCTTTCAAGAGAAGAGGCCGCGGCGACGCAGTATCCACAACTTATCGGTTGTTCAGGCAACGAGAGCCTCGAAGGCATGAGGGTCTGTAGCTCAGCTGGTTAGAGCACCGTCTTGATAAGGCGGGGGTCGTTGGTTCGAACCCAACCAGACCCACCAAGCGATCAAGCGGGGGATTAGCTCAGCTGGGAGAGCACCTGCTTTGCAAGCAGGGGGTCGACGGTTCGATCCCGTCATCCTCCACCAGTGTTCGGGGTGGGTAGAGGCGTCGGAAAAGGGCTAAGCCGTGCGGATCGTCGGGTCCGCAGGGCTTAGGCCTTGGCAGGTTTTTGAGGCTGCGTTCTTTAACAAAGTGGAAGAAGTAAAGTGTGCGACAGTGGGCCGCGAGGCGCGCTGTTGCATGGGTTGGTGTGATTGCATTTTTGCGGTCATTGGCGCTTTGAACCAGCGGCCGGTGACTGCGCACAAGCGTGAGTTCGTCTATGGCGGTGGTGCCCTGGCAACAGGGTCCATGGTTATAGGATCAAGCGACTAAGTGCATGTGGTGGATGCCTTGGCGATCACAGGCGATGAAGGACGTGCAAGCCTGCGAAAAGCGGGGGGGAGCTGGCAATGGAGCTTTGATCCCCCGATGTCCGAATGGGGAAACCCACTCCTTTTGGAGTATCCCGCGCTGAATACATAGGCGTGTGGAGGCGAACGCGGCGAACTGAAACATCTAAGTAGCCGCAGGAACAGAAATCAACCGAGATTCCCCAAGTAGTGGCGAGCGAACGGGGAGCAGCCTGCACGACTAAACCAATTACTTAGCAAAACGGTCTGGAAAGTCCGACGATACAGGGTGATAGTCCCGTATGCGAAAAGTAGCTGGCGGGTCTGAGCGTGCGACAAGTAGGGCGGGACACGAGAAATCCTGTCTGAAGATGGGGGGACCATCCTCCAAGGCTAAATACTCGTGATCGACCGATAGTGAACCAGTACCGTGAGGGAAAGGCGAAAAGAACCCCGGGAGGGGAGTGAAATAGATCCTGAAACCGCATGCATACAAACAGTGGGAGCCTCCTTCGTGGGGTGACTGCGTACCTTTTGTATAATGGGTCAGCGACTTACGTTCAGTAGCGAGCTTAACCGAATAGGGGAGGCGTAGGGAAACCGAGTCTGACAAGGGCGGCTGAGTTGCTGGGCGTAGACCCGAAACCGGATGATCTATCCATGGCCAGGATGAAGGTGCGGTAACACGCACTGGAGGTCCGAACCCACTAATGTTGAAAAATTAGGGGATGAGCTGTGGATAGGGGTGAAAGGCTAAACAAATCCGGAAATAGCTGGTTCTCCCCGAAAACTATTTAGGTAGTGCGTCGTACGGACACTTGCGGGGGTAGAGCACTGTAATCGTTGGGGGGGTCACTGCGATCTACCCCGCGATAGCAAACTCCGAATACCGCAAAGTGATATACGGCAGACAGTCCTGGGGTGCTAACGTCCTGGGACAAGAGGGAAACAACCCAGACCGCCAGCTAAGGTCCCAAATACATGGCTAAGTGGGAAACGAAGTGGGAAGGCCCAGACAGCTAGGAGGTTGGCTTAGAAGCAGCCATCCTTTAAAGAAAGCGTAATAGCTCACTAGTCGAGTCGTCCTGCGCGGAAGATGTAACGGGGCTCAAGCCATGAACCGAAGCTGCGGATCTCGCAAGAGATGGTAGGGGAGCGTTCCGTAAGCCTGCGAAGGTGTCTCGAGAGGGATGCTGGAGGTATCGGAAGTGCGAATGCTGACATGAGTAGCGATAAAGGGTGTGAAAAGCACCCTCGCCGAAAGCCCAAGGTTTCCTGCGCAACGTTCATCGACGCAGGGTGAGTCGGCCCCTAAGGCGAGGCAGAAATGCGTAGTCGATGGGAAACGGGTCAATATTCCCGTACCGGTCCTAGATGCGATGGGGGGACGGAGAAGGTTAGGCCAGCCGGGTGTTGGATGTCCCGGTTTAAGCGTGTAGGCGTGCCCCGTAGGCAAATCCGCGGGGCTGAGCTGAGGCGTGATGACGAGGGCTCTTTGAGCCCGAAGTGGTTGATACCATGCTTCCAGGAAAAGCCTCTAAGCTTCAGTCTAGGATCGACCGTACCGCAAACCGACACAGGTGGGCAGGTAGAAAATACCCAGGCGCTTGAGAGAACTCAGGAGAAGGAACTCGGCAAATTGATACCGTAACTTCGGGAGAAGGTATGCCCCGTTAGCTTGTAGGAGTACATCCGAAGGGCGAAGGGGCCGCAGAGAATCGGTGGCTGCGACTGTTTATTAAAAACACAGCACTGTGCAAACACGAAAGTGGACGTATACGGTGTGACGCCTGCCCGGTGCCGGAAGGTTAAGTGATGGGGTGCAAGCTCTTGATCGAAGCCCCGGTAAACGGCGGCCGTAACTATAACGGTCCTAAGGTAGCGAAATTCCTTGTCGGGTAAGTTCCGACCTGCACGAATGGCGTAACGATGGCCACACTGTCTCCTCCTGAGACTCAGCGAAGTTGAAATGTTTGTGAAGATGCAATCTCCCCGCGGCAAGACGGAAAGACCCCATGAACCTTTACTGTAGCTTTGCATTGGACTTTGACGGGACTTGTGTAGGATAGGTGGGAGGCTGTGAAACGGGAACGCCAGTTTCCGTGGAGCCAACCTTGAAATACCACCCTGGTGTCGTTGAGGTTCTAACCTTGGCCCGTGAATCCGGGTCGGGGACCGTGCATGGCAGGCAGTTTGACTGGGGCGGTCTCCTCCCAAAAGGTAACGGAGGAGTACGAAGGTCGCCTAGACACGGTCGGACATCGTGTTGATAGTGCAATGGCAAAAGGCGGCTTGACTGCGAGACCGACAAGTCGAGCAGGTGCGAAAGCAGGTCATAGTGATCCGGTGGTTCTGCATGGAAGGGCCATCGCTCAACGGATAAAAGGTACTCTGGGGATAACAGGCTGATTCCGCCCAAGAGTTCACATCGACGGCGGAGTTTGGCACCTCGATGTCGGCTCATCACATCCTGGGGCTGTAGCCGGTCCCAAGGGTATGGCTGTTCGCCATTTAAAGTGGTACGTGAGCTGGGTTTAAAACGTCGTGAGACAGTTTGGTCCCTATCTGCCGTGGGCGCTGGAAGTTTGAGAGGACCTGCTCCTAGTACGAGAGGACCGGAGTGGACGCACCCCTGGTGTACCGGTTGTGACGCCAGTCGCATCGCCGGGTAGCTAAGTGCGGAAGAGATAACCGCTGAAAGCATCTAAGCGGGAAACTCGCCTCAAGATGAGACTTCCCCGGGGCCTCGAGCCCCCTGAAGGGTCGTCGAAGACCACGACGTTGATAGGTCGGGTGTGGAAGCGCAGCAATGCGTTGAGCTAACCGATACTAATTGCCCGTGAGGCTTGATCCTATAACCCTGGATCGAACACCGCGACAACTCACCGAAAAACGCATCACACCAACAACACCCCACACACTTTGCTTCTCCGCTTTGTTACCCTTTACAGTCTGACGACCATAGCGTCCTGGCACCACCCCTTCCCATCCCGAACAGGACCGTGAAACAGGACCGCGCCGATGATAGTGCCTAAACGGGTGCGAAAGTAGGTCATCGTCAGACTACCCTTTGCTCTGCACAAAAGCCGCTTCCCCTCCCCGGGAAAGCGGCTTTTTGCTGTCCAAACGCCGCGTCATGCTGCATTTTCCGTCGATGCACAAAGCTCCGCTTTCACTGCGCCAGCCTGCGCTGCGTGACTTGGCGCGTCCCTTGCGGCAGAATCACGTTCTTTCCGAAAAGCCGGGATTCATGGATTTCGACCTGATCATTATCGGAGGAGGGCTTGCCGGTGCAAGCCTGGCCGTGGCGCTGCGCGCGAGCCGCCTGCGGATCGCTGTAGTCGAGACGCATCTTCCGGCCGATGTCCCGGGCTGGGATTCGCGGATCTATGCAGTCAGTCCGGAGAACGCGGATTTCCTTCGGGAAATCGGCGCATGGCGGCATCTCGATGCTTCCCGCATCAATCCGGTGCACGCGATGTCGATACGAGGGGATGCCGGTGGCAGCCTCGAATTTTCGGCATATGAAAGCGGGCTGCCGGAACTCGCCTGGATCGTCGAATCGGGGCGCCTCCACCGCGAGTTGTGGGAGACGATGCGCCGGCAGCACAACGTGACGCTGCTCTGCGGCATTTCCCCGGTCAGATTCTCGCAGGGGGCTGCTTCTGTGACTGTGGGACTCTCCGATGGCAGGCAGGCGAATGCACGCCTCGTGGTCGGCGCGGACGGAGTCAATTCATGGGTTCGTCAGCAAGCAGGCATCGCAGCGACTTTCACGCCGTATGATGAGGTTGGTGTCGTCGCGAATTTTCGCTGTGAGCGCGGGCATCGCAACGTAGCGTACCAGTGGTTCCGGCCCGACGGGATTCTCGCGTTGCTTCCGTTGCCCGGGAAAATGGTGTCGATGGTCTGGTCCGCTCCCGCCGGATGCGCACAGGAACTGCTCGCGCTCGATGCCGACTCGTTGTGCCGACGCGTGGCCGATGCGACGAGCGGTGAGTTGGGATACCTGAAGCTCGAAACTCCCGCCGCCGGATTTCCGCTTCGCCTGATGCGGGTCGATACGACCGTGAAATCGAGGATCGCTGTCATCGGCGACGCCGCACATGCCATTCATCCTCTTTCGGGACACGGCATCAATCTGGGATTCAAGGACGCCCGCGAGCTCGCGAGTGTGCTGAACGGGCTGGCGCCGTGGCGGGACCCGGGCGAAATCGCCGTCCTTCGCGGGTATGCACGTCAGCGGGCCGAAGAGCCGTTTCTGCTTCAAAATACGACTCATGTGTTGAATCGCCTGTTCGGAACAGCGAACCCGGTACTGACGGTGCTACGCAACGTCGGACTGAACCTCACCGACCGGCTGCCGGTCGTACGACACGCGCTCGTGCGGTATGCCGCCGGCGGACGCTTCTGATTTCTGGAGATACCGATGGTTGAACGTGCACTTCGTCCGGTCCTGGTGACCGCTTTTGTCGGCATGACATCGCTGGGCCTTGCCCACGCCGACGAAGGGAGCGTGCGAAAGGCAGTGGAAGGATTTGTCGGTTCCCCGGTCGTCGAGTCGGTCGCGAGGATTCCGTACGGCGAGCTTTACGAAGTCGTACTGAAGAGCGGGGAAATCGTCTATACGGACGAAAAGATGAGCTTTCTGATCGACGGCAGGGTGATCGACACCAGTACGCGGCGCGATATCACTCAGGCGCGCATGGCGCAGCTTTCGGCGATCGACGTCGGCACGCTTCCGCTCGACCAGGCGATCAAGCAGGTAAGGGGAAACGGCAAGCGGGTCATCGTCTCGTTCGAAGATCCGAATTGCGCGTACTGCAAGCGTCTCGGCAAGGAGTTGGCGCAACTGAAGGACGTCACCGTCTATACTTTCCTGTATCCAATTCTGAGTCCGGATTCAACCGAGAAGTCACGCAATATCTGGTGCGCCGATGACCGGGCGAAGGCGTGGAGCGACTGGATCCTGAATGCGAAAGTGCCGGCGTCGGCGAGTTGCGACAGTTCGGTTGTCGAGCGCAACGTCACGCTCGGGCAGAAGCTCAAGATCAATGGAACGCCGACGATGTTCCTTGCCGACGGTCGGCGGCTGGGCGGCTATCTCCCGGCGGCAGAGCTGGAGCAGGCGCTGCTGGAAGCAGGGAAGAAGTAGGCGGAAAACGCCCGCACAGGGCGGGCTTTGTCTGCGCCCCTGCGGTGCGTGGTTCAGGGCCGGGAGCTTCGGGGGAGCAGCACCCACAATTGTCCTTGCTGGCGCATCCGGCCGGCCTGCACTCCCGCTTCCGATCCGAATCCCCAGAAAAAATCCGCGCGCACGGCCCCTTTGATCGCTCCGCCGGTGTCCTGGGCGAACATCAGTCGCTGCAGCGGACGGTCCGATAGCGGCCAAGTCGTCGAAAGGTAGACCGGCGCGCCGAGCGGAACGGTGCGCGGATCGACAGCGATACTGCGCTCGTCGGTTAGCGGAACCCCCAGCGCGCCGATCGGTCCTCCCCCGCGGGCCGGCAGCTCGCGGAAGAAGACGTAGCTCGGGTTGGTGTTCAGCATTTCGGACAGGCGTTGCGGGTTTGCGTGCGCCCAGGTCTTGATGCCCTCCATCGAGGCCTTCTCGATCGGCAACTCACCCTGGGCGACGAGCCAGCGTCCGATCGACTGGTACGGATGACCGTTTTGGTCGGCATAGCCGATGCGCACTTTCGTCCCGTCGGGCAGTTCCACTCGTCCGGATCCTTGCACTTGCAGGAAAAACAGGTCGATCGGATCGGAGGCCCAGAGCAGAGTCGGAGCGGGCGCGCGATCCTGCATGCGCTCGATATCGGCACGGGTCCAGTACGGGACAACTTTGTTGCCGACAATCCTCCCGCGCAGGCGAAGATTCTTCAGGTCCGGATACAGGTTACCGAAGTCGACCGTCAGCATGTCGGACGGAACGCCATGGACCGGCCACGGATAACGTTCGGAACGCGTGCGGCTGCCCCGGATCAGGGGTTCGTAATAGCCGGTGATGAGGCCCTCTCTCGTTCCGTCTGGATTGACGATCGCCCATGGCTCGAGGTGGGCTTCGAGGAAGCGGCGAACCAACGCGGCAGTGGGAGCGTCGCCGAGCGCCCGGGCTGCCTCGCAGGTCGCCTGCCACTGCGGCTGCCGCGCGATCGCGTTGCAAGACTCACGCAACGCGGGCCACGCACGGGCATGGTCGTCTTCGCCCCAGCCGGGGAGTTCGCTCCAGTCGATCCGCTGCAGAGGGTCGGCCGGTGCGGGTGGCGGCAGGACCGCCGCGGGCACACCGCCGGGGCAGGCCTGGCATGCGGGACATGCTTGGGCGGGGGGGCATGCGCGCACGACGGGCGCCGTTGCGGAAGAGGTTGTCATCGAAGGCGGGCGCGTTCCGCATGCGGAAAGCAGACCCAGCATTGCAACGGCCAGCAGAGCACGGATCGGGGAAAGTGAGGCGCGTGGTTTCATGGGCGGGATCAGGTAGACTTGCGGCCGAGCCGGCGAGTATACCGGGCCGACAACCTGGTTCGAGCAGGAGAGCAGGATGTGGGTGATTTTTCTGGAAGCGGGCGTTGCGCTGGCGCTGTTGCTCATCATCGTCTGGGCGACCTGGCCGAAACGCAATAACCGTCCGAGTGAGGATCGCGATGAATGATGTTGCCAAGCTGCTGGCGCGGGCCGAACAGCTTATCGACCGGCTCGATCAGTTGCTGCCGGGTCCCGCACCCGCACCCGATTGGTCGGCTGCGAGGGCGTTCCTGTGGCGCAGGCGAAACGGTCGTCCAGGCCTGCAGCCAGTCATGCGCCCTCACGGGATTCGTCTCGCCGACTTGTGCGACGTCGACGACCAGAAAGCCCGCATCGACCAGAACACGCGCCAGTTCCTCGACGGGCGGCGCGCCAACAACGTGCTGCTGACCGGCGCGCGCGGCACCGGCAAGTCGTCGCTGGTGAAAGCGCTGCTGAATGCGTATGCGGACCGCGGGCTGCGGCTGATCGAGGTCGACAAGGAGGACCTGATGGATCTTCCGGACATCGTCGAACTGGTCGCGGGCCGTCCGGAGCGATTCATCCTGTTCTGCGACGACCTGTCGTTCGAAGAGGCCGAGCCGGCCTACAAGGCGCTGAAGAGCGTGCTCGACGGCTCGGTCGCGGCAGTCCCGGACAATGTGCTGATCTATGCAACGTCCAATCGACGACACCTGATGCCCGAATACCACGACGAAAATCTCCAGGCGCGGCATGTCGATGGCGAAGTGCATCCCGGCGAGGCGGTCGAGGAGAAGATTTCGCTGTCCGAACGCTTCGGACTGTGGATTTCGTTCTACCCGTTCAGCCAGGATGAGTATCTGGCGATCGTCGCGCACTGGTTGGAGGAATTCGGCCTGGATCACGAGGCGATCGGGAATGCACGCCAGGAAGCCTTGCAGTGGGCGTTGTTGCGCGGCTCCCGTTCGGGCCGCGTCGCCTGGCAGTTCGCCCGCGACCACGCCGGGCGCTTCGAATAGCGGAAATCATCGATGAAAAAGCGGGTGGAGGTGGCAGCCGGGGTGATCACGCGACCGGACGGGAGTTTTCTGCTGGGGCAGCGCGCCCCTGACACGTTCTACCCGGGTTACTGGGAATTCCCGGGAGGGAAAGTCGAAGCCGGCGAGACTGCAGAGCAGGCCTTGGTGCGCGAGCTCGATGAGGAACTCGGGATCCGCGTGACCTGTATCCGGCCGTGGATTACGCGCGAGCATCGGTACGAGCACGCGCATGTGCGCCTGCATTTCTTCGAGGTGACGGCCTGGGATGGCGAGATCAACGACCATGTGCACAGTGCATTGTCGTGGGAACATGCCGGCTGGCTCGGTGTGGGGCCGATGCTGCCGGCGAACGGTCCGATCCTGAAAGCGCTGCACTTGCCGCGGTGGATGGGGATCACGCACGCGGTTGATATCGGCACTAAGGTGCAGCTTGCCCGTCTCGATGCCGCGCTCGAGCGCGGCCTGCGGCTGGTCCAGGTTCGCGAGCCAGGCATGCCGCGCGACGAACTGGCGTCGTTCGCCGGGGCAGTGATCCGTCGCGCGCGGGAATACCGCGCGCTCGTGGTGATCAACCAGGACTCAGGACTCGCTCACGAACTCGGCGCCGACGGCGTGCATCTTCCTGCGGCTGAACTGGGACGGACGACGGCGCGGCCTGCTTTCGAGTGGGTCGGGGCATCGTGTCATTGCCGCGCCGAACTCGAGCGAGCTGCCGGGCTGGGGTTGGACTACGCGCTGCTCGGCGCGGTGCGGCCGACGCTCACGCACCCGCACCGCGAGACGTTGGGGTGGCACGCTTTTGCGGAGCTGGTCCGCGACCTGCCGATTCCGGTGCTCGCCTTGGGCGGGCTCGTGGAAGCCGACATGGAGCCTGCTCGCAGCGCTGGGGCGCACGGGATCGCAGGGATTCGGGGCGTCTGGCTTCAGTCGTGAGGGGACTGGTCCGGCAGATCTTCGTTATCGGGGCGGGTCGATACCGGCACGCGATAGCTCTCCGACGCCCAGGCTCCGAGATCGATCTGCTTGCAGCGCTCCGAGCAGAATGGACGAAAAGGATTGTCGGTCGACCACTTTGTCTTCGCGCCGCACTGCGGGCAGCTGACGATTCTCACCTTGGCCATGTCTCGCGGGGCAGTCAGAGACTGCAGAAGGTAATTTCGAACGGAATGTCGCGTTCAGCCAGCCGCGGGCGGACCACCGTCTCGGACAGCATGAAGCGGATATTGATTGCGTATTTGTTGGCACTGATCTCGGGCACGACCGCTTCCGCGGGCGCGAGCCGCAACTGCAGCATCTGCGCGCCGCGCCCTCCCATCGTCAGCTGGTACGTGCCGCCGCGCGCAAGCTGCCTTTCAGGCTGGGCGCTCGCCCGCAGCAGACGAAGCACGATCGTGAGGCCTTCGCGAATCGGGATCATCGGGCGTAGCCAGCCTTCCAGATCGCCGCGGCGTTGCTCGGGGTCGCGGTTGAGCCAGTAGTGATACGACGGGAGGTCGAACTGGCAAACCCCGCCCGGGATCGACGCGCGGCTGCGGATCGCCATCAGCCACTCGTTTTCCCGCAGGTACTGCCCGATTTTTCCCGCCATGGCGAGCAGGGACGACGACGCCTGCTCGATTTCGTACAGCGCCCCCGACAGCGCCTGTTCCGAGATCTCCGGATTGTGGCGAAACGAGATCAGGATCTGCCGCTGGCGCTCCAGTTCCTGCACCAGGTCCACCTTCAGGTCGGCACGCCCGGCGACCTCGAGCACCTCGAACAGCGTCAGCAGGGCGACGTGGTGGTCCTGGGGTGCATCGCCGCCGAGGAAGTGGGCGATCTTGGCGTACAAGTCCTCGAGGCGCAGTAGCGTCCGGATACGCTCGTTCAGAGGATATTCGTAGCTGATCACCGGCTGTGCCCGCAAAGCCAGGGCGTCCTGGCTGGAGCGCCGGATGATAGCACAGCCCCCGAACCCCGGCCGTCCGGCTGGATTCTTTAGCGTCGGGCGCAAGATGCAGCGGTCCGGAGCTCAGCCTGTCGCGCGCGCGGCGGCGAGATACCGGGCGTGCAGGCGGTCGACCTGCGCATAAAGCGACGCCAGGTCGCCACTGTTGTCGATCACGTCGTCCGCCGCGGCGAGCTTTTCTTCACGGCTCGACTGGACGGCGATGATCGCGCGAACCTGGTCTTCGGGCAAATGACTGCGGGTCATGACGCGGGCGATCTGCACATCCACCGGGCAATCCACGACACAGATGCGGTCGTATCGGTCGCGGTACGCGTTCGATTCGATCAGCAGCGGCACAACGAGGACGGCGTACGGACCGCGTGCCTCGCGAATCTGGCGATCGCTCTCGGCGCGGATCGCCGGATGGATGATCGCTTCGAGTTGCCGGCGCGCCTGCGGATCGCTGAACGCGAGATCGCGCATCGCCTTGCGGTCGAGCGCGCCGTCGACGGTGATGACGGCGTCGCCGAATGCCGCACGGATCGGTTCGATCGCTGCGCCGCCGGGTGCGGTGAGTGCGTGGGCGATCAGGTCGGTGTCGATCACCGCAGCGCCGAGTTCGGCGAGACGATCCGCGGCTGCGCTCTTGCCGCTGCCGATGCCCCCGGTCAAGCCGACCAGGAAGTGATGGGAATTCATGGATTGCATCCGGTCTTGGCGGCGCCAGCCTGAGCGGCGCCGCGGGATTTGTCGAAGGTCGCGAGTGCGGCCGAGGGGCCGCGTATCTCGATGCGATAAACGGGGGCGTGACGTGGAGTTACGCCCGCGCCCCGCACCCGCTTAGTGCGAAGAAAAGCAAGATGCTGCTGCGCTTTGGCTTCGGTCTTGAAGAGGCCGAGCGAAACCGCGAACTGGTTCGGCCCCGCCTCGTGGACGATGAAGTAATCGCGAATGCCGAGCGCGCGCAGCTCGGTCACCTTGCGGTCGGCGCCGTCACGGCCCCCTTCGGGAGGGATGCGCACCCACCAGGCGCTCGGAGCACTGGTCGTGGTGCGCTCGACTTGCAGCCCGGCGACCGCTTGGGCCTGCGCGGTGAGCGCATCGGCCTGGCTTCCCGCGAGGCCGCGATAGGCGGCGCACGCCAACGGTTCGACGGGCGTCTCCACCGCTACCGATGCGACATCGGGCTGGTGGGCGGCTGAATTGGCGGTGAGCGGGAGTTCGGTGGCCGGTGCGGTGAATGGCGGGATGGCTGGCGCCGGGGCCGTCGGCTCGGCTTCGGCCGCACGCGCCTGTGCGCGATCGCTCGCCGGCTGCTGCGGGTGCAGGATGATGCGGCCGGGGTTGAGCTGGTTCGTGAGCCGCTCGGGTTCGCCGTCGGGCACGGCGGCCCCGAGCCAGCCTCGCGTCGATGCGAAGGCGAGCAGGTTCGACAGGATCAGGACGATAAAAATCAGGCGCATTGCGGGCATGGGGTGCAAGCTTATCGGAGTGCCCGCGAAGTCATCGCTCGCCGCCCTGTTCAGCCGAATTTCGGCAGGTGCGCCAGCGACGCTGCCACCGCGTCGGCCGGATAGTCGTAGTTTTCGAGCTGGCCGGAGAAATAGCGGTCGTAGGAGCTCATGTCGAAGTGACCGTGGCCTGTCAGGTTGAACAGGATCGTCTTGGGTTCGCCGGTTTCCTTGCACTTGATCGCTTCGTCGATCGCGGCGCGAATCGCGTGGCACGATTCGGGCGCCGGAATGATGCCTTCGGTGCGCGCGAACAGCACGCCGGCTTCGAAAGTCGCGAGCTGGGGCACGGCGACGGCTTCGAGCAGCCCTTCGTGGTAGAGCTGCGAGACCAGCGGCGAGTCGCCGTGGTAGCGCAAGCCTCCGGCGTGAATGCCCGGGGGCATGAAATCGTGGCCCAGCGTGTACATCTTCATCATCGGCGTGAAGCCGGACGCGTCGCCGAAGTCGTAGGCGTACTCGCCTTTCGTCAGCGTCGGGCAGGAATTCGGCTCGACCGCGACGCAGCGCAGATTCTGCGCGCGCTTGTCGCCGGCCGCCTTGTCGGCAAGGAACGGGAACGCGATGCCGCCGAAGCTCGAACCGCCGCCGCAGGGGCCGAGGACGACGTCGGGATAGAGGCCGATCTTGTCGAACTGCTTCTTCGCTTCGAGGCCGATGATGCTCTGGTGCAGCAGCACGTGGTTGAGCACCGAGCCGAGCGTGTAGTTCGTGTCGCTGCGGCTGGCGGCTTCCTCGACCGCTTCCGAGATCGCGAGGCCGAGCGAGCCCTGGTTGTCCGGGTCCTTTGCGAGCGCGTCGCGCCCGGTTTGCGTCAGCTCGGACGGGCTGGCGAACACTTCGGCGCCCCACGTCTGCATCATCAGCCGGCGGTACGGTTTCTGATGGTAGCTGACCTTCACCATGTAGACACGCACTTCGAGGCCGAACATCTGCCCGGCAAAGGCGATCGACGAGCCCCACTGGCCGGCGCCGGTTTCGGTCGCCAGGCGCTTGATCCCGGCCTGCCTGTTGTAAAAGGCCTGCGGCACTGCCGAATTCGGCTTGTGCGAACCTGCCGGCGAGACGCCTTCGTTCTTGAAGAAGATCTTCGCCGGAGTGCCGAGTGCCCGTTCGAGCCGCACCGCCCGCATCAGCGGGCTGGGGCGCCAGATCTTGTAGGTCTCGCGCACTTCGTCGGGGATCGGAATCCAGCGCTCGGCGCTCAGCTCCTGCTCGAGGATTTGCGTCGGGAAGATCGCCATCATCTGCTCCGGGCTGACCGGCTTGCCGTCCGCGCCGAGCGATGGCGCCGGCGCGTGCGGCATGTCCGCGACGACGTTGTACCAGTGCGTCGGGATCTCGTTTTCTTCCAGCAGGATGCGGGTCGGTTCGGTCACGTTGTCTGCTCCGTTGAATGCACAGAAAGGAATATCGGATTGCTGCGAGGGACGCTCATGCGGCTGCGTCCTCGCGCGCGACGACTGCGAGCCCTTTCAGGACGAGATTGTCGACGCGCGAAAAAGGGATGCCAAGTAGTTCTTCGAGCTGCGGCGCGGCGCCTCCGCTGAGCAGGCAGCGGGCGCCGGGCAGGTGCGCGATCTGGCGGAACATCCGTTCGATCGCTCCGGCCTGCGCGTTGCGGCAGCCGGAGACGATCGCGTCGGCCGTATTGCGCGGCGCACCGACGTAGCGCCCTTCGGCAAACGGCAGCTGGGCAGTGTTGCCGGCGAGTGCGCGACGCATCAGGTCTTCTCCCGGCAAGATGATTCCGCCGTCGAAGTCGCCCGACGCGGCGAGGACGTCGACGGTCGTCGCCGTGCCGGCGTTGACGACGAGGCAGGCCGCGCGGTGCAGCGCGCGGGCGCCGATCAGCGCGACCCACCGGTCGGCGCCGAGCTGTGCGGGATTGTCGTAACGGTTGCGCACGCCGCAGCGCTCCGCCGAGGCGTGGATCCACTGCGGCGCGCTACCGACACCGCGCAATGCGGCAGCAATTGCGGCGGCGATGTCGGCGCCGGCGACGTTCGTGCCGACGACCCGGCGCAGACCGGGATGAGCCGCCACGATATCGCCCAGCGCGGCGACTTCGGCGTGGATAAGGGCCCCTTCGGCGATCCAGGCCTCTCCCCGGATCACGCCCCACTTGATGCGGGTGTTGCCCGCGTCGATCAGCAGGATCACTGCCGGACTCGCAGCGACACTTCGCCGGAGAGGATGCGCACCAGCCCGTCGTCACTGCGGATCAGCAGCGCGCCGTCTTCATCGACGCCTGCGCAGATGCCGTCAAGTTCGCGGCCTTCGCCGCTGACGCGCACCGGCAGGTCGGCGAACGCGTTGCGTTGCTGCCAGGCGCCGCGCAGCGCCGGAAAGCCGGCTGCGGCGTAAGTCTCGAACAGCGCGTGCAATTCGGCGAGCAGCGAAGCGAGCAGCGCGCTGCGATCGGGCAGCTCGGCCAGGTGCGCGGCAAGATCGGTGACGCCTGGCTGGTCCGGGATCGAAGTGCCGGCGGGCAGTCGCAGGTTCAGGCCGATTCCGACAACCGCTGCCGGGGTGCGGGCGCGGCCCGGCAGCAGTTCGACGAGAATGCCGGCGAGCTTGTCGCCATGCACCAGCACGTCGTTCGGCCACTTCAACTGCAGCCCCTCGACGCCGAGCTTCTCGAGCGCCCGGACGACGGCAAGGCCGGCCACCAGCGACAGTCCGGCAGGCACCGGCGCACCCGGTTGAAAGCGCCACAGCGCCGAGAAAGTCAGGCTGCCGCCGGGCCAGGACTGCCACAGCCGCCCGCGCCGGCCGCGACCGGCGGTCTGGCGATCCGCGACGACGACGGGAATCCGGCCGTCGTCGGCTGGGGGCGCATCGATGAGTTCGCTGTTCGTGGAGGCACATTCACCCAGGAGTCGCACGTCGAACGCACTCGCGAGCGTTCCGAGCGGCGCGGCGATCGCTGCGGCAGTGAAGGGCTGTTCGGTGGTCGGGGCAGTCAAGCCGGTTTTCCCGTGTCGTGGGTGAAAGCCGGCATTATCCGATATTGGACGGTCGCGCACGAGCGTGGGGCGCAGTCGCAGGGGAGTTTCTTCGGCCTCGCGCGTTAGCTGGAAGCGTTTTCGCTCGCCGGCGGATGCCGATGGTCCTCCATCCCGAGTTCCTGGATCTTGCGCGTGATCGTGTTCCGGCCGATGCCGAGCAGCAGCGCCGCGTCGATGCGCCGTCCGCCAGTGGCCGTCAGGGCGCGGCGGATCAGCGTGCGTTCGAATTCGCGCGTCAGGCGGTCGAAGACCTCGCCGGGGGAAGTCGCGATCAGGCGGTCCGCCTCGACGGCGAGTCCATCGACCCAGGCGACGGGCATCTCGCGCTCGGGCCGGTCGCGCATTTCGGGCGGCAGGTCGGCGACCTCGATGGTCTGTCCCGGCGCCATCACCGTCAGCCAGTGGCACAGGTTCTCGAGCTGCCGGACGTTGCCGGGGAAAGGTAGAGCCTGCAGGTACTTCAGCGCCGGTTCGGAAACGCGCTTGGGCTCGACGCCGAGATCCTGCGCACTTTTCTGCAGGAAATGCCGCACCAGGATGGGGATGTCCTCGCGGCGCTCGCGCATCGGCGGCAGGCGCAGGCGGATGACGTTGAGGCGGTGGAACAGGTCCTCGCGAAACAGCCCCTGCCGCACGCGGTCTTCGAGGTGCTGGTGCGTCGCGGCGATGACGCGCACGTTGGCGCGAACCGGCTGGTGGCCGCCGACGCGGTAGAAATGATTGTCCGACAGCACTCGCAGCAGGCGGGTCTGCAGTTCGGCGGGCATGTCGCCGATCTCGTCGAGGAACAGCGTGCCGCCATCGGCCTGTTCGAAACGCCCGCGGCGTTGCGCAGCCGCGCCGGTGAAGGCGCCGCGCTCATGGCCGAAAAGTTCCGATTCGAGCAGGTCGCGCGGGATCGCTGCAGTGTTGATCGCGATGAACGGGGCGTCACGGCGGGGACTGTGGCGATGCAGCGCGCGCGCGACCAGTTCCTTGCCGGTGCCCGATTCGCCGTTGATCAGCACCGTCGCGTGCGACTGTGCGAGGCGGCCGATCGCGCGAAACACTTCCTGCATCGAAGGTGCCTGGCCGAGGATTTCGGGCGCGACGGTCGCCTCCTCCGGTGCGCCCTGCTGGTGCGCGTTCTGGGCGATCGCACGCTGCACGAGGGCCACCGCCTGGTCGACGTCGAAGGGCTTGGGCAGATATTCGAATGCTCCGCCCTGGAATGCCGAGACCGCGCTTTCGAGGTCGGAGTAAGCGGTCATGATGATGACCGGCAGGTGCGGGTGCAGGGTTTTCACGCGCTGCAGCAGCCCGAGGCCTGATTCGCCGGGCATGCGGATATCCGAAACCAGCACTTTCGGGGGGTGGGGCGCGGTTTCCAGCGCCGTGAGCGCTTCGCCCGCCGAGGCAAAGCTGCGGTGCGAAATGTTTTCGCGGCTGAGGGCTTTTTCGATCACCCAGCGGATGGAGCGGTCATCATCGACGATCCAGACGGTGTTCATCAGTCATGCACTTTTTTGGTGCGATCGTGCCTGATCGTAATCCTCACGCACGGTCGGTAATCGGCAGCAGGATAGTGAAGCAGGTCCGCCCGCGACGGCTGTCGACCTCGATCATTCCCTGATGCTGCTCAATGAAGCTCTGGGCCAGCGACAGGCCCAGTCCGCTCCCGCCTTCCCGCCCCGAGACCAGTGGATAGAAGATCTTGTCGCGGATCTCTTCCGGAATGCCGGGGCCGTTGTCGATCACTTGCAATTCCAGTGCCAGTTTGAAACGCCGCTTCGCCAGCGTGACCTGCCGGGCGACCCGCGTGCGCAAGCGGATTTCCCCGCGGCCTCCCATCGCCTGTGCGGCGTTTCGCGCGATGTTGAGAATCGCCTGGATCAGTTGTTCGCGGTCGGCGGTGAACTCCGGCAAGCTGGTGTCGTAGTCGCGCCGCACCGCGAGCTCGGGAAACTCGGCAAGAATCAGGCGCCGCACGCGTTCGAGCACGTCGTGGATGTTGAGCTGCCCGGGACGCATCATGCAGTGCGAGGTCAGCAGCCGGCTCATCAGGTCCTGCAGCCGGTCGGCTTCGGCGATGATGACTTCAGTGTATTCGCGCAGTTGCGGGTCCCCCAGCTCGCGTTCGAGCAGCTGCGCCGAGCCGCGGATGCCGCCGAGCGGGTTCTTGATCTCGTGCGCGAGGTTGCGGATCAGCTCGCGGCTCGCCTGTTGCTGCTGCAGGAGCTGCTCTTCGCGTGCGACACGCAGCTGGGCGTCGATCGGGCGGAATTCGAGCAGCAGGCGAACGCCTACGGCTTCGGCTGGGCTGACGGTGCAATCGAGGTGAAGCGGCTCGGCGTCGGAACGTGCGATCTTCAGGTTCTGGCCCGTGTAGCTCCAGTTCTTGTGCAGCGCATTGTGCAGCGCCGCCCTCAGCCCGGCCGGCTCGCCGAGCAGCGCCGACAATGGCTGTCCGAGCAGGCGACGCTGGCTGACTTCGAAAAGGTTCTCGGCGCCTGCGTTGAGGTAGCGGATGACGAGCTCGGCGTCGACGAGGACGATCGCCGAAGACAGCAGATCCAGACCGGCGAACGGGCCGGGGTTCGAAGGGCGGTGTAGGTCGGGCATAAGCGTCCTGGGGAGTCCGAAGAGGTCTCGCAAAAAACGCGCCAGGCCCCTTCGCTACTTGAGGTTGCCGATTTCCTTTTTCAGTGCGTCGACATTGCGCTGGTGCAGTTCGACCTTGTCCTTGTAGGGCTGCAGCCGGTCGAGCACCTTCTGGTAGTTGCGCTCGTTGCCGAGCCGGATCGCCTCCTGCTCGACGAGCGCTTTTTTGGCTTCGGCGAGCGCTGTTTCCTCGACGAGGAGCTCTTTCTCGAGCACCTGGCGCCGTGTGCCGTCGCGCGCGCGCTGCGCTTCGGGAGTAACGCGCGGGAAATCGCTCGGTGTCGCGCGCGGCTGCGAGGCGGGGGCGCGGGGCGGGGCAGGGATCGACGACACGGGCTGGTCTTCGCTCAGTTCCTTGCAGCTGCGGGCGAAAGTACTGTCGTTGGTGTAGGTGACGCTGCCGCTGCTGTCGACGCATTTATAGACGCTTGCATGCGCGGGCGCGGTGGCGACCAGAATGAGGACGGCAGGGAAAAGGCGGATGTCGAGCATGAGGGCTGGCAGGAAATCCATTGGGGAAGCATGGGCCGTGCGGAAAGATCGCCGGCGGGTGGCGGCGATTAGACCTCATAAAAAAGGGACGGGCAATGCCCGTCCCTCCCGTGACCCGGGTAATGCGCAGATCAGAGGCTGTAGTACATGTCGAACTCGACCGGGTGGGTCGTGATGCGCATGCGGTCGACTTCCTCGCCTTTCAGTGCGAGGTACGCGTCGATGAAGTCGTTCGAGAACACACCGCCGCGGGTCAGGAACTCGCGATCGTTGTCGAGATACTCGAGCGCCTGGTCGAGGCTCGTGCAGACGGTCGGGATCTTCGCGTCCTCTTCCGGCGGCAGGTCGTACAGGTTCTTGTCGGCCGGATCGCCCGGGTGGATCTTGTTCTGGATGCCGTCCAGACCCGCCATCATCAGCGCCGAGAACGCGAGGTACGGGTTGGCCAGGGGATCCGGGAAGCGCGCCTCGATGCGGCGGCCCTTCGGGTTCGCCACGTACGGGATGCGGATCGACGCCGAACGGTTGCGCGCCGAGTACGCGAGCTTGGTCGGGGCTTCGTAGTGCGGCACGAGGCGCTTGTACGAGTTCGTGCCGGGGTTCGTGATCGCGTTCAGCGCGCGCGCGTGCTTGATGATGCCGCCGATGTAGTAAAGCGCCATTTCCGACAGGCCGGCGTAGCCGTTGCCGGCGAAGAGGTTCTGGCCGTCTTTCCAGATCGACTGGTGAACGTGCATGCCCGAGCCGTTGTCGCCGACGATCGGCTTCGGCATGAAAGTCGCAGTCTTGCCGTACTGGTGCGCGACGTTATGCACGATGTACTTCAGCACCTGCGTCCAGTCGGCGCGCTTCGTCAGCGTGCTGAACTTGGTGCCGATCTCGCACTGGCCGGCGTTCGCCACTTCGTGGTGATGCACTTCGACCGGCACGCCGCACGCTTCGAGTGCGAGCACCATCGCGGCGCGGATGTCGTTGAGGCTGTCGACCGGCGGGACCGGGAAATAGCCGCCCTTGATGCGCGGACGGTGACCGGTGTTGCCGCCTTCGAACTTGTCTGCCGTCGACCACGCAGCCTCTTCGGAGATGATCTTGCTGTAGACGCCCGACATGTCCACCGACCATTCGACCGAATCGAAGATGAAGAACTCGGGTTCGGGGCCGAAGAACGCGGTGTCGCCGACGCCGGTGCTCTTCAGATAGGCTTCGGCGCGCTTCGCGATCGAGCGCGGATCGCGGTCGTAGCCCTTGCCATCGGACGGCTCGATGACGTCGCAAGTCAGCACGACCGTGGTTTCGTCGAAAAACGGGTCGATGTACGCCGAACCTGCTTCCGGCAGCAGGATCATGTCGGAAGCCTGAATGCCTTTCCAGCCGGCGAGCGACGAGCCGTCGAACGGGTGACCGTGCTCGAAATGGTCTTCCTCGAACGCCGAAACAGGCAGGCCGACGTGATGTTCCTTGCCGCGGGTATCGGTAAAGCGCAGGTCGACGAAGCGGACTTCGTTCTCCTGGATCATCTTCATGACTTCTTGGGCGTTCATATTCACTCCTGGTCAGATCGGGCGATAGCGATTAACGGCGAAACTTCCGTTGCGCGGCAATAAGCAGCATCCGTGCCATGGGCGTTTGGCGTGTCCGGCATTGTGCCACAAGGCAAGAGGGCGGCGCGGGAGCGTTATCACGATTGCCGTACCAGTCGGAATCCGGCAGCTACCCTCGCCGCCAGCGAGCAAATTTGCGGTTGAATGCACCATTTCGGGATCCTGTACGAGGCGTGCGCACCATCATGGTGCAGTACAGGCCGTTGCAGGAAGGAGGAGCGGGAACGCGCTCGCTGGTGGGCGCTCTGCGAGCGGAGCGATATACTTCTCCGACTTGTCTATCCGGATGACGGCAATGGGAAAACTGACTGATCTGCTCGGGCTCGCGCGGCGCCGCGCGCAGGAGCTGAATTTGCCGTACGCGGGCGCGCTGACGCCCGCCGAGGCGTACGAAGTCTGGCAACTCGCGCCGGGAGCGCGGCTCGTCGATGTCCGTACGCGTGCCGAGTGGGACTGGGTCGGCCGCGTGCCCGATGCAGTGGAGATCGAGTGGTTGAGCTATCCGGGGAACCAGGCGAATCCCCACTTCCTCGCGCAGCTGAAACGTGAAGTCGATCCCGAGGCGCTGGTGATGTTCATGTGCCGCTCCGGCGGCCGCTCCGACAAGGCGGCGCGTGCAGCGAGCGAGGCGGGTTATCCGGAGTGCTACAACGTCCTCGAAGGTTTCGAGGGGGACCTCGACGCGAACGGCCGGCGCAACCGCATCGGCGGCTGGCGCCATGCCGGCCTGCCGTGGCGGCAGAGTTGATCCGGTTCGCAGCGTGACGGTGTCCATGGCAACCCCTGCGAGTTGCCATGGTCTGAATTACATTGCTACCGATTGAGATACGAAAGAGATACCGAATGATGCAAGTTGCCCCCATCAGTTTCGATCGTTTCAACGCGCTCCGGGACGACGAGGCGCAAGCCCGCATCCGCGCCGCGCGGGCGCGGCTTGGCGACCGGGCCGTGCTGTTGTGCCATCATTACCAGCGCGCCGACGTCTACCAGCATGCGGACCTGACCGGCGACTCGCTGAAGCTGTCGCGTCTCGCCTCGCAGACCGATGCCGAATTCATCGTGTTCTGCGGCGTGCATTTCATGGCCGAAGTGGCCGACATCATGTCGCAGCCGCACCAGAAGGCGATCCTGCCCGACCTGGCCGCGGGCTGCTCGATGGCCGACATGGCGAGCCTGGCGAAAGTCACGCGCTGCTGGCGGGAACTTGCGGAAGTGCTCGGTGCGCCTGACGAACTCATCACGCCGGTCACCTACATCAATTCGGCGGCCGACCTGAAAGCCTTCTGCGGCGAGCATGGCGGCATCGTGTGCACCTCGACGAACGCACCGACGATCCTCGACTGGGCGTTTGCACAGCGGCCGAAAGTGCTGTTCTTCCCCGACCAGCACCTGGGGCGCTGGACCGGCTACAAGAAAGGCATTCCGCTCGACGAGATGGTCGTATGGGATCCGGACCTCGAATACGGCGGGCTGACGCCGGAACAGATCCGCAACGCGAAGATCCTGTTGTGGAAAGGGCACTGCTCGGTGCACCAGATGTTTCAGGAAAGCCATATCCGGCGCTGGCGCATGCAGCACCCGGAAGGCTTCGTGATCTCGCACCCCGAGAGCAACCTCGAAGTCTGCATCAACTCCGATTACGTCGGTTCGACCGAATACATCATCAACACGATCAAGGCCGGCGCGCCGAACACGCACTGGCTCGTCGGCACCGAACTGAACCTGGTCGACCGTCTTGCGGGGGAAGTCAAAGCCGAAGGCAAGATCGTCCAGTTCATGGCCCCTACGGTGTGCATGTGCTCGACGATGCAGCGTATCGACCCGCAGCATCTTGCCTGGACGCTCGAAAACCTCGCCGATGGAAATATCGTCAACCTCATCCGGGTGCCGGCGCACGAAGCGCAGCTCGCGAAGGTCGCACTGGACCGCATGCTGTCGGTGTCGTGATGGGCACGGTGCCGGCCCTGCGCGTCTGCACCTACAACATCCACAAGGGATTCTCGCAGTTCAATCGCCGCATGGTGGTGCATGAACTGCGCGAACGTCTGCGCACCCTCGACGTGGATGTGGTGTTCCTGCAAGAAGTGCAGGGTCTGCACCTGGGGCACGCGAACCTCCATCCGAACTGGCCGGGCTCGCCGCAGCACGAATTCCTGGCCGAGGACGTGTGGAGCCAGTTCGCATACGGTGGCAATGCGGTCTATGACCACGGGCATCATGGCAATGCGGTCCTGAGCCGCTACCCGATCGTCTCCTCGATGAACCAGGATGTGTCCGACCACCGCTTCGAGCGGCGCGGGATACTCCATTGCGAAGTCGAGGTGCCCGGCATCGGCGAGCCGGTGCATTGCGTGTGTGCGCATCTGGGCCTGATGGCGGGCAGCCGGCGCCGCCAGATGGGGGCGCTCGCCGAGCGGATGGAACAGGTCGCTCCCGGCGGCGCACCGCTGATCATCGCCGGCGACTTCAATGACTGGCGCAACCGCGCTGCCCAACTGCTCGGCCGCAGGCTGGGCCTGCGCGAAGCGTTCGACCGGGGCCGCGGAGAACCGGCGCGCAGTTTCCCGAGCACCGTTCCGGTGCTGTGCCTCGACCGGATCTACGTGCGCGGTTTCCGGGTTCGCCAGGCGCAGGTCCATTGCGGGCTGCCGTGGTCGCGAATTTCCGATCATGCGGCGCTCACTGCGGAGCTGGAGTTCGGCGGGTGACGGAGTTTCTCCCCGGCAACGCGATCACGCTGCTGGAGAATGGCGGAGACTTCTTCCCCGCACTGCAAGAGGCGATCGACGGCGCGCGGAAGGAAATCTTCCTCGAAACCTACATCTTCGAGAACGACGCGACCGGCAGCCTGATCGCCACTGCGCTTCGACGCGCCGCTATGCGCGGCGTGGCGGTGCGGCTGCTGGTCGACGGGTTCGGCGGGCGCCAATTCGTCCGCACGCTGATGCCCGAACTGATCCCGGACGGTGTCGGGGTGATGATCTACCGCCGCGAGCTGCGCATGCTGGCGTTGCGCCGACACCGGCTGCGTCGCATGCATCGCAAGCTGGCCGTCATCGACGGGGCGGTCGCGTTCGTCGGCGGCATAAACATCGTCGACGACCTGCAGGGCGGCCTGTTCGAACGCCCGCGCTTCGACTATGCGGTGCGCGTCGAAGGGCCACTGCTCGGACCGATGCTCGAGTCGATGCACCGCCTGTGGCGGCTCGTGTCGTGGGCGAGGCTCGGTCGCCGGCTGCACGACCCGCTGCTCGTTCTGGCGAAGACCGCGCCTGCCGGGACGGTGCGCGCCGCATTCGTCACGCGCGACAACCTGCGGCGCCGGCGCGACATCGAGGACGCCTATCTCGAGGCGATCGGCAGCGCGCGCACCGAGGTGCTGATCGCCTGCGCGTATTTTTTCCCCGGCCGGCGTTTCCGTCAGGCTCTGGTCGATGCTGCCGAACGCGGAGTGCGCGTGTCGCTGCTGCTGCAGGGCGTGTCCGACCACCCGATGCTGTGCCATGCGACGCGTGCGCTGTATCCGTTCTTTCTCGGGCGCAGCATCCACCTGTTCGAATATCACCATAGCCATCTCCACGCGAAAGTCGCGGTCGTCGATCGGCGCTGGGCGACGGTCGGTTCGAGCAACATCGACCCGTTCAGCCTGCTGCTCGCGCGCGAAGCCAACGTCGTCATCGACGACGTCGGTTTCGCGACCGAGCTCAATGGGAGCCTCCAGAGGGCGATCGCGAGCGGTGCGCGAGAACTGCGCCGCGAGGACTGGCGCCGGCTGCCGACGCTGCGCCGCGTCACCAGCTGGATTTCGTACCAGCTGGTGCGACTGGCAATCGGGGTGGCCGGCTACGGTGGCAAACATTGAGATCTGGCGCCTGCCCGGCCTGAACTCGCGCGGGAGCAGATACTCTATAAAAAGCTGAGAAGCGCATTTGGCGCGATCATCGCGCGAAGTGATTTTTCCGACGACAAGGAGGTTTGCGATGGAACTCTCGACCCACTCGCTGAGCAACCTGTTCGCCCAGCTCGGCTTGCCCTCGGATGAGGCGTCGATCGAACGATTCATCGCCAGCCATTCACCGCTTCCCGAGAACATCGCGCTTGCCGATGCGTCGTTCTGGACGCCGGCCCAGGCAGCTTTCCTGCGCGAGGAGATCAGTGACGACGCGGACTGGGCCGAGATCGTCGATCAGCTCAATCTGAGCCTGCGATCCTGAGGGATGTCCTCACACATGGCCGCACCCCGCGCCCGAGTGCCGGCCGGGAGCGAATGACGGTCGACGTCGGCAAAGCAGGAGCCGGATCATGGAAAGCCGCACCATCTCGGTCATCAGCGGGGCGAGCCGCGGACTCGGCCGCGCTGCCGCCTACCGCTTGGCGATGATGCCGGACCACTTGGTGATTGCCACGGCGCGCAATCCGGCCGATCTTGCACCGTTGTGCTCGAAGCTGGAGCTGAGCGGACATTCGCTGGAAACCTGCCGCCTCGACGTGACCGAGGATGCGTCCGTGGACGCGCTGCGCGACTGGATCGCAGAACGCTTCAGCCGTGTCGATGTGCTGATCAACAACGCCGGCGTGCTCCTCGACCGTTATTCGACGAGCATTCTCGAGCTGCCGGTCGACACGCTTCGCGCGACGCTCGAAACCAACCTGTTCGGCGCGTTGCGCGTCTCCCAGGCGCTGCTGCCGCTGATGCGCGCGAGTCGTGCGGGGCGCGTCGTCAATCTCGCGTCGGGGATGGGGCAGCTCGCTGAAATGGAAGCCGGAGCGCCCGCGTATCGTATCTCGAAAACCGCCCTGAATGCTTTGACGCGCATCCTCGCGACGGAAATGGCCGAGTACCGCATCAAGGTGAATTCGGTATGCCCAGGCTGGTGCCGCACCGATCTTGGCGGGCCCGAAGCGCCGCGCTCGCCCGAAGAGGGCATCGACAGCGTGGTATGGCTGGCGACGCTGCCCGACGACGGCCCTACCGGCGGATTCTTCCGCGACCGCCAGCCGATCCCGTGGTGAGGCTTCGCGCGGACGCAAAGGGGCCGGTGATGTCCGGTAGCGGTGATTTTCAAAGGGAGGATGGGTTTTCGCGTGCGCGGGCGGAAAATGCGCCGGGCGCTTCCGCCTGCAGCTGCCGCGGTACGTCGACGAGGGACCAGTGCGTCACGGCCCATTTCCATGTCTCGCGCAACGAGGCACGGCCGAGCGCGGGGGGCGGATTCTGGCCGAGAAAGGTGAGCGCGGCGAACAGCGCCCGGGCTGGCGGTAGCGCCGCCACCGGTGCGGCCAGCGTCTGCTTCGACAGCTTTTCGCCCGCCGTGTTGACGACGACCGGCAGGTGGGCATAGGCCGGCGTCGGGTAGCCGAGCAGATGCTGCAGATGGATCTGGCGCCCGGTCGAACCGAGGAGATCGGCGCCGCGCACGATGTCGGTCACGCCCGCCGCCGCATCATCGACCACCACCGCGAGCTGGTACGCGAACTGGCCATCGCCGCGCAGCACCACGTAGTCGCCGACTTCGGTCGCGAGATCTTCCTCCTGCGGCCCCTGGATGCGGTCCGCGAACGCGATCCTTCCGTGCGCCCGCACGCGCCACGCATGCGCGCTGCGCCCGGGCGGCAGGCCGTTGCGGCACGTGCCCGGGTAGAGCCGCGAGCCGTCGCGCGCGAGCGCCGAATCGGCCATCTCGCGGCGCGTGCAGGCGCACGGGAAGACCTGGCCCGCGGCTCTGAGGCGCTCGAAAGCGTCGCGGTAGGCGTCGAGCCGCGCGCTCTGCCACACGGGTTTGCCGTCCCATTCGAAGCCGAAACGCTCGAGCGTCGCGAGGATGTCCTGCGCAGCGCCGGGCACGGTGCGCGGCGTGTCGACATCCTCGATGCGGAGCCGCCATTGGCCGTGATGCGCGCGGGCGTCGAGAAAACTGCCGACGGCCGCGACCAGCGAGCCGAAATGCAACGGCCCGCTCGGGGACGGCGCGAAGCGGCCGACGTACGGGGGCGCGGCGTCGTCGATCATGCCTTGGCCGGCAGCGCCATCCTCGTGGCGGGAGGTGCGGCGAAGTCGGCAAAGCGCCTCGGGTGCCGGCCGACGGGGGCGAGATCGTGCGGCAACTGCGGGGACGCGAGACAGGCGAATTCGACCTCCCGCAGCGCCGTCAGGCGGCCTGCGGCGATCAGCTCCGCGATCGCGTCGCCGACTCCCGGCGCGATGCCGAAGTCGGCGACGCAGGCAATGATCGGCCGGGTTTCGGGAAGATGGGGCATGGTGTGACTTTATCGCGGACGTCCCGTCAACGTGTGAAGGTACGGCTGTGCTTACTCCCGGTTGTCTCCGCGCCCGAAGATTTTTTCGAATGTGAAGCCGTGCCTCGCCCCGATCTGCTCTATCCGCGTCCCGATGCTCCTGTCGTGGCGCGTTTCTTCGCCGCCACGCGCATCGGGCTGACCTGGAACGCGCTGCTGATGTACGCTCTCACCGAGCTCATCGCGCTGCATTGCCTGCTCGCGCTGAACCTGACTCCGGCAGCTTGCGCAGGATTTTCAACACTGATTTTCAACGCTTAAACTCCTGTCCTGCCCGCATGCCTCTACGGCATCGGACATCCTCAACCCCCTGGCCGCTAACACCATGGACAACATTGTCACCTTTTACAGAAACAGCCCCGAGGCGATCACCGTCAATGGCGAGCGAATCAGCGAAGAGACGATCACCGCGGTCATGGCCCAGTTCCCGGACGCGCCCGATCCCCGGCAAGCGGCCGCGCGCTCGCTGGTAGTGCGCACGCTGCTGCGCCAGCGCGCCGCAAACCTCGGAATCGAGGCCGACAACGAGGAGGCGGCAGTCGAAAAACTGCTGGAGCGCGAAGTCAAGCTCGAGCCGGTCGCCGACGAGGAAATCCGTCGCTATTTCGACGCCAACCGGCAAAGATTCCGCAGCGGTGCGCTTTTCGAAGTCCGCCACATCCTGTTCGACACGACACGCGACGGGAGTGACAGGGCAACCGCGCAAAAGGCAGAGCGCGCGCTGTTCCACCTCAGGAACAATCCGGAAGCGTTCGAACGGGTTGCAGCGGAGGAATCATGTTGCACGAGCGCGAAGATCGGCGGAGCGCTGGGCCAGATCTCGGAGGGCGCGGTCGTCCCCGAATTCTGGGTGGCTCTCGTCAATTTCGGCAAGGCGGGGCTATTGCCCCAGCTCGTCGAGACCCGCTTCGGCCACCATATCGTCATGATCGACCATCTCGCGCTTGGCGAAGCACTGCCGTTCGAAGCGGTGCAGGCCAGGATTCGCGATTATCTGACCGGTCGTCTGGAACAATTGACGTACCAGCAGTACGTCGCGCAGTTGATCGGCCAGGCACACATTGTCGGCATCGACCTTGGCGATCAGGGACCGAAGCCAGCCGGTCCCGGCCTTCCTGCCGAGTGACACGAAGCAGGACGCAAGCCGCGGCAGCACGCAGGATCGTCGGCCTTTATCGCAAGTTGCCGTACGACAAACCCCGTAACCACAGAAGCTTGCGGGGTTGGTGCTGCCGGATGCCGGATGCCTGATTCCGCAGTCCGGGGTCAGACGTTGAACAGGAAGTTCAACACGTCGCCGTCCTTGACGACGTAGTCCTTGCCTTCGGCGCGCATCTTGCCGGCTTCCTTCGCGCCCTGTTCGCCCTTGTACGCGATGAAATCGTCGAACGCGATCGTCTGCGCGCGGATGAAGCCGCGCTCGAAGTCAGTGTGGATCACGCCGGCCGCCTGCGGCGCGGTATCGCCGACGTGGATCGTCCAGGCGCGCACTTCCTTGACGCCGGCGGTGAAGTAGGTCTGCAGGCCGAGGAGCTTGTAGCCGGCGCGGATCAGCCGGTTCAGGCCCGGTTCCTCGAGGCCTAGGTCGGCGAGAAATTCGCTCTTGTCGGCGTCGTCGAGTTCGGCGATCTCGGCTTCGATCGCAGCGCAGATCGCGACGACCTCGGCTTTCTCGGCAGCCGCGTGAGCGACGACGGCGTCCAGATGCGGGTTGTTTTCGAAGCCGCCTTCCTTGACGTTCGCGACGTACAGCACCGGTTTTGCGGTGATCAGGCAGAACGGCTTCAGGCTCGCCCATTCTTCCTTCGCCAGGTCGAGCGCGCGCACCGGCTTCGCCTGGTCGAGCTGCGCAATGCATTTTTCGAGCACTGCGACGAGGACTTTCGCATCCTTGTCGCCCGCGGCGGCGGGACGCTTGTAGCGGGCGAGCGCCTTGTCGACGGTCGCCATGTCGGCGAGCGCGAGTTCGGTGTCGATGACTTCGATGTCGCGGATCGGATCGACGCTGCCCGACACGTGCACGACGTTCTCGTCGGCAAAGCAGCGCACGACATGCACGATCGCGTCGGTCTCGCGGATGTTCGCGAGGAACTGGTTGCCGAGGCCTTCGCCTTTCGACGCGCCGGCCACGAGGCCGGCTATGTCGACGAATTCGACGATTGCCGGCTGAACTTTCTGCGGCTTGACGATCGTGGAAAGCGCGTCGAGCCGCGGGTCAGGCACTTCGACGATTCCGACGTTCGGCTCGATCGTGCAGAACGGGTAATTTTCGGCAGCGATGCCGGATTTCGTCAGGGCGTTGAAGAGGGTCGACTTGCCGACGTTCGGCAGGCCGACGATTCCACATTTGAGGCTCATTTAGAACTCTTTCCGGTCAAGTGGTTACGCTGGTGTCAGTGCGCCATCAACACCGGATCATGAAGACGAGCCAGCGAACGGCGAAGAGAGACCGAGGATGGACGGTTGGATGTCTGAACTGGTTCTGATGACACAGTTTCGACACGGGGACGGGCATTCTAACATTCAGCGATACGACGATAGGCCGGCGGCCGCGCGCTCCCCTACGGCTCCCATTGCCGTCAATCCCGCTTCGCGCCCTCCAGTCCCGAACGGCTGATCGCCAGCGTCGCCGGGTGGGAGATGCGGCGCTCGACCGAGATCGCGTAATAGGCTTCGCTCACTGCAGACGCTTCGCCGAGGCAGCGCACGCCGTGCTGGTGGCATACCTGTTCAGCGATCAGCGTCGCAGCGGGGAACACGCCGACGCCTGCTTCACCGAACGCTTTCATCAGCGCAGCGTCGTCGAATTCGCCGACGATGTGCGGCGCGATGTGCTGTTCTTCGAACCACTGCATCAGCGGCCGCCGCACCGCGGCATCGGCGCCCGGAATCAGCATCGGCTGGCGGACGAGGTTCGCCGGGAAACTGCCCGTCAGGCTTTCGGCGAGCGACGGGGCGGCGAAAAAGCTGATCGACGATTCCCCCAGCTTGTGGTTGTAGCCGCGCACGTCCGTGTGGGCCGGCATCGGGCTGTCGGCGAGCACGACGTCGAGCTTGTGGATCGCCAGGTCGCCGAGCAGCCGGACCATCTTGTCCTCGCGGCAGACGATGCGCACCGGTTCGGCAAGCTTCATCGACGGCGCGAGCAGCAGCCACGCGATCGCTTTCGGCACGACATCGGCGATTCCGACGCGGAACGGAATCGCGCGACCGGCGGCACGGTTGTGCAGCGCCTCCTCGAGTTCGCTGCCAACGCGGAAAATCTCCTCGGCGTAATCGAGCACCATCTGGCCGGTTTCGGTCAGGGCGAGCCCGCGTCCGCGACGGCGGAACAGCGAGACGCCGAGGCTCGCCTCGAGGATTGCGATCTGGCCGCTCAGCGTTTGCGGAGCGAGGCCCGAGCGCTCGCTTGCGCGCACGATGCCACCTGCGCGCGCAACGTTCCAGAAGTGGTGGAGCTGCTTGAAATTGAGCATCGCGCCCTCTCGACTCTTCGGTAAAACATGATAAAAATTCCGTTGAACTCGTATTTTATCGAACAGTCTGAAGCTTAGTATCAACGAACAGATGCCGGTATCAACCACAAGGGAGAAGAAGCATGCGCATCGATCTGCAATGTAGCGGTCTGGAAGCACCGTCGGGTCTGCGGGACTATGTCGCGCGGCGAATGCGTTTCGCGATCGGCCGCTTTCGCGACCAGATTCAGTGGGCGCGCATCAAGGTCGCGGACGTGAACGGACCGCGCGGCGGGGCCGACAAACGTTGTGTGGTACAACTGCGGCTGCGCAATTGCCCGGATGTGATCTTTTCGGTGACCGGGACGGATGCGCGCCCGCTCGTCGATCTGGCCGCGGAACGGGTTTCCCAGGTGCTGGTGCGCCGCCTCGCCCGTTTGCGGCAGTTCAGCCGGGAGGCAGCAGCCGGCCCCGATCCCGTCATGGCCGGAACCTGACCCGGGCGGCGGGCTCAAAACAACTTCGATTCAAGGAGGTAGACATTCAATGGAAAACCGAATCGGTACGATGACGAGGTCGGAGGCCTCGGTCCTCTCGACGAACAGGGTCATCCGCAACACCTACATGCTGCTGTCGTTGACGCTGGCATTCTCGGCGCTCACCGCCGGCGCGTCGCTCGCGCTCGGCCTGCCGCACCCGGGCATCATCCTCACGCTGGTGGGGTATTTCGGCCTGCTGTTCCTGACGACGAAGTTCCGCGACAGCGGGCTGGGCATCCTGTTCGTGTTCGCGCTCACCGGCTTCATGGGCTACACGCTCGGCCCGATCGTGTCCCACTACCTCGCGATGCCCAACGGCGGGCAGGTGGTGATGCAGGCGATGGGCGGTACCGCGGCGATTTTCCTTGGCCTGTCGGCGTACGCGCTGACCAGCCGCAAGGACTTCTCGTTCATGGGCGGCTTCCTGGTGGTCGGCATCCTCGTCGCCTTCCTCGCCGGCCTGGGCGCCATCTTCTTCGAGATGCCCGGCTTGTCGCTCGCGGTGTCGGCAATGTTCGTACTGCTGATGTCCGGTCTCATCCTCTACGAGACCAGCAACATCATCCACGGCGGTGAGACGAACTACGTGATGGCGACGGTGACTTTGTACGTGTCGATCTACAACCTCTTCACGAGCCTGCTGCACATCCTCGGCGTGATGAACAACGACTGAACGTTGCCGCTGCGGCGGCCATGCGGGGCGGTTCGCGCAGGCGGACCGCCCCGTTTTTTTGCGCGACCGCTCCTGGCTGCTGCGCGGCGCCGCAATCGTCTATCGCCGCTTGCGACGCGCGGGAAACAGCAGCCGCTGCAGCAGCTTGCGCGCTTCGTCGAGCAGCAGGACGCTCGAGGCGACCGCAGCGGAGAGCAGCCAGTCTCCGCTCTCCAGCGCGGTCGTGCCGAAAATGGCCTGCGCCGGCGGCCAGTGGACCACTACTCCCTGCAGCGCGAGCACCCCGCCGAGCGCGATCCACAGCCGGAAATTGGTGAGGAACTGCGAGTTGAATGCGCTGCCGTGCTCGTTGCGGGCGTTGAACACGTTGAAGAACTGGAACAGCACGAAAGTCGTGAATGCCAGCGTCAGCGCGCGCGCCTCGCCGTGCTCGGCCAGCGCGGACCGGAACAGCCACAGCGTGCCCACCATCATCGTCGCGCCGTACAGCGACAGCCGCGCGAGGCGGGGCAGCGTCAGGATATGCGCATCCTGGGCGCGCGGCGCGGCCCGCATGATGCCGGGGCGGGCCGGCTCGATGCCGAGCGTCATCGCCGGCGGGCCGTCCATGATGATGTTGATCCACAGCAGCTGGATCGCGGTGAACGGCGCCGGCATCCCGAGCAGCGTCGCTGCCAGCACGGTCAGGATCGCGCCGATGTTCGTCGACAGCTGGAAGCGCACGAACTTGACGATGTTGTCGAAGATCACGCGTCCTTCCTCGACTGCGCGCACGATCGTCGCGAAATTGTCGTCGGTCAGCACCATCGTCGCCGCTTCGCGCGTCACCGCGGTCCCGGTGATGCCCATCGCGATGCCGATGTCGGCTGCTTTCAACGCGGGCGCGTCGTTGACGCCGTCGCCGGTCATCGCGACGACATGGCCGGCCCCTTTCAGCGCCTTGACGATCCTGACCTTGTGCGCTGGCGACACGCGCGCGAAGACGGTGATGCGGTTGATGCGCGCGGCGAGCTCGACGTCTGTCATCGCGTCGAGCTCGGCACCGCTGACCGCGTCGCCGCGCAATCCAAGCTCGCCGGCGATCGCCGCCGCCGTGACCTTGTGGTCGCCGGTGATCATCTTGACCTGGATGCCGGCGCGGTTGCAGTGCTCGATCGCCGCCGCCGCTTCGGGACGGGGGGGATCCATCAGGCCGGCGAGGCCGACGAAAGTCCAGCCGTCGGCCCACGCCCACAGGTCGCCTTCCGGATCGAACTGGTGTTTCGGGATGCGGCGCCGCGCGACCGCGAGGACCCGCAGCGCCTGTCCGGCGAGATGGTTGTTCTCGGTGAGGATGCAGTCGCGCGCGCGCTCGTCGAGAGGCTCCTCGCCGTCCGCGACGAGCCAGCTCGCGGAGCGAGTGAACAGCACGTCCGGTGCGCCCTTGATGAACATGTCGACGTGCTCGCCGGCGTCGTGGAATGTCGCCATGAACTTGTACGCCGAATCGAACGGGATTTCGGCGATGCGGGCGCGCCGTTCCTGTTCGGCACGCGGCTCGCAGCCACCTTTTTGCGCGAGCACCCACAGCGCGCCTTCGGTCGGATCGCCGACGAGTTCACCGTCATTCACACACGAGTCGGAGCACAGCGCGACGGGCAGCAGCAGCGGCCGCAAGCGCAGGGCCGCATCGCCGTCTGCGCTGCCGGTGATGCCGCCTTCGGCGCGGTAGCCCTCGCCACTGACCGCGAACCGCTCGCACGCGATCCAGCACGCGCGTGCGGTCATCTGGTTCAGCGTCAGCGTGCCGGTCTTGTCCGAACAGATCACGGTCGTGCAGCCGAGCGTCTCGACTGCCGAGAGTTTCTTCAGGATTGCGCGTTTCTGTGCCATCCGCCACATGCCGATCGCAAGCGTTACCGTGACCACCGCCGGCAGGCCTTCGGGGATCGCCGCAACGGCCAGTGCCACTGCGCTCATCGCCGCCTCCGTCCAAGGCAGGCCGCGCGCGGAATCGAGCGCGAAGATCGCCGTCACGACGACGCCGGCGATCGCCGCGAGTTTCTTGCCGAGGCTGTCGAGCTGGCGCTGCAGCGGGGTCTCGGTCTCGGCAGTGCCGGCGATCATGCCGGCGAGCTGACCCATTTCTGTCGCCATGCCGGTGGCGACGACGATCAGCTCGGCGCGTCCGCGCGTCACGACGGTGTTCATGTAAAGCAGGTTCGCGCGCTCGCCGAGCGGCAGCTCCGCCGTCTCCAGCGCCGCCGCCGATTTGCCGACAGCGTGGGATTCGCCCGTGAGTGCCGCTTCCTCGACTTCGAGGTTGTGCGCGGCGAGGAGCCGGCCGTCGGCGGGGATGCGGTCGCCCGCTTCGAGCAGCACGATGTCGCCGGGCACCAGCTCGCTGGCGTCGACTTCGACGAGATTGCCGTCGCGCCGCACGCGGGCCTGCGCCGCGAGCATGTCCTTCAGGGCGGCGAGCGTGCGTTCGGCACGGTGCTCCTGGTAGAAGCCGAGCGAAGCGTTCAGCAGCACGACGACGAGGATCACCATTGCATCCTTGAATTCGCCGATCGCCCAGGCGAGGACGGCGGCGAATATCAGGACGATCACGAGGAGGTTCCTGAACTGATCGACGAACTTGAGCCACACCGGCCGCGGTGCCGCTTCGGCCAGCCTGTTCGGACCGAAGCGCGCCAGCCGCTCGGTGACCTGTTCGGTGCTCAGGCCGTTGACGGCGTCGAGTTCGAGCGCCTCGGCGGCGGCTGCGGCGGTCAGGGTGTGCCAGCGGCAGGTTTCGGTAGCCATGGGCATGCGGTCGGTGGTGCCAGTCGGTGATGCGATAAATGCCCGCTCCACGGCTCTGCCGGCTTCAGTCTGCGGGCGGAGTTGGAGCCGGGGAATCCGGCGTCACGGCAGCCGATGGGTCCGGGATGCGGGTTGCAAGCACCTTGTCGATGCGCTTGCCGTCGAGATCGACGACTTCCAGCCGCCACTCTCCCCACTGGGAAACATCCCCGGTATGCGGCAAGCGGCCGAGCAGCCACATCACCATGCCGCTCAGCGTGTGGTAGCGTCCCCTTTCTTCCTCCGGTACCGTCTTGAGTTCGAGACGGTCTTTCAGTTCCGGGATCGGGATCATGCCGTCGAGCAGCCAGGAGCCGTCTTCGCGCTGCACCGCCCAGGCTTCTTCCAGGCTGTGCGGGTGGAATTCGCCGGTGACGGCCTCGAGCACGTCCTGCAGTGTCACCATGCCCTGGATTTCGCCGTATTCGTCGATGACGAAGACCATCTGCGTGCTCGACGCGCGGAACTGGTCGAGCAGTTCCATGCCCGTCAGCGACTCGGGCACGTAGACCGGCGGCTGCAGCTGCTGCGTGAGATCGGTCTTGCCGCCTTTGAGCGTCTGGTTGAAAAGCTGTTTCGACGAAATGATGCCGAGGATGTCGTCGAGCCCGCCGCGACACACCGGGAAGCGCGAATGATCGGACTCGGCCATGCGCGCGAGGTTCTCGTCGAGCGGGCGCGTGACGTCCAGCCATACGATGTCGGCGCGCGGGACCATCAACGAACCGATCTGGCGGTCGTCGAGGCGGAACACGTTGCGCACCATCGTGTGCTCGTTCTTTTCGATGATGCCGGCTTCCGATCCCTCTTCGAGCAGCGCGTGGATTTCTTCTTCGGTGATGCTCGGGGCGCCTTCGTCGCGCTTGCCCAGCAGACGCAGCAGCAGCGCGGTCGACCACATCAGCAGGCGCACGAACGGGCGTGATCCGATCGCGAGCGCCTTCATCGGGCGGGCCACGAGGATCGCGATGCCTTCCGGGTTGATCTGGCCGATCCGTTTCGGCACCAGCTCGCCGACAACGATCGAGACATAGGTGATCACGACGACGACCAGCACTGTCGCACCGACTTCGCTCGGATGCTGGTCGAGGCCGAGCGTCTGCAGCCAGCTGGCAAGTGGGGCCGCGAGCGCGGCTTCGCCGACGATGCCGTTGAGGATGCCGATCGACGTGATGCCGATCTGGATCGTGGACAGGAAGCGGGTCGGCTCCTCGCCGAGCTCGATCGCGACGTGGGCGGACGCGTCGCCATCTTCGGCGAGACGCGCAAGCCGGCTGCGGCGGGCAGTGACGAGGGCGATCTCGGACATCGCGAAGGCCCCGTTCAGCAGAATCAGGGCGACGAGAATGAAAATTTCCATTTTCGGGCTATCCGGGAAAAGCGTGCCAGGACCGGGCCACAGCCCGGGTGCTGCAGGCACGACGCGGCGCCGCCGGTAGGGCGGCGGCAAGCGAAAGGGCGAAGCGGAGGGGCTGCGACACCGAAGATGCCGCGATCCGGGCGACCGGGGCAGGGGCGGACGAGGGCGAGGGCGGGATCGATCGGGAGCGAGCGAGCGTGTTCGGGCGATGGCGGGAGAAAACGTTCTCCGGGCAACATCGCCGGGAGCTTTCGCTGCTGTGGCGCTTGCCGCGCAGGGCGGCTTTCGGTGTGGCCGAAAAGGCCGTCATCGGGGTGTTTCGACTACTCATGGCGCGGAGATTGTGTCGTCCCCGCTGCTCCTTTGCGTTGTATGCCTGCATGCATCATGCCTCAGCGGTCCGGGGCTGTCACGTCCTGGGCGGTCGCAGCAGGGGGGGATGGAGCGTGCGGCAGGTCCGCGGCTTTGCAGCGACAAGCGTTACAATGTCGCACTTTTTTTCGCTTGGAACGGTCGGATGAAGACCACCTTTCTGGATTTCGAACAACCTGTTGCCGATCTGGAAGCAAAGATCGAGAAGCTGAGATTCGTCCAGGACGATTCGGCAGTGGATATTTCGGAGGAGATCGCGCGCCTCGAAGCGAAGAGCCAGACGCTGTCCAAGAACCTGTACGCGAAACTCACCCCGTGGCAGATCGCGCAGGTCTCGCGTCATCCCCAGCGGCCCTACACCCTGGACTACGCGCGCCATATCTTTACCGACTTCGTCGAGCTGCACGGCGACCGCACGTACGCCGACGACAAGGCGATCGTCGGCGGCCTCGCCCGCTTCAACGGCCAGAGCTGCGTCGTCATCGGCCACCAGAAAGGCCGCGATACGAAGGAAAAGATCCTGCGCAACTTCGGCATGCCGCGGCCGGAAGGCTATCGCAAGGCGCTGCGGCTGATGCGGCTGGCGGAGAAGTTCGGCCTGCCGGTGTTCACTTTCGTCGACACCCCCGGCGCGTATCCCGGGATCGACGCCGAGGAGCGCGGCCAGTCCGAGGCGATCGGCCGCAATCTTTACGTGATGGCCGAACTCAAGGTGCCGATCATCACGACGATCATCGGCGAAGGCGGTTCCGGCGGCGCGCTGGCGATCGCGGTCGGTGACCAGGTGATGATGCTGCAGTACGCGACATACTCGGTGATCTCGCCGGAAGGCTGCGCGTCGATCCTGTGGAAGAGCGCCGAGAAGGCGTCCGAGGCGGCCGAGACGATGGGCATCACCGCAGCGCGGCTGAAGTCGCTCGGCCTCATCGACCGGGTCGTCAACGAACCGGCGGGCGGCGCGCATCGGGATCATCGCGCGATGGCGCAGACTCTCAAGCGTGCGCTGCAGGACGCATTGCGCCAGGTGGCGGATCTTTCCCCGGCCGAACTGGTCGAGAAGCGGCTCGAGCGCCTGATGAGCTATGGCCGGTTCAAGGAACAGAAGGTCGCCTGACCCCCTTCCGCCGCTTGTCGATGCTGTCGCCGGCGTGCTCGTGGCGGCAGCGGTGGCGCCCCGACAGCGCCTGTGCGTCGCGTTCAGCGGCGGGGCAGACTCGACGACGCTGCTGCATCTGCTCGCCCGCCTGCGGCCGCGCTTCGGCTTCGACCTCTGCGCGGCCCACGTCCATCACGCCCTGAGTCCGAACGCCGACGCGTGGCTCGACTTCTGCGCACGACAGTGTGCGGCGCTCGACGTGGCTTTCCACCCGTTTCGCGAGCAGGTTGCGCGCGACCATCCGGCAGGGCTCGAGGCGGCCGCGCGCGAAGTCCGCCATGCCGCGCTCTCGCGTGTCACGTGCGACTGGCTCGTGTTCGGCCACCACCAGGACGACCAGGCCGAAACGCTGCTGTTCCGGCTGCTGCGCGGCGCGGGCGTGCGCGGCGCAGCGGCGATGGCAGCGATCGAGCCGGGATTCCCGGGACGGCTGCGGCCGCTGCTCGGCGTGCGCCGCGCCGACATCCGCGCGTTCGCGCAGGCAGCGTCACTCGAATGGATCGAGGACGAGAGCAACGCCGATCCGCGCCATGCCCGCAATTTCCTGCGTCACCACGTATTTCCGCTGTTCGGCGAAGCTTTTCCCGGCGCGGTCCCGGCGCTCGCGCGGGCGAGCGGCCATTTTCGCGAGGCGGACGGACTGCTCGGCGATCTCGCGGCGCTCGACTACGCCGCCTGCGGCGGCTCGCCATGGCTGCGGGACCGGCTGCTGATGCTGTCCGACGAGCGGGTGCGCAACCTCTTGCGCTGGCGGATCCGGCAGATGGGGTGCGAGGCGCCGGCGCGCGCACGGCTCGTCGAGGCCGTCCGGCAACTGCGCGCGACGCACGCCCCGCTGTACCTGCCGCTCGGTACAGCCGCGTGCTGCACTTACCGGGATCGGCTGTGGCTGGAGCCGCAGCGCGACGGCGCTCCCGAGCAGCCCCTGCCCTGGCGGCAGGAGCCGGCGCTGTGCTGGGGTGCCGGCGTCGTGCGCTTCGAGCCGGTGACCGGCGCGGGCATCGGCCGAGGGGCGCTGCAGCGTGCCATGGACGTCGCGCTGGTGCCGCGCTGGCCGGGGCTGATGTTGCGGCAGGACAGCGGGCGCCCGCTGCGCAGTTTCAAGAACCTGTGCCAGGAAGCCGGCATTCCGGCGTGGCTGCGCCCGCGGCTGCCGGTGCTGCGCGTCGACGGCGAGGCGGCGTGGATCGGCGAGATCGGGGTGGCGGCCGAATTTCGCTGCGGTCCAGGCGAAGCCGGACTGCTGCTGGTGTGGCAGCGCTGAATTCATCGCCTGCCGGGATGGCTTCCTAGCGTCCGCCGACCAGATTGATCAGCTGGGCGAGTTCGACGGCCGAGCGCACTGCCATTTTGTCGAAGACTTTCGAGCGATGCGCCTCGACGGTGCGCATCGAGATGTTCAGGTGGTCCGCGATGACCTTGTTGTACTTGCCGGCGAGGATCTGCTCCATCACTTCGCGCTCGCGCGCGGTCAGCAGCGCGAGCCGTGCTTCGACTGTTTCACGCGTCGCGGCGGCGAGCTGGCGTTGCGCGTCGGCGTCGAGGGCGCGCACCACGACGTCGACAAGGTCACTGTCGTTGAACGGCTTTTCGATGAAGTCGAAGGCGCCTTTCTTCAGCGCCGCCACCGCCATCGGCACATCGCCGTGGCCGGTGATGAACACCACCGGCAGCAGGTTGCCGCGCGCGCGCAGCGCGTCGAAGCACTCGAGCCCGCTCATGCCTTCCATGCGGATGTCGATCACTGCGCAGCCGCGCCAGTCCGGCTGCACCGCGGCAAGGAATTCTTCGGCGCTCGGCCACGTCGTGCACGCCACGTCGCGCGTCTTGAACAGCCACTGCAGCGCGTCGCGGATCGCTTCGTCGTCGTCGATGATGTGGGCGCAGGCGGGATTCATGAGAGTTCGACCGGGAACGACAGGATGAAGATGGTACCGCCGTCCGGATTGCTTTCGAACCCCAGGCGTCCATGGTGAAGTTCGGCGATCGAGCGGCAGATGTTCAGGCCCATTCCCATTCCTTCGGGCTTGGTCGTGAAGAACGGTTCGAACAGGCGGCGCGCGATGTCCGGGTCGATGCCGCGGCCGGAATCGGCGACCCGCACCACGAGCTGGCCGCCTTCCTCGCGCGTCGCGACGCGCACCGTGCGCCGTCCCGGCGGATTGTCGTGCATCGCATCCATGCCGTTGCGCACCAGGTTGACGATGACCTGCTCGATCATCACCGGATCGGCGGGGATGTCCGGCAGGCGCGGCGCCAGGTCGGTTTCGATGCGCATGCGCCGCTTGCGCGCGTCGGCTTCGATCAGGCCGATCGCTTCGCGGATCACCGTGTTGAAGTCCAGCGTCTCGCGTTTGGGCTCGGCGCGGCGGACGAAATCATGGACGCGGCGGATGATCTCGCCGGCGCGCCGCGCCTGGCGGCCGAGTTTGGCATGGATGTCGCGCAACTCGTCGCGATCGATCGTGGCCTGCTCGAGGCGGTTCAGGCAGCCGGTGTTGTAGCTCGCGATCGCGGCCAGCGGCTGGTTCAGCTCGTGGGCGAGCGTCGAGGCCATTTCGCCCATCGTCACCAGCCGTGAAGTCGCCTGCAGGCGTTCTTCCTGCTGGCGCCCGAGCTCGCGCGCGCGTTTCTGCTCGGTGATGTCGAGCAGCGACCCCATCCAGCCGGTGTGGCAACCGGCGGCGTCGATCAACGGCGCTTCGAAGATCAGCGCATCGAGCCGCTCGCCGTTCTTGCGGCGCAGGCGCAGTTCGACGCCTTCGGGCGGCGCGGCGCCTGAGAGGATCATGTCGTGGACTTCCTGCGTGCGTTCGAGGTGATCGGGATCCCAGTACGGCATCGGCGGCAGGCGGCCGATCAGCTCTTCAGGGCTGTAGCCGACCATCCTGCAGAATGCCGGATTGACGTAGGTGATGCGGCCGTCGAGATCGCGGGCGCGCAGCCCGGTCAGCAGCGAATCTTCCATCGCCTTGCGGAACAGCGACTCGCTGCGCAATGCCTGTTCGGCGCTGTGGCGGCGCACCAGCTGGCGGCGCAGCTGCCACACGCTCCACACGATGATGCCGGCGAGCAGCACGGTCGAGGCGATCAGCAGCACCGGCACCCAGCGCGTCTCGCCGCGGTAGGCGGTGATGTGCAGGCTCAGCCCGTGCCCCGGCGGGTCGAAAGGGATCGTGTAGTTCAGGTCCCCGGACAGCGGCGCGACTTTCGACTTGGCGACGATCTGCCGGCCGTCGGCATCCACCACGCTGACGCGGTAGCGCTCCGAGAACCACCACGGCAGCTCGCGCGCGATCAGTTCGTGCAGCGAGTAGATCCCGACCACGGCGCCGATGAACGCGTCCTCGGAGTGGATCGGCACGTGGACCTCGAATTGATGGCTGCCGTCGGCGACCTCGTAGGCCGGCCCGTAGGCGCGCCGGCCGATCGCGCGGGCAAGGCGGAAAACCGAGTCCGCTGGCACGGCGCCCACGCTCTCGCCGATCAGGTGACTGCCGGACATCGGCGGCATCTCGCCTTCCCGGCGGCCTTCGGCGTCGAGCCATATCACGCGCACGAGCCCGCTCTCGGGACGCAGCAGCTGGCGCAGCTTCGCGTCGGTCGAGGGCGGATGAGTGTCGTGCGCGAAGAGTTCGGGGCCGATCTGGGCGAGCAGCGAAGCGTTGCGGTCGAGCTGGAACTGGAGGTTCTGTTCCATCCACAGCACGTCGTTGATCAGCGTCATCCGCTGCTCGTCCCGGTCGGCGCTGCGCGTCAGCCATACCAGCGCCGCGATGATCGCGAGAAACAGCGGCAGCGTCAGGTACGGCAGCACGGCGAGCCATTTCGCCGGGGCCGGCGTTGGCGCGGGGTCGGGCCGGCGGCTCATCGTGTCGATGCGAGGGGAGCGGAGTTGTGGATGACCACAATATGGCCGGATCGAGGGCGGTACTAGACTTTACCTGTATCCCGGGCCTTAGGCTTGGTTTTGCCAGCACTCGGGTACTCGAGAATCGACAAATTCACCGGAGGAGAGAGTAATGAAAATTCGCGCACTTTTGGTTGGCCTGTTTGCTGTCGGCCTGTCCGCTGCGGCGGTTGCCGCCGAGCCCATCGTCATCAAGTTCAGCCACGTCGTGGCAAACGACACGCCCAAAGGCAAGGCGGCCGAAAAATTCAAGGAGCTCGCCGACAAATACACCAAAGGGGCGGTGAAGGTCGAAGTCTACGCGAACAGCACGCTTTACAAGGACAAGGAAGAAATGGAGGCGCTGCAGCTCGGTGCGGTGCAGATGCTCGCGCCGTCGCTCGCCAAGTTCGGTCCGCTCGGCGTGCGCGAGTTCGAGGTCTTCGACCTGCCTTACATCTTCGATGGCTACGATGCGCTGCACAAGGTCACGACCGGGGACGTTGGCAAGGAACTGCTCGGCAAGCTCGAAAAACGCGGCATCAAGGGCCTCGCATTCTGGGACAATGGCTTCAAGTCCTTCTCCGCGAACACTCCGATCAAGAAGCCCGAGGACCTGAAGGGCAAGAAGATGCGCGTGCAGTCGTCGAAGGTGCTCGAGGAGCAGATGCGCGCGCTCGGAGCGATTCCACAGGTGATGGCGTTCTCCGAGGTCTACCAGGCGCTGCAGACCGGCGTCGTCGACGGCACCGAGAACCCGCATTCGAACCTGTACACGCAGAAGATGCATGAAGTGCAGAAGCACATGACGCTGACCGACCACGGCTACCTCGGCTACGCGGTGATCACGAACAAGAAGTTCTGGGACGGCCTGCCGGCCGAGACGCGCAGCCAGCTCGAACAGGCAGTGAAGGAGTCGACCGAGTTCGCGAACCAGATCGCGAAGGAAGAAAACGACAAGGCGCTCGAAGCGGTGCGCGCGTCGGGCAAGACGGAGATCTACCAGCCGACCGACGCCGAGAAGATGGTGTTCAAGAAGGCACTGGTGCCGGTGCACAAGAAGATGGAATCGCGCATCGGTGCCGAGACCATCCAGTCCATCTACAAGGACACCGGGTTCGACCCGTCCAAGCTGTAATCCATCATCCGCTGAACGCCCGCCGGCCCCTGCGCAACACCGCGTGCCGGCGGGCGTTTTCGTGACGGGAGTATCCCATGCTAAAAATCCTTGACCACATCGAGGAGTGGCTCATCACCTTCCTCATGGGTGTGGCCACGATCATCATCTTCGTATCGGTCGTGCACCGCTACGGCTCCGGTCTGGCGATTCCCGGCCTGCAGGACTGGCTGCTGTCGCTGCATTTCGGCTGGGCGCAGGAGCTGTGCATCATCATGTTCGTCTGGATGGCCAAGTTCGGCGCCGCCTATGGCGTGCGCACCGGCATCCACGTCGGCGTCGACGTGCTGATCAACCGGCTGTCCGCCTCCAACCGCGCCAGGTTCGTTGTCATCGGGCTCGGTGCCGGCGCGCTCTTCACCGGCATCGTCGGGACGCTCGGCCTGACGTTCGTGCTCGAGAACGGCGCCCATTATCAGTTCCTGACGTGGTTCGGCATGGACACCGGCGACCTGTATGAAGGACCGACGACGCCGGACCTCGAGTGGCCGACGTGGATCGTGTATTCGGCGATCCCGCTGGGGTCGTACCTGATGTGCTTCCGATTCCTGCAGGTGATGGCGGCGTTCCTGCGCACCGGCGAGCTGCCGACGCACGACCACGGCCATGTCGAAGGCATCGACGAGGAGCACCTGCCGGTCGACGCGAACTTCTATGACATGGACGATAACCTGCACCCCCACGACCTCACGCATAAACAGCTGGGTGAAAACGGCAAGAAGGGCGGCAATCGTGCCCGGGGAGACAAGCAATGAGCGCCGCCATCATCTTCGTATTGCTCCTGGTGCTGATGCTCACCGGGATGCCGATCTCGATCTCGCTCGGCCTCACGGTCCTGACCTTCCTCTTCACGATGACCGAAGTGCCGATCGAGTCGGTCGCGCTGAAATTGTTCACCGGTATCGAGAAGTTCGAGATCATGGCGATCCCGTTCTTCATCCTCGCGGGCAACTTCCTGACGCACGGGGGTGTGGCGCGGCGGATGATCAACTTCGCGACCGCGATGGTCGGCCACTGGTACGGCGGTCTGGGTCTTGGCGGCGTCGTCGCGTGCGCGTTGTTCGCCGCGGTATCGGGCTCGAGCCCGGCGACGGTCGTCGCGATCGGCGCGATCCTGCTGCCGGCGATGGTCAGGCAGGGCTTCCCGAACAAGTTCGGCGCCGGCGTGATCACGACTTCGGGCGCGCTCGGCATCCTGATCCCGCCGTCGATCGTCATGGTCATGTACTCGGTGTCGACGAACACTTCGGTCGGCTCGCTGTTCATGGCCGGCGTCGTGCCGGGCCTGCTGCTCGCGATGTTTCTCGGCTTCACGACCTGGTACCGCGCGCGCAAGTACGACTACCCGCGCCAGCCGAAGGCGAGCTGGGGGCAGCGGCTGCGCGCGTTCAAGGAATCCGCGTGGGGTCTGTTCCTGATCGTCGTCGTCATGGGCGGGATCTACTCCGGCATCTTCACGCCGACCGAGGCGGCTGCGATGAGTGCGGTGTATGCGTTCTTCGTCGCGGTGTTCGTCTACAAGGACCTCGGCATGAAGGACGTGCCGAAGGTGCTGCTGAACTCCGCGAACATGAGCGCGATGCTGCTGTACATCATCACCAACGCGGTGCTGTTCTCGTTCCTGCTGACGCATGAAAACATTCCGCAGGAGATGGCGGACTTCATGATCGGCACCGGCGTCGGCATGATCGGCTTCCTGATCATGGCCAACATCCTGATGCTGATCGCCGGCAACTTCATGGAGCCGTCGTCGATCGTGCTGATCCTCGCGCCGATCCTGTTCCCGATCGCGATCAAGCTCGGCATCGACCCGGTGCATTTCGGCATCATCATGGTCGTCAACATGGAAGTCGGCATGTGCCATCCGCCGGTCGGCCTGAATCTTTACGTCGCCAGCGGCATCACGAAGATGGGCATCACCGAGCTGACGGTGGCAGTGTGGCCGTGGCTGCTGTCGATGCTGGTATTCCTGATCCTCGTCACCTACGTCCCGGCCATCTCGCTGGCCCTGCCGCGCGCGCTCGGCATGATGTAGCGAGGCCGTGTCGTCGCACAGCAAAGGCCCGCCTTTCGAGGCGGGCCTTTTTACTTCCAGACGGTGCGATCGGGCGAGCTAGAATACGTGTCCCCTCGTGCATCGGCGGGAGCATTTGCGTGGATTGCTGGGCAGGAGATACATGGCGATATATCTGAATGAAGCCGAAGTCGGCGGCCTCCTCGACATGCCGATGGTGCTCGGCGCGGTCGAGCAGGTCATGGCCGCTCACGGGCGCGGCGAAACGATCGATTTGCCGCGGCAGCGCGTACGTCTGCCGGCGACGATGACCCACCTGCTGCAGGGCGGTGTTCCCGCCGTCAACCTCTCCGGGCTGAAGGTCTATACGAGCGCCGGCGGCCGCAACCGCTTCTGGGTGCACCTTTTCGACGCGACCAGCGGTGATCCGGTCGCCGTGCTCGAGGCCGACCGTCTCGGCATGATGCGCACCGGCGCCGCGGGCGGGATCGCCGCGAAATGGCTGGCGCGAGCCGATGCCCGCGTTGCGGGCGTGTTCGGTGCCGGCTGGCAGGCGCAGGGGCAGATCCTCGCGCTGTGCGCGGTACGGCCGGTCGAACGCATAAAAGTGTTCGCGCGCAACCCGGAGCGGCTGCAGGCTTTCTGCACACAGATGAGCCTTGAAACCGGCCGCGAGGTGATACCCGCGGCGAGCGCCGAGGACACGGTGCGCGGCGCCGATGTCGTCGTCACGATCACGACGTCGCCAAAGCCGCTGTTCGACGCCGCGTGGCTCGCTCCGGGCACGCACGTCACCGCCGCCGGCTCGAACAGCCTCGCCCGTCAGGAGCTGTCGGAGGCGGCGGTGAGGCGCGCCGACGTGATCTGCGTCGATTCGCGCGAGATCGCGCTGCGCGAAGCGGGCGACCTGCTGCCGCTGCTCGAAAAAGGGCGCACGCAGCCGGGACGATGGGTGGAGCTCGGTGAAGTGGTCGCCGGGATCCGCCCGGGACGCACGAGCGACGTCCAGGTCACGCTGTTCGAATCGCAGGGCATGGCGATCCAGGACATCGCCGTGGCGGCGCAAGTCGTCGCGCGCGCCCGCGAACGCGGCCTCGGCACCGCGCTGCCTTACTGAAAGCTGCGCGGGCAGCATGCTTGCGCACTCGAGACATGGAACGAATGCAATGCCGAAGTTGATCCTCAGCATGGACGGCCTGGTCCTCAAGGAAATCGTCCTCGACAAGCCGCGCACGACGATCGGACGCAAGGCAAATAATGACGTCCAGATCGACAACCTGGCGATCAGCGGCCAGCACGCCGTGATCACGACGATCCTCGATGACGCTTTTCTCGAGGACCAGAACAGCACCAACGGCACCTACGTGAATGGCCAGCCGATCAGGAAACATGTGCTGCGCAACAACGACCTCGTCGAACTCGGCAAGTACCGACTCAAGTACATCGTCGAACCGCCCGCGCCGGCGGTGCACGCGTTCGGCTATGCCGGGCCGGTTGCGGACGGACCGGGGCTCGTGCCTCCCGAGATCGCACCTGCCGCCCCCCCTGCTGCAGCGGCGCCGGAGATGCGGTCCCCTCCGGCTTCGCCGTCGGCCGTGAGCGCTGGCGCGCTGGGCGTCATGCAGCTGCTCAACGGCCCGAATGCGGGACGGGAACTGGAGCTGACGAAGTCGCTGACGACGCTCGGCAAGCCGGGCAAGCAAGTGGCTGCGATCACACGACGGGTGAACGGATATTTCCTCACCCACATCGAAGGCGAAGTGTTCCCGCTCGTCAATGGGTGCCCGCTGGACGGGCAGGCGCGCCGCCTCGACGAACACGACATCGTCGAGCTGGCCGGGGTCAAGATGGAGTTTTTCCTGCGCCCTTGATTGCCCGGGATACTGTGGGCTATCGGCATCGCATCGTGAAGTAATGCACGCTGCACGACCGAAGGTAGTGGTAGCGTGCTGGGTCACCTTCACCGGAGCGACGCTCGTAGCCTGCCGCGGCGGACTCCCGGCGCGATCCCAACCCATGAAGCTCAGGATACTCGGCTGCAGCGGCGGAATCGGCGGACGGGCTTCGGGCACGACGGCGTTCCTCGCCGATGACGACATTCTCGTCGACGCGGGCACTGGCGTCGGCGAGCTGGAACTCGACGAGTTGCTGCGCATCGATCACGTTTTCGTCACGCACGCACATCTCGACCATATCGTGTCGATTCCGCTGCTCGTCGATTCGGTCGGCGAACTCCGCGACACGCCGCTGACGGTGTACGCCACGGCGGAGACCATCCGCATGCTGCGCCTGCACGTCTTCAACTGGCAGATCTGGCCGGATTTCACGACCATCCCGGATTGCCACCGGTCGTACCTCAGGTTTCATCCCGTCGAACCCGGCCACCCGATCCGGCTCGGAGCGCGAATGGTCACGCCGCTGCCGGCCCGCCACAGCGTGCCGACGGTCGCCTACTGTCTCGACAGTGGCGAGGGCAAGCTCGTCTATACCGGCGACACCGAGTATTCGACCGAACTGATCGCCGCGATCAACGCGCTCGACCACGTGCGCCACCTCATCGTCGAGACCGCTTTCCCCGAAAGCCAGCACGGCCTCGCGCTCACGGCGCGCCACCTGTGTCCCAGCCTGCTGCATGCGATGCTCGACGAGATCGCCGGGGCGCCCGAAGTCCACATCGCCCACCTCAAGCCGGGCCAGTGCGAACGCATCATGGGCGAGATCGCAGCCGGAGCCGGACGTCTGCATCCGGTGAGGCTCGAGCAGGGCATGATCCTCGAGTTCTGAATTTCCTGGCGACGCCGGCTAGAATGGCCAGCCTCTGCACGCCCCCGTTGAAAGCCCCGACACCAGGAACAGGAATGTCCATGACAGCAGCGCCCGGACGGGCCAGGAAAGGTAGCGACGTCGCCGGCCGTCTCGCGTTTTTCAAAGGACTGCAGGCGATCACGGCACGCATCGATGCCGCCGACGACGTCGATCGCGTCGTCCTCGACCTTTCCGCCGACCTGTGCACGCTGTTCGACGCCGACAGCCTGTGCTTCTTCGCCCTCGATGAGGCCGGCACGACGCTCGTCTTGCGCGTCAGGACCGGCCCGGCGCCCGTCGAAGCGCGACTCCCGGTCGCAGCGCGCAGCATCGCCGGCTACGTCGCACTGCGCCGGCAGCCCGTCAATATTCGCGACGTGCATGACCAGACCGCGCTCCGCGCGCTTTCCCCGGAGCTGCGCTTTCCCCGGAACGGCGACGAGCGCAGCGGCTACCGCACGCGGCAGGTGCTTGCGGCGCCGCTCATCGATCCCGCGAGCGGCGCGCTGCAAGGCGTGATGCTGCTGATCAACGTCACGCGCGGCGAGGAATTTTCGGGCGTCGCGAAGGACGGCCTGCTCGGGCTCGCGCAGGCCCTGGGCGTCGCATACGCCCGACAGGGCAAAGCGCCGGCGGCGCTGCGCTCGCGCTACGATGCGCTGGTCGTCGACGGGCGCCTCGGCGCGGACGAACTCGACGAGGCGGTGCGCCGCGCCCGCGAATGGGGTGCGACGGTCGATGAAGTGCTCGTCGCGACTCGCGGCATCGCGCTGTCCGAGCTTGGCGATGCGGCGTCGCGCTTCTTCCACGTGCCGTACGAGCCTTACCGCCAGGATCGCGTCAAGCAGCTCGACCTGCTGCGCCACATCAAGCGCGAGTACGTGCAGCAGACGGGATGGCTGCCGCTCGAGGAGACTCCCGAAGGCATCGTCGTGCTAGCGTGGGACCCCGAGCAGGTCCGTGCGTCGCGCATCGCGCACAACGTGTTCCCGAAGCGCCGGCTCGCCTTCCGCGTGACGACGCGCGACGAATTCGACCGCACCGTCGATCAGTATTTCGAGCCTTCGATGGAGCTCGGTTCGGTGTCCGATCTGCTGCAGGACCTGCCCGAAGACGAGCAGGACCTGGTCGCCGACGACGTCCTGGCGGCGGCGGACAACGAACTCGTCAAGCTCGTGAACAAGGTCATCATCGACGCGTATCGGCAGGGTGCGTCGGACATCCATGTCGAGCCGCGCCCGGGCAAGGACAAGACGCACATCCGCTTCCGCAAGGACGGCACGCTCGTGCCGTACATCCAGGTGCCGGCGAGCTACCGCAATGCGCTCGTGACGCGCCTCAAGATCATGTGCGACCTCGACATCTCGGAGCGGCGCAAGCCGCAGGACGGCAAGATCCGCTTCCGCAAGTTCGCGCCGCTCGACATCGAGCTGCGCGTCGCGACGGTGCCGACCGCCGGCGGCATGGAGGACGTCGTGATGCGCCTGCTCGGCCACAGCGAGCCGATCCGGCTCGAGCAGCTCGGCCTGACCGCGCACAACCTCGAGCGCCTCCGGCGCACGATCGCCAAGCCCTACGGCCTGTTCTTCGTCTGCGGGCCGACCGGCTCGGGCAAGACGACGACGCTGCACTCCATCCTCGGCCACCTCAACACGCCGGAAACGAAGATCTGGACTGCCGAAGACCCCGTCGAGATCACGCAGAAAGGGCTGCGCCAGGTTCAGGTCAACCGCAAGGCCGGCCTCGATTTTGCGACGATGATGCGCGCATTCCTCCGCGCCGATCCGGACGTCATCATGGTCGGCGAAATGCGCGACCTCGAGACGGTGTCGGTGGGCATCGAGGCGTCGCTGACCGGCCACCTCGTGCTGTCGACGCTGCACACCAACAGCGCGCCGGAATCGATCGTGCGCCTGCTCGACATGGGCATGGACCCGTTCAATTTCGGCGACGCGCTGCTCGGCGTGCTCGCGCAGCGGCTGGCGAAGCGGCTGTGCACCCATTGCCGGCAAGCCTACCGCGCCGACGAGGCCGAAGTCGTGCAACTGCTCGACGAGTACTGCGAAGACATGCACGCGACGCCTGAATTCCACGCCGATCCGCTGGCCGCCCGCGCCGCGGTGTTCGATCGGCTGCGCGCGACGCATGCGGATGCCGAAGGGCGCTTCACGCTTTACCGGCCGGTCGGCTGCCCGGAGTGCAACTCCGGCTACAAGGGGCGGGTCGGACTGCATGAGCTGATGCTCGCCTCGCCCGAGATCAGGCGGATGATCCAGGAGCGCGCGCGCGTCGCGCAGCTGCTGGGTGTCGCGCTCGCCGAGGGCTTGCGCACGCTGCGCCAGGACGGCATCGAGAAAGTGCTCGGCGGCATCACCGACATGGCGCAGGTGCGGCGCGTCTGCGTGCGTTGAACGGTTAGAATCCGCGGCTCGAACGAACAGGAGAACTTCATGCCCCGCATCGCCCCCAGCCTGCTCTCGGCGGATTTCGCCCGCCTGGGCGAAGAGGTCCGGAATGTGGTCGCGGCCGGCGCCGACTGGATCCACTTCGACGTCATGGACAACCATTACGTGCCGAACCTCACGATCGGTCCGCTCGTCTGCGAAGCGATCCGGCCGCACACGAGCGCGCCGATCGACGTCCACCTGATGGTCAAGCCGGTCGACCGCATCGTCCCGGACTTCGCCAAGGCCGGGGCGAACATCATCACTTTCCATCCGGAGGCGTCCGAGCACGTCGACCGTACGCTGCAGCTGATCCGCGACTGCGGCTGCCAGGCAGGCCTGGTGTTCAACCCGGCGACACCGCTGCACCATCTCGACCATGTGCTCGACAGCATCGACATCGTGCTGCTGATGAGCGTCAATCCCGGCTTCGGCGGGCAGAAGTTCATTCCCGGCACGTTGCCGAAACTGCGCGCGGCGCGCGAGAAGCTCGATGCGTACGAGGCGGCGAGCGGGCGGCGGATCCTGCTGCAGATCGACGGCGGCGTGAAAGTCGACAACATCGCGCAGATCGCTGCCGCCGGCGCCGACACCTTCGTCGCCGGCTCGGCCGTGTTCGGCGCCGGGCGCGACGCCGACCCGCACCGCTACGACAGCGTGATCGCCGCGCTGCGCGCCGAACTGGCGAAGGTGGGCGCGTGAGTGCTTCACCAGATTGCAGGAAACCCGAGGGTGCAGCATTGAACGCGCGGCGCTTCCCGGTGCGGGCGGTGCTGTTCGATCTCGACGGCACGCTGCTCGACACGATCGCGGACCTCGCCGAAGGCGCGAACCGCATGCTCGCCGAACTCGGCCGGCCGACGCGGCCGCTCGCCGAGATCCATTCCTTCGTCGGCAAAGGCATCCCGCATCTCGTGCGGCGCTGCATGACCGAGAACGCCCGGGCGAGCGAGGCCGAGATCGAAAGCGCGGTGATGGTCTTCCGTCGTCACTACTCTGAAGTAAACGGCCGGCACACGACGATCTATCCCGGTGTCGCCGAGACTCTCGACGCGATGCGGGCGATGAATCTGCGGCTCGCATGCGTGACGAACAAGGCCGGAGCCTTCACGCTGCCGCTGCTCGAACGCATGCGGCTCGACCGCTACTTCGACGCCGTCGTCAGCGGCGACACGCTGCCGGTGAAAAAACCCGACCCGGCGGTGCTGCACCACGCCTGCAACCTGCTTGGCATCGCCAGCGCGCAGGCGCTGATGATCGGCGACTCGGCCAACGACGCGCTCGCGGCGCGCGCCGCCGGCATGCCGGTGCTGCTCGTGACCTATGGATATAGCGAAGGCATGCCCGTGGACACCATCGAATGCGATGGGCTACTATCGATCGCCACCGGGGCGCTCGAGCGCATCGAAGTCGTCTGACCGATCTGCTGTCCCGCTTGCACCCACCATGAACGAATCGACATGACCCACGACGACCGGGCTTTGGACAAGGAACGCAACGAGACCACCGCCATGCGCTGTTGCTGGCGGCGCTGGTGCTCGTGGCCCGCGGGCCACTAAAACGCGACCGCTTTCGCGGGCTGCCGGCGCGCCCGCACCCCCCTTGTTCCGATCGAACCGTTTCCCGTGGAGTCACCATGCTCGAACATGAATTCAACGCGCTGGCCGCGCAGGGCTACAACCGCATCCCGGTCACGCTCGAAACCTTCGCCGACCTCGACACGCCGCTGTCGATCTACCTGAAGCTCGCGAACGAACCCTACAGCTATCTGCTCGAATCGGTGCAGGGCGGCGAGCGCTTCGGCCGCTACTCGATGATCGGTCTCGCGGCCTCGACGCGCATCGAGGTCTACGGCCGCTCGGCGCTGCTGCTGACCGGCAACCGCCTCGTCGAGCGGCGCGACTACGGCGATCCGCTGAACTACGTCGCCGAGTTCATGGCGCGCATCAAGGTGCCGCCGCGCGACGGCCTGCCGCGTTTCGCCGGCGGCCTGGTCGGCTGTTTCGGCTACGACACGGTGCGCTACATCGAGCCGCGCCTCGCGAAGACCGAGAAGACCGACACGATCGGCACGCCCGACATCCTGCTGCTGCTGTCGGAGGAGATCGCGATCGTCGACAACCTCTCCGGCAAGCTGACGCTGGTCGTCTATGCGGAACCCGAAGTGCCCGGCGCGTTCAAGCGCGCGAAGAAACGCCTGCGCGACCTGCTCGCGCGGCTGCGCGCGCCGGCGGTGATTCCCGAGGATGTGCACGCCGAATCGCAGCCCGCCGTGTCCAGCTTCGGCGAGGAAGGGTTCAAGGCGGCGGTGAACCGCGCGAAGCAGTACATCATCGACGGCGACATCATGCAGGTCGTGCTGTCGCAGCGCATGAGCAAGCCTTACGCAGCGAGCCCGATGGCGCTGTACCGCGCGATCCGCACGCTGAACCCGTCGCCTTACATGTTCTATTTCAACTTCGAGGATTTCCACGTCGTCGGCGCATCGCCCGAAATCCTCGTCCGGCTCGACCAGGACGGCGACGCGAAGCGCGTCACGGTGCGCCCGATCGCGGGCACGCGCCCGCGCGGCGCGACCGCAGCGGACGACCTTGCGCTCGAAGCGGACCTGCTCGCCGACGAGAAGGAACGCGCCGAGCACCTGCAGCTGCTCGACCTCGGGCGCAACGACGCCGGCCGCGTCGCCGAGATCGGCAGCGTCAAGGTCACCGAGCAATTCACGGTCGAGCGTTACTCGCACGTGATGCACATCGTCTCGAACGTCGAAGGACGCCTGAAGGACGGGCTCAACGCGCTCGCCGTGCTGCGTGCGACGTTCCCGGCGGGCACGGTGTCGGGTGCGCCGAAGCTCCGCGCCATGGAGATCATCGACGAGCTCGAGCCGGTCAAGCGCGGCATCTATGCCGGCGCCGCCGGCTACATCGGTTTTCACGGCGACATGGATCTGGCGATCGCGATCCGCACCGCAGTCATCAAGGACGGCCACATCCACGTCCAGGCGGGCGCCGGCATCGTCGCTGATTCGAACCCCGACGCCGAATGGACGGAGACGCAGAACAAGGCACGTGCGATGCTGCGTGCGGCGGAGATGGCGGAATCGGGTCTGGACACGCGGGTCGACTGACACGTCGGACAGCGCGCTCCCGCATGGCCGTCCTGTCATCGCAGGCAGCGCCGGAGGCAGGCAGCGGACAGAATCTCGACGTTGTGTTGAACCGGATCGTCGGATCAGCCTCTGAATGAGCGATGGTGCGATCGCGCATTCACCGGCTGTTCTTTCCCTGTCACCCTGCACACTCTGGGAGGCCCCGATGACCGAAACTCTGACCATTGCCTGTCCGCACTGCCACGTCCTGAACCGCTTGCCCGGCGGGCGTTTGAGCGACGACCCGAACTGCGGCAAATGCCATCAGGCGCTCTTCACCAGCCATCCGGTCGAACTCGACGCCGCGAGCTTTGACGTGCACGCCGGTCATGGCGACCTGCCGCTACTCGTCGATTTCTGGGCGTCGTGGTGCGGTCCGTGCCGAACGATGGCGCCTGCGTTCGAGGAGGCCGCGGCGAAGCTCGAGCCGCATGTCCGGCTCGGGAAAGTCAATACCGAGGAGGCGCAAGATCTCGCGGCACGCTACGCGATCCGCAGCATTCCGACGATGGTGCTGTTCCGCGCCGGCCGCGAAGTCGCACGCCAGTCCGGGGCGATGAACACTGGCCAGATCCTGCAGTGGGCGAAAGCGCAGGGACTGTGAGGGCGTCCGCCCGCGTGCCACGGCGCTGCGCACGACGCAAGAGTTGCCGAGACCGGGCGGGGCGCGGATACTGCCGGCCTTCGAAACCGATAGCCTGAGGAACCCTGTCATGATCCCCGCCTGCCCCAAATGCGCGATGGAGAACACCTACCCGGACGGCGACAATTACATCTGCGCCGATTGCGCCCACGAGTGGCCGATCGCGGCAGCCGCCGACGCGGACGATGAAGCCGATGCAGCGGTGAAGGATGCCAACGGTAACGTGCTGGCGGATGGCGACTCCGTCGTGCTGATCAAGGACCTGAAAGTCAAGGGATCCTCGATCACGCTGAAAGTCGGCACGAAAGTGAAGAGCATCCGTCTCGTCGGCGGAGACCACGAGGTCGACTGTCGGATGGACGCCGGCAGCTTCATGCTGAAGGCCTGCTACCTGAAGAAGGTCTGAGCGGCCTTCTTCCTGCCGGCCGCGCCCCGGCCCGGCCGAGGTCAGGCGGAGCGTACTTGGCGCAGCGCCGGATGAACCTGTTCGATCTCTTCGAGCGGATGCTTCCTGCCCGCCGGCGACAGCGCCGTGTAGGCGCCCAGCATGTCGGCGGGGAGCCGCCCGACGATGCCGAACAGGTCTGCGAAGCGCACCCCCTGGCGCACCAGGTAAGCGATGTAGCTGTGGCGCAGCGCCGCGCACGTGATCTCGTCCGCGCCGGGGATGCCCGCATCGTGTGCGGCATAAAGAAGCGTCGCGTCGAGCGCGTCCGGCGTCCCGTCACTCGCGGCGTCGACGACAGGGCTGTCGTCCGTTTGCGGATGGTGTTCGCGGTACCGGCCCAGCTGTGCCGCCAGTGCCGCAGACAGCGGCACGACGCGGTCGGGCAGGAGAATCTGCCTGCCGGGCAGATCGACCGCAGGCCATTTCAGCCGCGCGAGTTCATCGAACGACAGGCCGGAAAGCAGCGCGAGCGCGCCGAGGCGGGCGTCGTCGGGCAGTTCGTCGAGCAGGTGGGCGATCTCGGCTTCGTCGAGTTCGCGCGGCAGTTGCGCGGCGCTGGCGAGCAGCGCCGACGGCGCGAACTGGCCAAGCGCCTCCGGTGAGCGCATCGGCAGCTGCACGCTGCGCGGCCATGCGGGCGCGATGACGAGCGACGGAGCCGGAGTGGTGCGGTTGAACAGCTCGACGATCCAGGTCGTCAGCAGCGCGAGCAGCAGCGACGCCGTCACGCCGATCGCCGCGTCCCGGCCGTATTGCGGCCGCCAGGGCTCGGCCGGCGGGAAAGCCGCTTCGAGCGTCGTGACTTCCGGAACGCGGATCCTCTCCGCGGCCTGCAGTCCGGTCGCCCTGACGACCGCCGCCCGGTGCATCTCCTCGAGTCCGGTCAGCTCCTCCTGCATCGCCTTGAACTCGCCCAGACGCGCCGTGAACGCCTGGACCGTCCGCCGCTCGCCGCCCGCCTGTTGAGCCAGCCGGTCGACGGCCGCGCGCGCCGCTGCGACTTCCTCTTCGGCGTCGCTCAGCGCTGCCTGCTGCCCTCTTTCGCGGACCTGTTTCATCTGTTCGTCCAGGCTCGCGATCCGCGTGCGCAAGGCCTTGGCGCGCGGATCGAACGCGAGGAAGTCCGGGGTGTAGGCCCGCTCCAGCTCGTGCTGCTCCTCGCGCAACTGCGAGGCACGCTGCTCGATGTTCGACAGCGTCGGGTTGTCGCGCGCCCGGACGATCGACTTGCCGGCGGCGATCGAATCGCGCAGCGAACGCAGTTTCGCTTCGGCTGCGACGAGTCGGTCGTTCGCCGCGTTCAGCGATTGTCCGACGCCCTTGACCTGGCTGAGGACGTGGTTTTCGTCGCGCTCGAGCGCGACGATGTCGTGGTTGCGGCGATAGTCGTCGAGCGCGCGCCGCTTTTCGGCGACGCGCTCTTCGAGCTTCGTGGCCTCGTCCTGCGCCCTGGTCGCGCGGCTGCCCGAATCCTGGCGATAACGTTCGGCGAGCTGGCCGCGGTAAGTGTCGATCAACGCGTTGACGAGCGGAGCGAGCGCGTCGGCCGGCCTGCCGCTCGCTGTGAGCTCGACGACGTCCGTTCCCTCGACCGGTGTCGCGTCGAGCATCCGCCGGTAGTCCTCGATGCTATCGCCGCCATCGCCGGAGCCGGCAGGCAGCGGTGTGCCGATGCCGGCGAGCCGGGCAGCGGCTTTCTCGACGAGCGGACGGCTCGTGAGCACTTCGACTTCGGTCAGGAACGCAGCCCGGACCGCGGTTCTGCGCTCATCGGCAGTGTCGCCGTTGCCCGGCATGTCGATCCGCAGCCGCGCGGCGGTGCGGTATTCGGCGGGACGCGAGTAGTCGTAGATCAGGCTCGCGGCGGCGAGCAGCAGGAAGCTCAGGCCGAAGACGGCAACGCGCCGCCGCTTGGGCGGTGCCGAGTACGCGGTCGGGGCGAGGCCGGGCCAGAACGGATCGACAGTGGCCGGGCCGGTGTCGTCGCGGATCATGGTGCCAATCCATTTTGAATATCATGGCAGCATGACGCGGGATGCGAAGGGGCGCAGCCTGTCGCTGCTGCACAAACGCGCGAAGCGAATTCTTCCATGGGCCTGTCTCCTTCCTCGCCGCATCGCGTAGACTTGACGGACGGATCGAGTGGATGAACTGCGTATGCCTATTGAAGCATTCCGGCGGCGAAAACTCATGCAGGTATTCATCCGCTTACAGTCTTGCCGGACAGGCGCTCGCGCCGCGTCCTCCGGCGCGCGGCAGCGCAAGGTTCAGTTGAAGCCGGGCGTGAAATCGGGCGTCGTGCCCTCGCCTGCGGCAAGGGACGGGCGGCCCCGCAGGGCGGTGAGAATGCCCGCGAGGATGTCGGCCGGGGGAGGGGGGCAGCCGGGAACAGTGACGTCCACCGGGATGACATTCGATATACGCCCGCAGCTCGCGTAGCTCTCGCCGAAAATGCCGCCGGTGCAGCCGCAGTCTCCGATTGCGACGACGAGCTTCGGCGCCGGGATCGCATCGTAGGTGCGCTTCAGCGCGAGCTCCATGTGCCGCGACACCGGCCCGGTGACGAGCAGCATGTCGGCATGACGCGGGCTTGCGACGAACTTGATGCCGAGTCCCTCGATGTTGTAGTAGGGGTTGTTCAGCGCGTGGATCTCGAGTTCGCAGCCGTTGCACGAGCCGCCGTCGACATGTCGGATCGCCAGCGCGCGGCCGAGGATCGCGAGAATGTCGGCGTGGATCAGGTGTGCCCGGTGGCGCGACGGGGAAAGGGTCGGAGAGGCCGATGTGCCGGGACGGCGATGGCGGGCGATGTACTTGAGAATGTGCCACATCACAGATCCTGCGCGGAATAGCCGAGGTTGAAGGACTTGTTGATCAGCGGGAAGTCGGCGACGATGTTGTCGATGCTCGCGTGCTCGATCACCGGCCAGTTCTGCCACGACGGATCGTGGCAATGGCAGCGCGCGATGCGCCCGCGCGCATCGGTTTCGAGCGCGACGAATATTTCGCCGCGCCAGCCTTCGATCCAGCCGGCACCGGACGCCGCGTCGCGAATCGCGACCGGGGCATCGAGCGGGCCGTCCGGCAGCGCGGCGAGCAGCGCGTCGATCAGCCGCAGCGACTCGAAGCATTCGTCGAAGCGCACTGCGACGCGGGCTGCGACGTCGCCGTTGAACTGCGTGGACGCAGTCACCGCGAGCTTGTCGTACGGCGGCCACGGAAAGTCCACGCGCAGGTCCGCGACCTGCCCGCTCGCGCGCCCGGCGAGCCCGGTCAGCCCGAGCCGCGCGGCGAGTTCCGGAGCGACCCGGCCGGTCGTCACGAAACGGTCCTGCAAACCGGCGTGCTCGTCGTAGATGTCCTTCAGTTCGGCAACCTCGGCGACGAGCGCAACTGCGTCGCGACGCAGTTGCGCCGCCGCGGCGGCGTCGAGATCGCGCGCAACGCCCCCCGGGCGGATGCAGTCCATCAGCAGCCGGTGGCCGAACGCCTCGAAGTTCGCCCGCAGCCAGTCTTCGCGCAGGCGCGAGAACTGCGCGAGCGCGAAGCCGAACGCGGCGTCGTTGCCGAGTGCGCCGAGGTCGCCGAGGTGGTTCGCGACGCGCTCGCGCTCGAGCAGCAGCGCGCGCAGCCACGCGGCCCGCTCCGGCACCGCCACGCCAGCAGCCGACTCGGCCGCCATTGCGTAGGCCCACGCATACGCCACGGTGCTGTCGCCGGACACGCGCCCCGCCAGCCGCGCCCCTTCGTCGATGTCCATGCCCATGAAGCGGCGCTCGATGCCTTTGTGCGTGTAGCCGAACCGCTCCTCGAGGCGCAGCACTTTCTCGCCGACGACCGAGAAGCGGAAATGCCCCGGCTCGATCGTGCCGGCATGCACCGGCCCGACCGCAATCTCATGCACGCCGTCGCCTTCGACAAAGACGAAGGGGTAGTTGTCGGGCTGCGGCGCGAAGCGCTCCTGGCCGGTGTTCTCGATGCGCAGCGGGAAGTAGTCGGCCGGCCACGCGCCGTGGCGCAGCCACGGGCGGGAGTCCCCGCTGTCCTCGGCGTCGATGCCGACGAGGTCGTGTGCGGCGCGCTGCATGCGGACTGCGGGGACGAAGAAGCGCGAGATGTCCGGGTAAGCCGGGCGCACGACGTCGAGTCCGAGCTCCGCCCAAAGCAAGCCTTCCGCGGTTGCGTACGCGGCCCCCACCGCAAAACCGTCGCCCATCGCGCGCCGGTCGCTGCCCCACAGGCTCACGAGGCGGCCTTTCGCTGTGGCGACCGCGAGCGCGAGCGCGCTCCACTGCGTGGCATCGACGCGGGCGCGATGCATCGGCAGCGGCGCAGCGAGCCGTTCGAAGCGGCAATCGAGTCCGGAAAATTGCATGTCAGGTCTCCCGCCGGGCCGCCCCAAGGGAGGCCTGCGCCCCCTCGGGGGGGTGAGGCAGGGGTTTCGCGGCGCACTGCGCCGTGCCTGCCGAACGGGCCGGCTGTGCAAAGCCGGCCCTTCGCGAACAAAGTGAGTGTGGGGGTCGTTTCACTCTAGCCTCCGATCATGCGCGCGGCCTCGCGGTACCAGCCGTCGAGCCAGGGCGGGATGTAGAGCCCGAGCATCAGCGCGAGCCCGAGATGGACGAACACCGGCAGCAGCGCGGGCGGATGCGGGAGCGGGCGCAGCGAGGTTTCGCCGAACACCATCGGCTGGACGTGGCCGAAGATCGCCGCGAAGGCGACGCCGAGCGCGACGAGCAGGAACGGCGTCGCCCACGGCAGCTCGCGCATCGCCGTCGTCAGGATCAGGAACTCGCTCGCGAATACGCCGAATGGCGGCATGCCGAGGATCGCGAGCGTGCCGAGCATCAGTGCCCAGCCGACGGTCGGATTCACTTTCAGCAGGCCGCGGATGTCGTCCATCAGTTGCGAGCCGGCTTTCTGCGCCGCATGGCCGACGGCGAAAAAGATCGCCGACTTAACCAGCGCATGTACCGTCATGTGCAGCAGCCCGGCGAAGTTCGCGATCGGGCCGCCGAGGCCGAACGCGAACGTCATCAGGCCCATGTGCTCGATCGACGAGTACGCGAACATGCGCTTGACGTCACGCTGGCGCGACAGGAAGAAGGTCGCGACGACGACCGTGACCAGGCCGAAGCCGATCATCATGCGCCCCGGCAGGCCGTTCGCAAGGGCGCCGTCGGCGAGCACCTTGCAGCGCAGCACCGCGTACAGCGCGACGTTGAGCAGCAGCCCCGACAGCACCGCCGAGATCGGCGTCGGGCCTTCGGCGTGCGCGTCGGGCAGCCAGTTATGCACCGGCACGAGGCCGACTTTCGTGCCGTAGCCGAGCAGCAGGAACACGAACGCGAGCGACAGGATCGACGGGTCGAGCAGGTGCTTCGATTCGGCAAGATGCGTCCACAGCAGCGCTCCGTCGCCACCGCCGATCGCGCGTTCCGCGGCGAGGTAGAGCAGGATCGTGCCGAAGAGTGCCTGGGCGATGCCGACGCCGCACAGGATGAAGTATTTCCACGCCGCTTCGAGGCTCGCCGCGGTGCGATACACCGACACCAGCAGCACGGTCGTCAGCGTCGCGGCTTCCATCGCGACCCACAGGATGCCGAGATTGTTGGTCGTCAGCGCGAGCAGCATCATGCCGTTGAAGAGCTGGTACATGCTGTGGAAGAGCCGCATGCGCTGCGGCGTCATCTTGCCGTGGTCGCGCTCGATGCGCATGTAGGGGCGGGAGAACAGCGACGTCGTGAAACCGACGAACGCGGTCAGCGTCACGAGGAACACGTTGAGCGCATCGACGAAAAACCACTCGTTCCACGCGAGCAGCGGCCCGCCGCGGATCACCTGCACGGTCAGCCACGCCGCCGCGGCCAGCGTAGCGAGACTGACCGCAGCGTTCAACTCCGGCGCCCATTCGCGTTCGCCCCACAGCGCGAGCAGCGCACCGCCGGCGAGCGGAATCGCGAGGACGAGCAGCAGCGCTTCCATCAGTCCTCCTTGAGCTTTTCCAGATGGCGGATGTCGAGGCTGTCGAACTGTTCGCGGATCTGGAACATGAACACGCCGAGGATCAGAATGCCGACCAGCACGTCGAATGCGATGCCGAGCTCGACGATCATCGGCATGCCCGAGGTCGCCGCGGTCGCCGCGAAGAACAGGCCGTTCTCCATCGACAGGAAGCCGATGACCTGGGGCACCGCTTTCGCGCGCACGATCATCATCAGGAACGACAGCAGTACACACGCGAGCGCGATGCCGAGCGTGCCACGCGCGATCGACGCTGATAGCCCGGCGATCGGTGCGGCCAGATTGAACGCGAAGATCACCAGCACGATGCCGATCAGCATCGTTGTCGGGATGTTGAAGAGGGTCTCGACGTCCCAACGAACGTTGAGCCGTTCGATGACCCGGTGCAGCAGGATCGGGATCAGGATCACCTTCAATACGAAGGTCATTGCGGCCGAGTAGTAGAGGTGATGCTGACCCGTGAGAAAGCCGACGATCAGCGTCGCCGCCGCCAGCGCCGCGCCCTGCAGCGTGAAGAGGTGGATCAGCGTCAGGATGCGCCGCTGCGCGATCATCGCGAACGCGAGCACCAGTAGCACGACGGCGAACAGGTTGATCGACTGGGCGAGCAGCGAGGTCATCGGTCCTTACGCTCCGAGCAGCACATGCACGAGCAGCGCAATCACTGCGAGCAAAAATGCGGTGGCAAGGAATTCCGGCACGCGGAAGAGGCGCATCTTCGCGTTGATCGTCTCGATCAGCGCGAGCAGCACGCCGCCGATCGCGAGCTTCGCGACGAGCACCGGAATCGCGAACAGGATCGTCAGCGGCGTGCCGGCTTCGGCGATACCCCACGGCACGAACAGCGCGAGGCCGATGCACGAATACGCGAAGAGCTTCAGCGACGCCGCCCATTCGACGAGCGCGAGATGGCGGCCGGAGTACTCGAGGATCAGCGCCTCGTGGATCATCGTCAGCTCGAGGTGGGTCGCCGGGTTGTCGACCGGCACGCGCGCGTTCTCCGCGAGCGACACCATCGTGAAGGCGACGCCGGCCACCGCCAGGCTCGGGTAGATCGCGAACGGCTCGTGCGCGAGCGTCTCGACGATCTTCGCGAGCGACGTCGATTGCGTGATCAGCGACGCGGAAAACAGCACCATCAGCAGCGCCGGCTCGGCGAGGAAGCCGACCAGCATCTCGCGGCGCGCGCCGAGCGTGCCGAAAGACGTGCCGATGTCCATCGCCGCGAGCGAGATGAACACGCGTGCGAGCGCAAACAGGCCGACCAGCGCGATCGCGTCGGCGGCCGGGGCGAGCGGCAGGTCGGTCGACAGCGTCGGGGCAATGCCGCACGCGAGCGCCATGCAGCCGAACATGACGTAGGGCGCGACACGGAACAGCGGCGAGGCCGTCTCGGCGACGACCGATTCCTTGTTGAACAGCTTGTGCAGCACGCGGTAGGGCTGCAGCAGGCTCGGCGCACGCCGGTTCTGCAGCCACGCGCGCCACTGGTTGATCCAGCCGGTCAACAGCGGCGCGAGCGCCAGAGCGAGGACGATTGCGAGCAGCTGCGCGAAGAGGCCGGTAAAGGTCATGCTTTCGCCACCAGCAGCAGCACGATCAGCGTGACGAAGCTGTACAGCAGGTAGATCGCGATGCGCCCCCGCTGCAGCCGCCCGACCACGCGTGCGACGCGCTCCGTGAGGCGCGCGAGAGGGAGGTACAGCCAGTGCCAGAAATGGTCCTCGATCGTCACCCGATACACCGGCCGCGCGTCGAAGGGCGCCGGCAGCTCGCGTCGCATGCGGAACACCGGCTCGAAGATCTGGCGGATCGGCTGGCCGAAGCCCTCGGCAGTGTCCTGCATGCGTGCGGTCTGCGCCGGATAGCCGCAGTCCCACGCCGGCGCGCGGCGCAGCCGGCCGTGGTAGAAGCGGCGCACGAGCACGGCCGCGAGCAGGACCGAGAGGCCGACGACAACGAGGAATACCAGCGGGTTGTAGCTCGCGCGCTCGAGCGAGCTCGGCGCGAGCAGCAGCCAGCCGTTCGCCCGCACCGTGGCGCCGATGCCGCCGCCGACGAGGAGCTGCGTGACGCGGTCGATGATGCCGATGATCGGCACCGGGAACAGGCCGAGCAGCACGCAGCCGGCGCCGAGCCATACAAGGCCGGCGCGTTCGAGCGGCGATGCCGGGTGGGCTTCGGCGAGCTTCGGTTCGCGCGGCTGGCCGAGAAAGATCACGCCGAAGAACTTCACCATCGTGTAGCCGGCGAGCGCCGCGACCAGCGCGATGCCTGCGGCGAGCACCGGCACCAGCATGTTGAGGAAGGAGTCCGGCAGGTCGGTCGTGAACAGGAAGCTCTGCAGCAGCAGCCATTCGGAGACGAAACCGGAAAACGGCGGCAGCCCCGAGCTCGCGAGCACGCCGACGAGCGACAGCCACGCGACCCACGGCATGCGTCGCATCAGCCCACCGAGCTTGCCGAGGCTGCGCTCGCCGGTCGAGTGCAGCACCGAGCCCGTCGCGAGGAACAGCAGGCTCTTGAAAAACGCGTGGCCGATGACGTGGTACAGCGCTGCGGTCAGCGCCAGCGCGGACAGCGCGGTCATCCCGTACGCATTGAACAGCACGCCGAGGCCGAGGCCGACGAAGAGGAGCCCGATGTTCTCGATCGACGAATAGGCGAGCAGGCGCTTCATGTCGGTCTGCACCGCGCTGAACACGACGCCATACAGCGCCGTCGCCAGTCCCACTGCGAGCAGCAGCACGCCCCACCACCACTGCTGCGCGCCGAGAAGATCGAAGCTCACGCGCAGCAGGCCGTAGATCGCGGTCTTCAGCATCACGCCGCTCATCAGCGCCGACACCGGCGACGGCGCAGCCGGATGCGCTTCGGGCAGCCACACGTGCAGCGGCAGGATGCCTGCTTTCGCGCCGAAACCGACCGTCGCGAGCAGGAATGCGGCCGAGGCCCACAGCGGCGGCAGTGATTGCGCGCGCATGTTGGCGAACGTGTAGTCGCCGGTGTTCGCCTGCAGCACGCCGAAGCACAGCAGGATCGCGATCGCGCCGACGTGCGCGACGAGCAGGTACAGGAAGCCCGCTGCGCGGATCGCCGGCACGCGGTGGTTCGCCGTGACGAGGAAGAACGACGACAGCGCCATCGTCTCCCACATCACCATGAACGCATAGGCGTCGTCGGCGAGCACGACCATCGCCATGCTGGCGAGGAAGAGGTGATATTCGAGGCACATCAGGCCCGGCGGCGTGCCTTCGCCGAGGCGGAAATAGCCCGCGGCGAAGATCGAGATGCCGACGCCGGTCGCGCCGATCACGAACAGGAAGAACGCCGACAGGCCGTCGAGCCGCAGGTGGAACGGCAGATCCGGCAGGCCGAGCGCGAGGATCGCGGTCTGCGGCGTGTCGAACATCGCCGCGAGCGCGAATCCGGCCAGTGCGAGCCCGAGCGCGGCGCCCGCCGGGAACAGCGTGCGGGCGACGAACGCGGTGTTGCGCAGCGCCGCGATTCCGGCGAGCCCGAGCGCGAGCCAGCCGGCGATGACGATCAGGATCCAGTCGAGAAGCAGCACGTGCGCGTGGCTTTCAGCGCCGGCGCTTGCCGGATGGCCACGAGTCGTCGCGATCCTCGCGGCGGTGGTCGAGCCGGTGCTGGATCCGCTGCGCCAGCGGAACCAGGCCGAACGGATGGTCGAGGGCGAGCGCCCGGGCACGGTCGAGCAGTTGCGCCCGGCGCGGCGGAAAATGCGGGCTCTTGCTCGCGAACACGATGCGGTTCGAATCCTCGTCGGCACGCACGGCGACCATCCTGCCGTCGAAGCTGTCGCGGATGCGCGACACATACAGTCCGTAGCGCCGGTCGCCCGACCACAGGTTCACCACCATCATGCCGCCCTCCGCAAGCATCGCGTAGCAGTGATCGTAGAAGCCGGCCGAGCACAGCTGCTCCGGCATCCCCCCGGCATCGAAGCCATCGACGATCAGCACGTCGGGCGCCTCGACCGGGTCGCGCACGTATTCGGCTCCGTCGCGACACAATACCTGCAAACGCGGTCCGTCCGGCGGGATTCTGAAGGCATCGCGAAGGGCGATCACCTCCGGGTTGATTTCGATGGCGGTGACGCGCGTCCCGGGCATCGTCTTGAGACAGTACTTGAGCAGCGAACCGCCGCCCAGGCCGATCATCGCGACGTGACGTGGCGCGGGATGGAACAGCAGGAAGCCCATCATCGTGCGGGTGTAGTCGAGCGCGAGCGCGTCCGGCTCGTCCAGCGCCATCTGGCTCTGGATCGTGAGGCCGTCGAACTGCAGCGTACGCTGGCCGTCGGCGTCGACGATGAACGGATGACCGTCGCCACGCAGCGCCAGCAAACCGCACCACCCCAGAAGGGTTTCCCCGTCGCTCACCCGCAGCCTCCTTGCGTTTGCCCATTGCGTTCGCAACAGGTGCACACTACATTCCAACCCATAGCGCTTTCAATGTTAATTTGATGTTAATCGATATGAAAGAAAGCCGTACCGCCCGCCTGACGCTGCTGATCGATCCGCAGAAGAAGAAGCTTTTCGAGGAAATCTGCGCCAGCAAGGACCTGACCCCGTCGCAGGTCGTGCGTCGCCTGATCCGCCGGTACGTCCAGGAGAACGCGGGTAGCCGCGAGCTGCCGGAATGGCTGAAGGACAACGACTGAGCGCGGCTTCCGGCGCCACGCCGTTGTTGTGCCCTGCAGGCTCCGGGGGTGAAAATGACTCTCTTTTGCGCCGTTTCCAGCCTGTTCCCGCCTCTGCCGCACACAGACCGGGCCAAGCGCAGCGTGCTCGGGAGCTTTCCCGATACGCATCAATAGGATGAGATCCATGCTGCTGATGATCGACAACTACGACAGCTTCACCTACAACCTCGTCCAGTATTTCGGTGAGCTCGGGGCGGACGTCAAGGTGTATCGCAACGACGAGATCACGCTCGAACAGCTCGCGCTGATGAAACCCGCGCAGCTGGTGATTTCGCCCGGCCCGTGCACGCCGGCCGAAGCGGGAATCTCGGTCGCGGCGATCCGCGAGTTCGCCGGCAAGCTGCCGATCCTCGGCGTCTGCCTCGGGCACCAGAGCATCGGCGCGGCATTCGGCGGCCGCGTCGTCCATGCGCAGCGCCCGATGCACGGCAAGACGTCGCCGGTGTTACACGAAGGCCAGGGCGTGTTCCGCGGGCTGCCGAATCCGCTCACCTGCACCCGCTATCATTCGCTCGCGATCGAACGCGACAGCCTGCCCGACTGTCTCGAGATTACGGCGTGGACCGAAGACGGCGAGATCATGGGCGTGCGCCACCGCACGCTTGCGGTCGAGGGGGTGCAGTTCCACCCCGAGTCGATCCTTTCCGACCACGGCCACCAGCTGCTGCGGAACTTCCTCGAACAGAACTGAAACCGGCGCCGCGACGCCGCGAAACGCTCCCGCGCACTTTTACGAATTGCTCCTACAGGCCCAACATGACCATCACCGCTCAGGAAGCGCTGCAGCGCACGATCGACCACCGCGAAATCTTCTACGACGAGATGCTGTCGCTGATGCGGCAGATCATGGCCGGGGAAATCTCCCCGCTGATGACGGCGGCGATCATCACCGGCCTGCGCGTCAAGAAGGAGACGATCGGCGAGATCACTGCGGCGGCGACGGTGATGCGCGAGTTGGCGACGAAAGTGACCGTACCGGGGCCGGACCGCAACTTCCTCGACGTCGTCGGCACGGGTGGCGACGGCGCGAACACCTTCAACATCTCGACGACGACGATCTTCGTCGCTGCGGCGGCGGGCGCCCGCGTCGCGAAGCACGGCGGGCGCAGCGTGTCGTCGAAGAGCGGTGCAGCCGACGTGCTCGAAGCGCTCGGCGTCAAGCTCGGCCTTGCGCCGGAACAGGTCGCCGAGTCGATCGAGGCGACCGGCATCGGCTTCATGTACGCCCCCGCGCACCACAGTGCGATGAAGAACGTGGCTGCCGTGCGCCGCGAGATGGGCGTGCGCACGATCTTCAACATCCTCGGCCCGCTGACGAACCCGGCCAGCGCGCCGAACACGTTGATGGGCGTGTTCCATCCCGACCTCGTCGGCATCCAGGCGCGCGTGATGCAGCGCCTTGGCGCGAACCACGTGCTCGTCGTCTACGGCATGGATGGCATGGACGAAGTCAGTCTCGGCGCATCGACGATGGTCGGCGAGCTCAAGGACGGCGAGATCCGCGAATACCAGATTCACCCGGAAGACTTCGGGCTGCAGATGATGGGCACGCGCAACCTGGCAGTCGAGTCGGCCGAGCAGTCGAAGGCAACGCTGCTCGGCGTGCTCGACAACCGGCCCGGCCCGGCGCGCGAGATCGTGATCCTGAACGCCGGCGTCGCGCTCTACACTGCGAACCTCGTCGATTCGATCGCGGTCGGCATCGGTCGTGCGCGCGAACTCATCGAGAGCGGCGCGGCGCGCGCGAAACTCGACGAGTTCATCGCCTTCAACCGCAAGTTCGCGTGAGCGCAACGATGAGCGACATCCTGGACAAGATCCTTTCGGTCAAGCGCGACGAAGTTGCCGCCGGCAGCGTGGCACGCCCTCTCGCGCAGGTCCGCGCCGAAGTCGAAGCGCTCGCTGCGCCGCGGAATTTCGTCGGCGCGATCCGCGCGAAGATCGCCGCCGGAGACGCTGCGGTGATCGCCGAGATCAAGAAGGCGAGCCCGTCGAAAGGGGTGATCCGCGAGGATTTCCGCCCTGCCGAGATCGCGTTGCAGTACGAGCGCGGCGGCGCGGCCTGCCTGTCGGTGCTGACCGACCGGCAGTTTTTCCAGGGGGCGCCGGCGTATCTGCAGGCGGCGCGCGCGGCCTGCAGCCTGCCGGTGCTGCGCAAGGATTTCCTCGTCGACCCGTGGCAGGTGTATGAGGCGCGTGCGATGGGTGCGGATGCGGTGCTGCTGATCGTCGCAGCGCTCGACCTCGCGGCGATGCGCGACATGGAAGCGGTCGCCGGGAGCCTCGGCATGGCGGTGCTGGTGGAGGCGCACGACGCGGCCGAACTCGATGTTGCGCTGCAGCTCTCCACGCCGCTCGTCGGCATCAACAACCGCAACCTGCGCACGTTCGACGTCAGCCTGCAGACGACGCTCGATCTGCTCGCGCGCGTCCCGGCCGGGCGCATCGTCGTCACCGAGTCGGGCATCCTCGCGCCCGCGGACGTCGCGCTGATGCGGGCGAACGCGGTCAATGCCTTCCTCGTCGGCGAAGCGTTCATGCGCGTGCCGGATCCGGGTGAGGGATTGCGCTCGCTGTTCGGCTGAGCCGGACCGACGATGGCGCCCGCAGTCGAGACTTCGGTGCGGCGCCGGTTTTTCCGCATCGCGGGCGGACTGTTGCTGCTCGGGCTGCTGCTCGTCGTGGCGGCGGCGCTGTTTGCAACGTGGCTGGTGCGCACAGAATCCGGCCTGCGCTTTGCCGCCGACGCCGTCGGACGCCTGAGCGGCGGGCAGGTCGTCGTCGAGAACGCGTCCGGTCGTCTCGCCGGGCCGCTGCGGATCGACGCGCTGCGCGTCGCCACCCCGGACCTGCGGCTGCGGCTCGACAACCTCGCGCTGCAGTGGAACGCGGCAGCGCTGTTCGACCGCCATCTCGACATCGCGTCCCTCGCGATCGACGAAATCACGCTTGCGCGCCGGCCCGCTGACGCACCCGCTCCCGCACAAGGTCCTCCCGCCACGCTCGAACTGCCGCTCTCGCTGTCGCTGCGGGCGCTGCAGGTCGGGCGTGGTGCGCTGCTCGACTGGCCGGCCGAAGGCGGCGATGCGGCGCCGGCCGGCGCAGTGAAGTTCGAACTCTCGTCGCTCGCGGCCACGCTCGCGAGCGACGGGCGGCACCATCGCATCGAAGCCCTCTCTGCGACGCTGCCGGTCGGTCAGGCCAGCCTGTCGGGCGAAATGGACGGCGGCGCCGCGCCGTTCGCGCTGTCGGCCAGCGGCGGGCTGCACGGCGAGCGGGCCGGCCGTGCCTACACGCTGAACCTTCGCGCCGACGGCGACCTCGTTGCGCCGCACCTGCTCGTCGAGGCCGAAGGCGCGGGGCTTGCCGGCAGCGCCGATGTCGTCGCCGCGCCGTTCGAGCCGGTGCCGCTGCGCCGCCTGCAGGCCGCGCTCGGCGACATCGACCCGTCCGCGTTCCAGGCGGACGCGCCACAGGCCGCGCTGCGCCTCGAAGTCGACCTCACGTCGGCCCCCGGCGAAGCGTGGGTACTCTCCGGGCCGGTCACGATCGAAAACCAGGCGCCCGGCACGATCGACCGCAACGCGCTGCCGGTCGAGCGCATCGCGGCGCAACTGCGCTGGACGCCGACCGAAACGAGTGCCGATTCGCTGCTCGTCGAACTTCCCGGCGCCGGCACCGCCGCGGGAAACGTCCACTGGTCGCCGGATGCCGACACGGCGTTCGGGCGCGTGACCGCGATGCTGCAGCTCGCCGGCATCGATCCTGCCCGGCTCGATGCACGCCTGCCGAAAGGCAACGTCGCCGGAACCGTCGAAGCGGCAGGTGACGCCTCCCAACAGACGGCGCGGCTCGACCTGCGCGTCGGCGCTGCGCGGATCCGTGCCGATGGCGAACTGACGGCGCCGACGGACGACGGCGGGCGAACCCTCGTCGCAACCGGTCAGCTCGCGTCATTCGATCCGCACGCGCTGTTCGCGCGCGCGCCGGCCGCGAGCCTGAACATGAGCTTCGACTTGCGTGGCGAACTCGGCGAGCGGCGGCGTTTCGATGCCCGCTGGCAACTGCAGCCGAGCCGGCTCGAAAGCCGGCCGCTGAGCGGAGGCGGCCACGTCGTCATCGACGGCGAGCGGCTCGTCGACAGCGACCTCGATCTGACGCTTGCCGGCAACCGCGTGCAGGTGAAAGGCGCGTGGGGCGAGCGTGGCGACGAGCTCGAGATCGACGTGGATGCGCCGGCGCTCGCCGCGCTCGGCGATGAATTCGGCGGTCGCGCGCGGATCGAAGGGACCGTCAGCGGCACGCTCGAACGCCCCGGCGCGACGCTCGACCTGTCGGCGACGGCGCTGCGCCTGCCGGGCGGGCTGCGCGTCGCGGGACTCGATGCGCAGGGGCGGTTCGCCGACGGCATCGACGGGCGGCTCGAACTCGCGCTCGACGTCACTGGATTGGGCCGCGGCGAGGACGAGAACCTCATCGATCGCGCGAAGCTTGGCGTTCGCGGGAAAGGTGCGGACCACGTCATCGACTTCACGGCGAGCGGCCTCGAGGACGACACGCTGCGCATGCGCCTCGAAGGCGGCCTCGTGAGGAAGCCCGATGCTGGCGGTTCGGCGAACGCCGCAAGCGGGGCCGGGGGCGCGGCCAAACCCGACTCCGCGCCGACCGGCGATCCGCGCGCCCGCTTCGCATGGCAGGGGCGTGCTGTGGCGCTCGAGACCGGTGGGCGTTTCAAAGCGCAGCTGACTTCGCCGGCGCAGCTCTACATCGGGGCCGAACGCATCGCGCTCGGGACGGCTGCGTTCGACGCCGGCGAGCGCGGCCGCATCCGGCTCGACGAGACGCAATGGACGCCGCAGCTCATCGCCGCACGCGGGGCGCTGACCGGTCTCGCGCTGCGCCTCGCGAGCCGGCCCGACGGACGCCGCGAGGGGCGCGTCGGGCGCGAGCGCGGGGCGCTGGTGCTCGGCGCCGAATGGGACCTGCAACTCGGGCAGAGCGCGAACGGCACCGCGCGCATGTTCCGCGAGTCGGGCGACCTCACCGTCAGCGGCGAGCTGCCGGCGCGGCTCGGCCTCGAACATCTCGAAGCCCGCTTGACCGCGCGCGACAACCGGCTGGCGCTGTCGCTGGACGCGCGAGGGTCCGAGCTCGGCGAACTGGTCGGTTCCGCGACCGCGCTGGCCGAGCGCGACCCGGCGGCAGGCTGGCGGCTCGCGCCCGACGCAGCGCTGCTCGGCTCGGCACGGCTGGAGATGCCGTCGATCGCGTGGCTCGGGCGCCTGATGCAGGAAAACATCGTCACCGGCGGCAGCCTCGCCGCCGATTTCGCGCTCGCGGGCACGCCGTCCGACCCGCGCGCGAGCGGCAGCATCGACGGAACCGGGCTGTCGGTCGCCCTCGTCGACCAAGGGCTGCAGCTGACCGGGGGCGAACTCCGCGCGCAGTTCGACCGCGACCGGCTGCGTCTTGTCCGGCTCGAGTTCGTGTCGCCGAATCGCGTCCGGCCCGCCGACGGGCGCGTCCCGGTGGCGCGCTTCACGCGCGAGCCGGGCCGCCTCACTGCGTCGGGCGAAATCGCGCTCGACAGCGGCACGGGGAGTTTCATCTACCAGGCCGACCGCCTGCCGATCCTGCAGCGCCCCGACCGCTGGCTGATCCTGTCCGGCGGCGGCACCGCGCAGAGCACGTGGACCAGCCTCGACCTCGATGCGGAGTTTCGTGCCGACGCGGGATACGTCGAGCTGGCCGATTCGCCGCCGCCGAGCCTCTCCGAGGATGTCGTGATCCTGGGGCGCGAAACGCCGTCCGGCAAAGGCGGCTTCAAGCTCTCTGCCGACGTGCTGGTCGCGCTCGGCGAGAACCTGTACCTGTCGGCGCTCGGCGTCGATACGCGGCTCGCGGGGGAGCTGCTGCTGCGCGTGCGCGATGGCGAGCCGCTGAGCGCGGTCGGCACGATCGCGACGGTCGGCGGCACGTATCAGGGCTATGGCCAGAGCCTCGTGATCGAGCGCGGCCGGATCAATTTCCAGGGGCCGTTGAACAACCCGGGCCTGAACATCGTCGCATTGCGCAAGGGGCTCGCGGTCGAAGCCGGGGTCGCGATCGTCGGCAGTGCGAGGCGGCCGCAGGTGCGGCTGGTGTCGGAGCCGAACGTGCCGGACCCGGAGAAGCTGTCCTGGCTCGTCCTCGGCCGCCCGCCGACGGCCGGCGGCGGCGCGGACCTCGGCCTGCTGCTGCCGGCCGCCCAAGCCCTGCTCGGCGGGCCGGGCGGCGGCATGACCGAACAGCTGTCGCGCAGCCTCGGCTTCGACCAGTTATCGATCGGGCAGGGTGAATTGAGCAGCGTCACGCGCGGCGCGACGAGCCGCGTCGTCGGCGAAGGTTCGGTCGTGACCGGCGAAGGGACCGTCACCGGACAGGTGCTGTCGCTCGGCAAGCGCCTGTCGTCGGACCTGTTCCTGTCGTTCGAGCAGAGCCTCGGCGGCGCCGAAAGCCTCGTCAAGCTGACCTACCAGCTGACCCGGCAGGTCTCCGTCGTGGCGCGCGGCGGCAACGACAACTCGGCCGACGTCTATTACACAATCTCCTTCAAATAACCGGGAATGGACGTGCAGCGGCGCTGTCATAGCAGCAGCGATTCCCAAGGAGGTGATCCGTATGACGGAACAGGAAATGCCCGCGGCACGTGAAACCGCCATTCTGGCCGGTGGCTGTTTCTGGTGCCTGGAGGCCGTGTTCAAGGATGTGGAAGGCGTGGAGGCGGTGACGTCCGGCTATACCGGCGGACGCGTCGATTCTCCGTCCTATCGCCAGGTGTGCGAAGGTGGAACAGGCCACGCCGAAGCCGTGCGCATCGTGTTCGACCCCGAAGTGATCGGCTACCGTGATCTGCTGGAGATATTCTTCGTCATCCACGACCCGACGAGCCTCAACCGGCAGGGCAACGACGTCGGCACGCAATACCGTTCCGCGATCTTCGCGACGACGGACGAGCAGTTGCACGAGGCGCTCGCGCTGATCGAGGAAATGGGCGAGATGCGTGTGTACCCGTCGGCGATCGTGACCAAGGTGGAGCGTGCCGGCACGTTCTGGCCGGCGGAGGATGTGCACCGCGATTATTACGCGCGCAACTCGGACCAGTCGTATTGCCAGTACGTCGTCGCGCCGAAGATCGCGAAATTCCGCGAGAACTTCGCCAGCCGGCGCAAGCAGGGCGGGTAGAATCCGGGTTTTCGCTTCAATCAGGAGAATACCGATGTCCCAGACCACGACCGCCAGCGGCCTCATCATCGAAGACATGGAGGTCGGCAACGGCGCGACGGCCGAGAAAGGCAAGAGCGTATCGGTGCATTACACTGGCTGGCTCACCGACGGCCGCAAGTTCGATTCGAGCAAGGATCGTAACGATCCGTTCGAGTTTCCGCTCGGCGCCGGCCACGTCATCCGCGGCTGGGACGAAGGCGTGCAGGGCATGCAGGAAGGCGGCCGGCGCAAGCTGACGATCCCGCCCGAGCTCGGCTACGGCGCGCGCGGCGCCGGTGGCGTGATCCCGCCGAACGCGACGCTGGTGTTCGAAGTGGAGCTGCTGAAAGTCCGCTGAACGGGGTTCATGCCGGCGCTTCGCGCGCCGGCCGTAATGTCGGGGAATGTTTCAGGCGCCGGACCCTTCCGTCGCTCCGCCTGCTCCCGCGCGCACTGACGTGGTTTACCATGGCGGCCGTTCCGTTCCCGTTGTCATCATGCGCACCCTCACTCCGCACCAGGCCCTGCTGCTGTCGATCCTCGCCGCGCTGACCACGATCGGCATGAAGGCGGGGGCGTGGTGGCTGACCGGCTCGGTCGGATTCCTCTCCGATGCGCTGGAGTCTCTCGTCAATCTCGCCGGCGCGTCGTTCGCGCTGCTGATGGTGTCGTTGGCCCGCGCTCCGGCCGACCCCGAGCACCCGTACGGCCACGGCAAGGCGGAGTATTTCTCGGCCGCTTTCGAAGGCATGCTGATCTTCGTCGCCGCGCTGGTGATCCTCGCGACGGCCGTCGAACGCCTGATCCATCCGCAACCGCTCGGTGCGCTCGGTCTCGGCACGGTGCTGTCGGTCGGCGCGAGCCTCGTCAACCTGGTCGTTGCACGCATCCTGTTCCAAGTCGGGCGGGCGCACCGTTCGCTCGCGCTCGAAGCCGATGCGCGCCATCTGATGACCGACGTGTGGACGACTGCAGGTGTCGTCGCCGGCGTCGGGCTGGCGAGCCTCAGCGGCTGGAACTGGCTCGATCCGCTCGTGGCAGCCGGCGTCGCGGTGAACATCCTGCGCGAAGGCTGGGGCCTGATGCACCGCTCGGTCGACGGCCTGATGGACCGTGCGCTCGACGACGCCGAAATCCGGCACATCGAGGCGGTGCTGCACTCCTGTTGCAACGGGGGCGGACGCTTCGTCAACCTGAAGACGCGCGTCGCCGGAGCGATGCAGTTCGCGCATGTCGATCTGCGCGTGCCGGGAGACTGGACTGTTGCGCACGCCCATGCGCTTGCCGACGCGGCCGAGGAGGCGGTCAGGACCCAGACCGGGACGCGCCTGACGACCCATATCGAGCCGATCGATTAGCTCCCCCGGCGCGTGCCGAAAGCCTGCTCACGTCGTTGCCGCGGCCCCTCCGGGTTCGGCCATCGAGTCGCCGATGATCTGCCGTGCGTAGGTCGTCTGCTCCTCGGTCGTGGCATGCGCGACGAGGACCACGTGGCCGCTCGCGAGCGCATCCTTGACGAGATCGGCGACGTCGCCCTTGCTGTTCTCCGCGCCGGCAGCCGCCCCGACGATGGCGCCGAGGCTTGCTCCCCAGCCGAGCATCGACAGCGCGCCGAGCACCGGGCTGGCGACGAACAGGCTGATGTTCGCCGCCGCCAGCGCAACGGTCCCCGCAGCGCCGGCGAGCGTCCCGACCGCGGTGCCGATCGCGCCGTCACGCAGCACTTCCTTCAGCACGTCGTCGCTGTCGGCCGTGGCGTCCTCGCTCTCGCGCCTGCTGCCCGGTTCAAGCAGCTTCGCCTTGTCCCGCGGCAGGCCGCGCTGAACGAGCCGCTCCAGCGCTGCTTCAGCCGCCGCGCGCGTCTCGTAGACGCCCAATACTCTGTGCAGGTAGTTTTCCATCGTGTGCTCCTGTCCGGCGGACGGTGCGCCGTCGCACGCGTTCTCCGCATCCGGGATAGAGTGCGGCGGGGAGGCTCGTGTTCCGGATCGCTGCATGGAACGGTCGGCGTAGGCTTTCCCGTACGCACGCTGCGGAGGGTCAGTCCTTGCCGGAGTCGTCGAATCGTTTCCGGCTGCGGCGCATGCCGATGTACGCCCCGAGCCCGATCGCAGCGACGAGGACGATGAAGATGAGAGGATGCAGCAGATCACGCACGGAGCGTACTGTATCGCGGGACGCGCCCGCGCGAGCGAGCGGCACGGCCCGATTCCGGAAACTTCGCCTATGATGCGCCCGACCCGATGACCCGCTCCGCAAGTCCCGTTCGCACCGTCGTCCTGTTCGCCACCGTGTTTGTCGAGGGTTTTTCGTCACTCGGTGCGGAGATCATCGCGTTGCGCCGCCTGGTGCCGCATCTGGGCAGCGCGATCACCGTGACGGCGCCGACGATCGGCTTCTTCCTGCTCGCGCTCGCGCTCGGATACCAGGCGGGCGGACGCGTCGAGCGCGATTTCCTCGGACGCGTGCGGCGCAACTTCCTGCTGGCCGCCGCATTGATCGCAGTGGGACTCGCCGGACCGGTCATCGACGCGTTGTTCGCGCACGTTACTCCTGCGCCGCTCGCGTACCTGATCTTCGTCGCCGGCGTGCTGTGCCCGATCGCGTGGCTGCTCGGCCAGACGGTGCCGGTGCTGACCAACCTGCTGCGCGACGATCGCGTCGGCGCGCGCAGCGGTGCGGCGCTGTACTGGTCGACGCTCGGGTCTTTCCTCGGTTCGCTGTCGCTGTCGCTGCTGGTCATGCAGTGGCTCGGCGTCGCCGCGGCGATCCTCGTCTGCGCGACGCTGCTCCTGTGCCTGGTGCCATGGCTGCAGGATTCCCGCGAGCGGACGGTGGCGGCCGACCTGCCGCTCATCGCGCTGGTCGCCGTCGCGGCGTTCGGCGGCAATGTGCTGCTGCCGCAACAGATCGAGACCGCCTACGCCACTTACCGGGTCGGCCCGGTGGCGCTGCCCGGCATGACCGATCCGCGCGTGTTCTGGATCAACAATCAGGTCGCTTCGATAATCGACGACAGCGAGCCGCCGCGCTACACGCGCTACATCGAGCGGCTGCGTACGGTGATGCTCGACGAAATGGGTTTTCGCAGCCGCAGCATCCTGGTGCTCGGCGCCGGCGGCTTCACGCTTTCGCATCGCGAACCGCTCAACGACTACCTCTACGTCGATATCGACCCGGCAATACGCGAACTGGCGGAGCGGGAGTTCCTCGGTACCGGCAGCCGTGGACGCTTTGTCGCCGCCGACGCGCGGCGTTTCGTCGCCGACACCGACGAGCGCTTCGACGCGGTCGTCGTCGACGCCTACAGCGCGCTCACGAGCATTCCCGCGCACCTGGTCACGCGCGAATTCTGGCAGGGGACGCAGCGCGTGCTGGCGCCGCAAGGCGTGATGTTCGCGAACCTGATCCTCGATTCGCGCCTCGCGACGCCGTACGCGCGCAACCTGCTGGCGACGATCCAGTCGGTATATGGCCCCTGCGCGGTTGAAATCCTGTTCCGCGACCGCCCGCTCTCGAACGTCCTGGTGCAATGCTTCGCCGGCGCCCCGCCGCCGGCCGCCGAGCCCTACACCGACGAGCGCAACCGCGCGGATCTCGACGTGCTGCGCTCGCGCTAGCGGGTGGCAGGCGGGCGCGCACCGGCGTCTCTCAAAAAAACGCCGGGCCGTCCCAGGTTTTCTTGTCCCCCTTGGGGGGCGGAAACGGCAAAGCCGTTTCCTGGGGGCGCTCAGACTTCGCGCGCGATCTCGGCGAGGATGTCGGCGCCGTACGCGTCGAGCTTGCGGTCGCCAATGCCCGAAATGCCCGCGAGCTCGGCGAGGGTCGCGGGCCGCGCGAGCGCGATTTCGCGCAGCGTCGCGTCGTGGAAGATCACGTAGGCGGGTACGTTGCGTTCGCGCGCGGTCGCCGCCCGCCACGCCCGCAGGCGGTCGAACAAGGTCAGCGGCACGCCGTCCGGGATATCCAGGCGTGTGCTGCGGCTGCGCTTCGCACGGCGTTTTTCCGGCGCCAGGCGCAGCGCGAACTCGGCTTCGCCGCGCAGCAGCGGGCGGGCGAGGTCGGTCAGCGTCAGCGCGCTGTGGCGGTCGTGGTCGACGGCGAGGAGCCCCCGCGCGACGAGCTGGCGGAACAGGGTGCGCCAGGTTTTTTCGTCGAGGTCGGCGCCGATGCCGAACGTGCTGACCTGGTCGTGCTTCCAGTCGCGCACCTTGTCGGTGAGTTCGCCGCGCAGCACGTCGATGACGTGGCCGGCGCCGAAGCGCTGGCCGGTGCGGAACACGCCCGACAGCGCCCGGCGCGCGGCGTCGGTCGCATCCCACGTGCGCGGCGGCTCGAGACAGTTGTCACAGTTGCCGCACGCTTCGCCGGCTTCGCCGAAATGCGCGAGCAGGAACTGGCGGCGGCAGCCGGTCGTTTCGACCAGGCCGACCAGTGCGTCGAGTCGCGCCCGCGCCCGCCACTTGAATTCGTCCGCGCCTTCGGACTCGTCGATCATGCGCCGCTGCTGCACGACGTCCTGCGCGCCCCACGCCATCCACGCCTGCGCCGCGAGTCCATCGCGCCCGGCCCGGCCGGTCTCCTGGTAGTAGCCTTCGATCGAGCGCGGCAGGTCGAGGTGGGCGACGAAGCGCACGTCGGGTTTGTCGATGCCCATGCCGAACGCGATCGTCGCGACCATGACGATGCCGTCTTCGCGCAGGAAGCGGCTCTGGTGCGCGGCGCGGGTTTCCTGCGCCATGCCGGCGTGGTAGGGAAGGGCACGGATGCCCTGTTCGCCGAGCCATGCCGCCGTTTCCTCGACCTTGCGCCGCGACAGGCAATACACGATGCCTGCTTCGCCGGCGTGATCGTCGCGGATGAACGCGAGCAGCTGGGCGCGCGGGTTGTCCTTGTCGACCATGCGGTAGCGGATGTTCGGCCGGTCGAAGCTCGACACGAAGCGGCGGGCGTCGCCGAGCGCGAGGCGCCGGGCGATCTCCTCGCGGGTTTCGGGGTCGGCGGTGGCGGTCAGCGCGATCCGCGGCACTGCCGGGAAGCGTTCGGACAGCACTGACAGCTGCAGGTATTCCGGGCGGAAGTCGTGGCCCCACTGCGACACGCAGTGCGCCTCGTCGATCGCGAACAGCGCGATGCGTCCGGCCTCGTGCAGCCTGTCGAGCGTCGCGAGCAGGCGCGCCGTCAGCAGGCGTTCGGGCGCGACGTACAGCAGGTCGAGCCGTCCGGCGACGAGATCGCGCTCGACCGCGGCGGACTCGTCGGCGGCCTGGCTGGAGTTCAGATAGGCGGCCGCGACGCCGGCTTCGCGCAGCGCGCTGACCTGGTCCTGCATCAGCGCGATCAGAGGCGACACGACCACCGCAGTGCCCGTGCGCATCAGCGCCGGGATCTGGAAGCACAGCGACTTGCCGCCGCCGGTAGGCATCAGCACCAGCGCGTCGCCGCCGGCAGCGACGTGTTCGACGATCGCCGCCTGCTCGCCACGGAAGGCGGTGTAACCGAAGACGTGTTCGAGAAGGTGAAGCGAGGAGGGGGAAGCTGCAACGGGAGTCATCAGCGGCATTTTAACGGCGTCGTGCGCCAGTGGGCGGCCGATCGGGCGATCGCTTGCCGCAGCGGCGCCCGGACCGCTCGCGACGTGCGATTTCAGCTGCGGCGGATGCGCCCGAGCAGGGCAGTCGTCGAGCGCTCGTGCTGGAACGGAATCGAATGCACGGTGCCCCCCCAACTGCGCACTTCGGCCGCGCCGATGATCCGTTCGGGCGCCCAGTCGCCGCCTTTGACGAGGACGTCCGGCCGGGCTTCGAGGATGCACGCGAGCGGCGTGTCTTCGTCGAACCACGTCACGAGGTCCACGCATTCGAGCGCCGCCATGACCGCAGCGCGATCCTCGAGCGGATTGACCGGCCGGTCGTCGCCTTTGCCCAGCCGCCGCACCGACGCGTCGGTGTTCAGCGCGACGATCATGGCCGCGCCGAGCGCGCGCGCCTGGGCGAGGTAGGTCACGTGGCCGCGATGCAGGATGTCGAAACAGCCGTTCGTGAATACGAGCGGGCGGGGCAGCGCCGCGGCACGGCTCGCGAGTTCCTCTGGCGGGCAGATCTTGGTTTCGAAAGCGGGGCGGAAATAGCGCATTTTTCGTGTCGCAGTTTGTGGGCGCCGCGATTCTAGCGTGGAAGCGCACGGCAGGTCGGCCGCAGCAGGGAACACCCTGCGGGAAAACCCTGATACGGTCTTCCATTCCTTGCGGGCAGTAAGCATCTAGCACGTATTGCGCTGCAAAATATTGATGATGCTCAAAAACCCGTATTGCGAACGCCGATTTTGCTATGGCATGATCGGTTCGACTACACGGAAAAGTCTTCCATCATCACGATTGCAATTCCTTCCGGGTAGCGGTTCGTTCTCGCCGGTGAGCCATGATGTACGGCTTCCGGCGCCGGCCGTCACGGCTCGGGAAGCGGGCTCGCGCGTCATGCGATTCCGCCTCCCCGGCGACGCCGATACTGCATTCGATAGAGGTTGGGACATGCGTCTTGCCGGTCGCGTTGCAGCTCCAGTCATCCTGCTCCCCGTAGCTTCCGCTGCCGTCGCGCAGAGCATACCGAGCAAATTCAACCTCCCGCCGCCCGTCACGCCGATCGGCGCCCAGATCTACGACCTGCACAACCTGATGCTGATCATCTGCCTGGTGATCTTCGTCGCGGTGTTCGGCGTCATGTTCTGGGCGGTATTCCGGCATCGCAAGTCGCGCGGTGCGGTGGCCGCGAATTTCCACGAGAACACGTCGGTGGAGATCGCCTGGACGATCATCCCGGTGTTCATCCTGCTCGGGATGGCGTGGCCAGCGACGAAAACGGTACTGGACATGAAGAATACCGCGGACCCCGACATCACGATCAAGGCCACCGGCTACCAGTGGAAATGGGGCTATGACTACCTGCAGGGCGAAGGGCAGGGGATCCGCTTCGTCTCGAACCTGTCCACGCCGCGTGACCAGATCGAAGGCGCGGCGCCGAAAGGCGAGCACTACCTGCTCGAAGTCGACAACCCGCTCGTCGTGCCGGTCGGCAAGCGCATCCGGGTGCTGACGACGGCCAACGACGTGATCCACTCGTGGTGGGTGCCGGCGTTCGGCGTCAAGCAGGATGCGATCCCCGGTTTCATCCGCGACGCGTGGTTCCGCGCCGATACCGAAGGCGTGTATCGCGGCAACTGCGCCGAGCTGTGCGGACGCGATCACGGCTTCATGCCGGTCGAAGTGCACGTCGTGTCGCAGCAGGCTTACACCGAATGGGTCGCCCGCCAGCTCGCGGCAGGGGCGGCATCTGACACGGCAGGCGCAACGGCGCAGGGCGCGACGCCGGTGCCCGCCGCACCGACTGAAGGGGTTGCGCAATCCGCGCCCGCGAACGCCGCCCCCGCAGGCAACTGAACGGCAGCACGAAGCGCAGCACTCGCTCCAGCCGGCAAGCCGGAGCGGAACGTCAAGGAGGCAGCATGGCCGCGGTAACCCCCGATCAGTTGCACGACCACCATCATGGCCCGACCGGGCTGATGCGCTGGATCACGACGACGAATCACAAGGACATCGGCACGATGTACCTGATCTTCGCCTTCGTGATGTTCCTGTCCGGCGGCGTGCTGGCGCTGACGATCCGCGCCGAACTGTTCCAGCCAGGCCTGCAGATCGTCCAGCCGGAGTTCTTCAACCAGCTCACGACGATGCACGGCCTGGTGATGATCTTCGGCGCGATCATGCCGGCTTTCGTCGGCTTCGCGAACTGGCAGATCCCGCTGATGATCGGCGCCAGCGACATGGCCTTCGCGCGCATGAACAACTGGAGCTTCTGGCTGCTGCCGCCGGCGGCAATCCTGCTGATCGGCTCGTTCTTCGTGCCCGGCGGCGCGACCGCGGCGGGATGGACGATGTACGCGCCGCTGTCGGTGCAGATGGGCATCGGCCAGGACATGGCGATCTTCGCGGTGCACATCATGGGGATCAGCTCGATCATGGGCGCGATCAACATCGTCGTCACGGTGCTCAACATGCGCGCGCCGGGCATGAGACTGATGAAAATGCCCCTGTTCTGTTGGGCGTGGCTGATCACGGCCTACCTGCTGATCGCGGTGATGCCGGTGCTCGCCGGCGCGGTGACGATGGTGCTCACCGACCGGCACTTCGGTACGAGCTTCTTCAACGCCGCGGGCGGCGGCGACCCGGTGATGTACCAGCACATCTTCTGGTTCTTCGGTCACCCGGAGGTGTACATCATGATTCTCCCGGCCTTCGGCATCATCAGCCACATCATCCCGACGTTCGCCAGAAAACCGCTGTTCGGCTACGCGTCGATGGTGTATGCGCTCGCAGCGATCGCGATCCTGAGCTTCTCGGTGTGGGCGCACCACATGTTCACGACCGGCATGCCGGCTGTCGGGCAGCTGTTCTTCATGTACGCGACGATGCTGATCGCGGTGCCGACGGGCGTGAAAGTGTTCAACTGGACCGCAACGATGTGGCGCGGCTCGATGAGTTTCGAGCCACCGATGCTGTGGGCGGTCGGGTTCATCCTGGTGTTCACGATCGGCGGCTTCACCGGCCTGATCGTCGCGGTCGCGCCGATCGACATCCAGGTGCAGGACACCTATTACGTCGTCGCGCATTTCCACTACGTGCTGGTGGCCGGCAGCCTCTTCGCGCTGTTCGGCGGCGCGTACTACTGGCTGCCGAAATGGACCGGCCACATGCCTGACGAGCGGCTCGGCAAAATCCACTTCTGGTGCTCGATGGTGTTCTTCAACATCGCGTTCTTCCCGATGCATTTCCTCGGGCTCGCCGGCATGCCGCGGCGCATCCCGGACTACGCGCTGCAGTTCGCCGACTTCAACATGCTCGCGACGATCGGCGCGTTCGGCTTCGGTCTGTCGCAGCTGATCTTCATCGTCGTCGCGGTGAAATGCGTGCGGGGCGGGGCGAAGGCATCGGCGCGCGCGTGGGAGGGTGCCGACGGACTGGAATGGACAGTGCCTTCACCGGCGCCGTACCACACCTTCGAGGAAGCGCCGGTCGTGAGGTGATGAGGAACATGACAAGGGACCCGCGCCGCTCGGCCAACCTCCGCACCGCCCTGGTGCTGGCGGCGCTCGCCCTCGCGTTCTTCGTCGCCGTCATCTTCAAGTACGGAGTGTTCGCGCGATGAGCATGATCGCTGCCGAGAATCGCCGGCTGCTGTTGCGCCTCGCAGTGGCGGCGGTGGTGATGTTCGGCTTCGGCTTCCTGCTCGTGCCGTTCTACGAAAAGATCTGCGAAGTCGCCGGCGTCAACAACCTGCTGCGGCCCGATCGCGTCGCGAACTCGCAGGTGGACGCTTCGCGCACGATCACCGTGCAGTTCGACGCAAACACCCACGACCTGCCGTGGCGCTTTCGCCCGATGCAGGCAGCCGTGAAAGTCCACCCGGGGGAACTGGTGACGATCGCGTACGAAGTGTCGAACATCCGCGACGAGCCGGTCACCGGACAGGCCGTGCCGAGCTACGGGCCGCAGCGGGCGGGGAAGTTCTTCCGCAAGCTGGACTGCTTCTGCTTCACGCAGCAGACGCTCCAGGCGGGCGAAAAGCGCACGATGCCGGTGGCCTTCGTCGTCGATGCCGAGTTGCCTGCCGAAATCACGACGATCACGCTGTCTTATACCTTCTTCGAGATCGCGGGCCGGCGGGTGGTCGGCGCATCCGGGGGTGGAGCCGCGTCTTGAGCGATGAACGGGACGACGGCCAATTGCCGGAGCCGGGGCCGGAACCGCAGGGCGAGCCGCGCCGGGCCGGTTTCTGGGCGACATTCAGGGCCGTGCTGTGGTCGTTTCTGGGGGTGCGGCGGCACGACGCCTACCATCGCGACGCCACTTCGCTGGACCCGAAGCTGGTCGTCGCGGTCGGGCTGCTGGCGGGATTGCTGTTCGTGCTCGGCCTCGTCACGGTCGTGCACTTCGTCGTCGGAGCATAGAAGGTCTGGGAGGCAGTCATGACGCACACGCTGGACAAATACTTCGTGCCGGAGCCGTCGAAGTACCCGATCTTCGGCTCGATCGCGCTGCTGCTGTCCGCATCCGGCGCGGTGATGTGGCTGAACGATATCGGGCAGGGACGATGGGTGCTGTTGCTCGGCGTCGCGACGCTCGTCTATATGCTTTTCGGCTGGTTCGGACAGGTGATCCGCGAATCGCAGAGCGGCAAGTACGGCCAGCGGGTCGACCGCTCGTTTCGCTGGTCGATGGGCTGGTTCATCTTTTCGGAGGTGATGTTCTTTTCCGCGTTCTTCGGCGCGCTGTTCTACGCTCGCGTGCTGAGCGTGCCGTGGCTCGCGAGCGGCGCGAACGAGGCATTGATCTGGCAGGGTTTCACTGGCGCGTGGCCGTCCGACGGCCCCTACCTGGCGGACCCTTTCACGCCGATGGGCGCGTGGGGCATTCCGGCGCTGAACACGCTGATCCTGCTGTCATCGGGCGTGACGCTGACGTGGGCGCATTACGGCCTGCTAAAGGACAACCGCAGCCAGCTCAAGATCGGCCTGCTGCTGACGATCCTGCTCGGCGTGACGTTCCTCGGCTTCCAGATCTACGAATACGTCCACGCTTACCGGGAGCTGAATCTCCAGCTCGACACCGGCATCTACGGCTCGACGTTCTTCATGCTGACCGGCTTCCACGGTCTGCACGTGACGATTGGCGCGATCATGCTGACGGTGGCGCTCGGCCGCGTGCTCGCCGGCCACTTCAGCCCGGAGCACCATTTCGCCTTCGAGGCGACCGCGTGGTACTGGCACTTCGTGGACGTCGTGTGGCTGATGCTGTTCGTCGTCGTGTATTGGCTATGAGCCGAGGCGCTGCGTGATCAGTCCCGAGGCCAGCCCCGCCATCAGCAGCACGAACAGCGCGATCGACAGCGCGACGCGCAGCGCAAGCGCATGCACGGTACGCCGGCCCTTGCCCTGGTCGCGCAGCAGGAACACCAGTGCCGACGCGAGGCTGCCGACGATGAGCACCAGAAAGAGGATCACGACGACGTGCATGACGGGACTCCGGCGAACTGGCGAAGAGTTCCATTCTGGTGGAAACGGACGACGGCGGCGATGATTTTCCGCCGCTTTCATCCGTTGCCGCTGATCGCCGGGTTCGCGCTGGCGCTGCTGACCGCGCAGCTCGGCAGCTGGCAGCTGGATCGGGCGGCCGAGAAGACCGCGCTGCAGGCGCGCATCGAATCGGCGGCGGCTGCCGCACCGGTTTCGCCTTCGGCCGCGATGGAAGTGGTCGAATGGCAGCCGGTCCGGCTGGACGGTGAATGGGTCCCGGCGGCGACGATCTATCTCGATAACCGCGTCCGCCGCGGCCGGCCAGGCTACGAAGTCCTGACGCCGCTGCGCCTCGCAGGCGACGCCGGCTGGGTGCTGGTCAATCGCGGCTGGACCGCCGCGGGCGCGGACCGCGCCGTATTGCCCGATGCGACGCCTGCGGCGGGAGGCGTCACCCTTGCCGGCATCGTCCGCGTGCCGCAGGCCGATCCTTTCACCCTGGCGCCAGAGGCCGCGCAGGGGCGGGTCTGGCAGTACCTCGACATGGAGCGCTACCGCGCGCTGTCCGGGCTCGCCGTGCGCGACTGGATCGTCTACCAGACCTCCGCCGCCGCCGATGGCCTGCAGCGCGACTGGCCGCGACCCGACGCCGGTATCGACCGCCACCGTGGCTATGCGTTGCAGTGGTACTCGCTCGCCGGATTGTCGCTTGTGATGACTGGCGTGTATGTCTTCAGGAGGTTCAGGTCATGACGCAACGCAGTGCCAAACTCACGCTCGCCGTGCTTGTGCTGGTGTGCACCCTGCCGGTTGCGGCATCGTATTTCGCCTATTACGTGTGGCAGCCGCAGGGCCAGGTGAATTATGGCGAGCTGATCCCGCCCGCTCCGCTGCCCGACGCGGTCCTCCCTGGCGTGTCCGGCCAGCCGCCGTTCGAACGGGAGGCGCTGGACGGCCGGTGGACGCTCGTCTATGCGGGCTCCGGCGCCTGCGGGGCGGATTGCGAACGGGCTTTGTACGCGGCGCGCCAGTCCCGTCTCGCGCAGGGCAAGGAGATGACGCGCGTCGAGCGGCTGTGGCTCGTCACTGACGACGTCGACCCGCCGGCGGCGCTGCTCGGCCGGTACGAAGGGTTACGGGTCGCGCGCGCCGGCTCGCCGTGGCTCGTCCGCTTTCCCGGCGCGACGCAGGGCGTTCACATGTTCCTCGTGGATCCGCTGGGCAATGTGATGATGCGTTTCCCCGTGCCGACCGACATCAAGAGGGTGATCAAGGACCTGGAGCGTCTGCTCAAATATTCCGGACTCGGACGGGGGTGACGACGTGCACGCTGCGAACGCTGCCGAAGAGGCACGGATGACGCTCTACCGCCGCCTGGTGCTGGCCGCGCTGGCGCTGACCACGCTGGTGGTCGTGTTCGGCGCCTATGTGCGACTCTCCGACGCCGGTCTCGGTTGTCCCGACTGGCCCGGGTGCTACGGTCGGCTCACGCCGCATCATGCCGCGACGGACATCCTGGAGACGCATGCTGCCGATCCGCACGGGCCGGTGAGCCTGCCCAAGGCGTGGAAGGAGATGATCCACCGCTATCTGGCGGCGAGCCTCGGGCTGCTGATCATTGCGGTCGCGGTGCTCGCGTGGCGCAAGCGCGATGACCCGGCGAGTTCCCCGCGTGTCGCCGCTGCGCTCGTCGGCCTCGTGATCTTCCAGGGGCTGCTCGGTAAATGGACCGTCACGCTGCTGCTCAAGCCGGCGATCGTCACCGCGCATCTGCTCGGCGGCCTGGCGACGCTGGGATTGCTCGCGTGGCTCGCGCTGAAGGCGTGGCGGATGCCACCGGTCACCGTGTCGCGCAGCCTGCTGGGCGCCACGCGGGTCGCGCTGGTGCTGCTCGTGGTCCAGATCATGCTCGGCGGCTGGACCAGCACGAATTACGCGGCGCTCGCGTGCAGCGATTTTCCTGCGTGTCAAGGGAGCTTCTGGCCGCCTGCGGACTACGCCGATGCGTTCCATGTCGTGCGCGAACTCGGCATGACCGCCGACGGCGAGATCCTGTCGCTCGCCGCGCTGACTGCGATCCACTGGTCACACCGGATCGGGGCTGCGCTCGTCGCGCTGGCGCTGTCGCTCCTTGCCGGGGCGCTGTTCAGGCGCCGCGCGACGCGAGGGGCCGGCCTCGCGCTGTTCGCCGCGCTCGCGCTGCAGACCGCGCTCGGCGTGGCGAATGTCCTGTTCAGCCTGCCGCTGCCGCTTGCCGTCGCGCACAACGCGGGCGCGGCGCTGCTGCTCGGAGTGATGGTGACGATCAACTACCGGATGCGCGCCATGCCTCGGTTGGCCGCAGTGGGGAGAAGCGAACATGAGCGTGCTGAACACGAGAACTCTTACGCTTGACCGCCATGCCGCCGCCCGGCGGCTGCATGCGTTCTATGTGCTGACGAAACCGCGCGTCAATACGCTGATCGTGTTTTGCGCCGTGATCGGGATGTTCCTCGCGGTGCCCGACGGGCTGCCGGATCCGAAAAGCGTCGTCGCCGCGACGCTGGGCATCGCCTTCGTCGCCGGCGCCGCAGCGGCGATGAACTGCCTCATCGAAGCCCACATCGACGCCCGCATGGCGCGCACCCGTCACCGCCCGCTGCCCCGCGGCGAACTCGCGCCGGCCGAGACGCTGCTCTTTGCCGGCGTGCTCGGCGGCACCGGGCTGACGGTGCTGTACCACTGGGTGAATCCGCTGACGATGTGGCTGACGCTTGCGACTTTCGTCGGCTACGCCGTCGTCTATACGGTCCTGCTCAAGCCGCGCACGCCGCAGAACATCGTGATCGGGGGCGCCTCCGGAGCGATGCCGCCGGTGCTTGGCTGGGCCGCCGTCACCGGCGAAGTCAGCGCCGACGCCCTGTTGCTGTTCCTGATCATCTTCGCCTGGACGCCGCCGCATTTCTGGGCGCTAGCGCTCTATCGCAGCGCCGACTATGCGCGCGCCGGCCTGCCGATGCTGCCGGTGACCCACGGGCCGGAATTCACCCGCCTGTCGGTGCTGCTCTACACCTGCATCCTGTTCGGCGTCACGCTGCTGCCGTTTGCGACGCGAATGAGCGGTCCGCTGTATCTCGTCTGCGCCGTCGCGCTCGGCATTGGCTTCCTGCGCCATGCGTGGCGCCTGTACGCCGACTACAGCGACGCGTTCGCGCGGCGCACGTTCCGCTTCTCGATCCTGTATCTGTTCTTGCTCTTCGCGGCGCTCCTGATGGATCATTACCTCCCGCTCTGATCCCGCTGCCCTTGCAGCCCGCCGACGTCCCGATGCTACGCTCCCTGATCCTCGCGACCGCGCTTGCGCTCGCGGGCTGTACCGATTCCTCAGCGCCCAAGCCTTCTTTCCACGCGACGGACATCACCGGCGCCGAATACGGCAGCACGTTTGCGCTGACCGACCACCACGGCACGCCGCGCACGCTGGCGGACTTCCGCGGCAAGGTCGTGACGATGTTCTTCGGCTATACGCAATGTCCGGACGTCTGCCCGACGACGCTGTCGACGATGAGCGAAGTGATGCGCCTGCTCGGGCCGGACGCCGAGCGCGTGCAAGTGCTGTTCGTCACCGTCGACCCCGAGCGCGACACGCAGGCACTGCTCGCGAACTACGTTCCGCAGTTCGATGCGCGCTTCATCGGCTTGTATGGCGACGCTGCCCAGACGCAGGCGGTGGCGAAGGATTTCCGGATTTTCTACCAGAAAAGCGGCGATACCGAAGGGGCGAACTACACCGTCGACCACGTCGCCGGCACGTACATCTTCGATCCGACGGGGCGGTTGCGGCTGTACGTGCGGCACGGGGAATCGGCCGAAAACATCGCGGCGGACATCAGGGCGTTGCTGGCGGCGAAGTGAAAGTCCCGCGACGGGCGCATGAGCCGGCAGGATGCCGGCGTCCGCGAGCCCCACAGGAAACGGCTTTGCCGTTTCCGCCCTCCCGGACGGCAGGATGACTCCGAGGGGCCGGCGTTTTCTCGAAAGCCTCAGGCAGGCGCCAGCAAACCCCGCATCTTCTGCATCGCCTTGGCTTCGATCTGGCGGATGCGTTCCGCCGACACGCCGTATTCGGCGGCGAGTTCGTGCAGCGTCGCGCTGTCGCCTTCGGTCAGCCAGCGCCGCTTGACGATCGTGCGGCTACGGTCGTCGAGGCTCGCCAGCGCGTCGCTCAGCCCTTCGTCCTGCAGCCGGGCGAGTTGCGCCTGTTCGAGCACCTCCGAAGGCTCGGCGTTCGGGTCGGGCAGGTATGCGATCGGCGCGAAGTGATGTTCGTCGTCGTCCGGCCCGCCTTCGAGCTGGATGTCCCGGCCGGTGAGTCGCGTTTCCATCTCGACGACTTCCTCGGGTTTCACGCCGAGCTGCTTTGCGACCGCGACCACTTCGTCCCTGTTCAGCGTGCCGGTGTCCTGCTTGAGACTGCGCAGGTTGAAGAACAGCTTGCGCTGCGCCTTGGTCGTCGCGATCTTGACGAGGCGCCAGTTCTTCAGGATGTACTCGTGGATCTCGGCCTTGATCCAGTGGATCGCGAACGAAACGAGCCGTACGCCCCGATCGGGGTCGAAGCGCTTCACCGCTTTCATCAGGCCGATGTTGCCTTCCTGGATCAGATCGGCGTGCGGCAAGCCATAGCCGAGGTAGCCACGCGATATGGCGACCACCAGGCGCAGGTGAGACATCACCAGCCCGCGCGCAGCTTCCAAGTCGCCTTCATTGCGCAGGCGCGTGGCCAGACTCACCTCTTCCTGCTCGGTGAGCAGCGGGATGCGATTCACCGACTGGATGTACTGGTCGATACTGCCGACGGCAAAAGGTACCGGGAAAGACAGGGCTTGGCTCATATGTACGGGTCCTCCTCGAAACCAATGTTAGCACTCATGGCGTTGGAGTGCTAAACGCGTGTCCGGGTTCCAGCTGCGGGCATCCCGCCTGGCGATGTAGACCACGCCGCCGGCGCCACCCGCAGCGCCGAAAGCCTTTGCTGCCGGCCGGTTTCGCCACGCTTCGCGGGCATGCATATGAAGTGGCATGTGCAGTGCATCAATGCTGAACGTATATGTTTGGCGCGCTCGGGGGAAAGGGCCGCCATGCCCCGGTGTGCCGCATCGGGTATCCATGTTGCGTCGGTGCAACATCTTTTGCCGGCAGGGGGCGTTCCGGCCCTGCTTGACTTGCGCCTGCATGCTCCCGTTTTGCACAATCGCTTCAACTTCTCGCTTGAGAGGTAAGTCGGGCCGTGGTGGATTCCCCGGTCTCAGCTTCAAATTAGAGGAGAAACATACATGCAGAAGAAACTGATTGCCCTGGCCGTCGCCGGCCTGGTCTCCGCCCCGGTTTTCGCGCAGTCGAACGTCACCGTGTACGGTATCGCCGACGCTTTCTTCGGCTACGGCAAGATGGACGACAACAAGTTCACCGGCGTCGAGAGCGGCGGCTGGGCGGGTTCCCGCCTGGGCTTCAAGGGTAGCGAGGACCTCGGCAACGGCCTGAAGGCCGTGTTCACGCTCGAGTACGGTATCGAACTCGACGACAACGAAGGCGTCGGCTCCGGTGCCTCGCGTAGCCGTCAGCAGTTCGTCGGCCTGCAGGGCGGCTTCGGCTTCATCGGTCTCGGCCGCCAGTACAATCCGGGCTACTACGTGTTCAAGTACGACGCGATCAACGTCATCCCGTTCAGCCCGCAGTTCATCCTCGCGGCTAACCAGGGTTCGAACATCGTCGCAGGTACCCCGGCGCGCGTCAGCAACGCAATCAACTACAAGTCGCCCGATTTCGGCGGCCTGACGCTGAACGCGATCTACGGCTTCAACGAAGCGAACCAGGACAACAACCGCCAGGCAGGTGACACGGCAGCCGTCGGCGCCGAGTACGCGAACGGCCCGCTCGCGATCGGCCTCATCTACAGCCAGGTGAAGCAGGACGCCGGCGCGATCCCGACTGAGAAGTTCAACGGGGTTGCTGATGACACCAAGAAGGAAGCGTACCTGGGTGCCGCTTACGACTTCGGCATGTTCAAGCTGATGGGCTCGTACCAGATCATCAAGGATGCCACCGCTGCGGAAGACGACAACAAGGTCTGGCAGGTCGGCAGCGTGGTTCCGGTCAGCTCGGCCGGCAAGGTCCACCTGTCCTATGGCCGCACGGATGCGGACGCGGACGACAGCGACGCCGCTGCCTGGTCGTTGATGTACTCGCATAGCCTGTCGAAGCGCACGCTCGCTTACGTCGGCTACACGCAAGTCGACAACGACGACAACACGGCTTACTCGGTCCTCGCTAAAAGGACTGACGAGACCACTGGCGCCCCCCTCTTCGACGAAGACAGCCGCAACTTCCTGATCGGTGTGAATCACTCGTTCTGATCGTCTCCTGACGATTTGAACCCCGCGGGCGCTTCGGCGCCCGTTTTCTTTCCTGGTTGCCCGGAATAATGGGGCCGTTGCGCGGACGAGGGCGCGTCATGAGGCGACTGCAGGCAGCATGACGCTGCGGAGAATCGGGTGACGCTTTGCCGGGATTCGTTCGCGAACTCGTTCCGCTGCTCAGGAACAACAAACGGGGAGCACCGATTAGGACTGGCGCCCGATGTAGCGGCGCGCTGTCGGTTCAGACTGCGAAGCGCAGACCTTGCAGGTCGAGTAGCATCCTGTCTTGTTCGACGGACGAGAAGAACAAGCGGTAAAGGCTGCGGTCCCGCGTCGACTCGTTTCCGCCGATGCGCCGGATTTCCCGTTCCGCGTGTTCGAGTGAAAGCCGCATCAGCACTGCAGGGGCGCCGACGCGCGGGCAGATGCGTTCCGGCCCCGCGACCTCGTAGCCCATCATGCGGCTGTAGAAGGCCGTATGCCGGGGATGCACTTCGACGAAGAGATCCGTCATGCGATGCACGAGGCGCGTGATCATGAAAGCCAGGTGAAAAACCGACGCCAGCACTTCCGGTGAACTGTGGGACGGATCCATCGCCAGGCGGGTCACTTCGCATACCCGTGCGCCATTGCTGCGCGCTTCGTCGATCTCGCCCTGATAAAGTGTGTCGGCGAGTAAGCCTCGGGGCGAATCGATGCCCACGGTCAGGGTGCCAAAAAGAAGGTCTCCCTTGCATGCCGCCAGCGTTGTCTGACCGGCGTGTTTCGGGAGCTTCGCCGGCTGATCCGTTGCAAGTCCTCGCCAAGAATACATTCGTTGGATGAGCTTGCTGATTTTGCCGTGTACCTCGTCCATTTCATCATGGACCATTCGAACGTGATATCCATCCCGCGTGATCGCGAAGTCAGGATCCATTGCGCCGAATCTGTGATCGACGATTGAAAGGGACGGTTTCAAGCGAGACTGGCTCGCTTTTTTAATGCCCTCGGCGTGGTAAGCTGATTCTGTCATGTGTGTTCGCGCCTCGTCGTTGGAGGAGGAAAGCGCCCGGAAGAATTCGGGGGCAAGAAGAGCGTGGTCCGTTTCAGGCCGCGCGCTGAACTCTACCGGCAGGGGGTTAGGGACGCTGTAAGCGGTTGTGTATTTTTTCCTGCGGCATAAGGGGTTACGATTCGTAGCATGAAGGAAATTTGCTCGGTGCATGATGGGCGCCGATCCAGAGGGAGAGCATAGATGATGGTAGAGAGTGCATCGATGTCGGGGGACAGTGTCCGCAAGTTTCTTGGGGTGACCGTTGCAGCGGGGTTGTTGTCGGGGTGCGCGACGTCCTCGTTTCCACCCGCTCCGGCGGTAGCGTCGGATGCTGCATACAACTACGTGATCGGGCCGGGCGACAGCGTGAACATCGTCGTCTGGCGAAACCCCGAGTTGTCGATGGCGGTGCCGGTCCGGCCCGACGGCAAGATCACGACACCGCTCGTCGAAGATCTTCCGGCGCTCGGGAAAGACTCCTCGACGCTGGCGCGCGACATCGAGCAGGCGCTTGCGAAATTCATTCGCGAGCCGGTCGTGACCGTGATCGTGACCAGTTTTGTCGGCCCCTACAGCGAACAGATCCGCGTGGTCGGCGAGGCGGCAACTCCGCAAGTCCTGCCCTACGTCCAGAAAATGACGCTGCTCGACGTGATGATCGCAGTCGGAGGCGTCACCGAATTCGCCGACGGCAATGGCGCCTCGATCCTTCGTACCGGCGAAGGAAACAAGCAGTACAGCGTCCGCGTCAAGGACCTGCTCAAGCGAGGTGACGTGTCGGCGAACGTCGAAATGCGGCCGGGTGACGTGCTGATCATTCCCCAGAGCTGGTTCTGATTTCCTGACTTGGGCTGTGTGTCTGGGCAACACGGCACGGCACATCGATTCGGACGGTGACGAGGGGCGCTGATGGAAGAGCTATTTTCGCAGATAGCCGGGCACGTGCGGGGAATGTGGCGGTTCCGCTGGTGGGGCCTCGCCTTCGCGTGGATCGCCGGCATCACGGGAGGCTTCGTGATCTATTCGATGCCGGACCGATACGAATCCACGGCGCGCATCTACGTCGACACGCAGTCGGTGCTGCGTCCGCTGATGTCTGGACTCGCCGTTCAGCCCAATATCGACCAGCAGATCGCGATTCTCAGCCGCACGCTGATTACCCGGCCGAACGTCGAAAAACTCATCACGATGGCCGACCTCGACCCGGGGGCGCGCACTCCGGCACAGCGCGAAGCGCTCATCGCCGAGCTTACCCGCGGGCTGCAGATCCGGGGGGCCGGTCGGAACAACCTGTTCACGCTGGCTTACCAGGATGCTCATCCCGAGCGCGCGCAGCGCATTGTCCAGGCCCTGGTATCGTTGTTCGTGGAATCGGGGCTGGTCGGCAAGCGGCAGGATTCGACGTCGGCGCGGCGATTCATCGACGAGCAGATCGCCGGTTACGAACAGAAGCTCGGCGAAGCGGAAAACCGCCTGAAGGACTTCCGTCTGCGCAACATGGCGCTGCTCGGGGACGGGGGGCGCGACTACGTTTCGCAGATGGCGGAATTGTCGGCGCAGCTGCGGCAGGCGGAACTCGAACTGAAGGAAGCGCAGAATTCCCGCGATTCGCTCAAGCGTCAGCTTGTCGGGGAAGAGCCCGTGCTCCTGGCACAGCCGCCCAACCCGTTGTCGGTGGCGTTGCCGGAGATCGACGGACGGATCGACGCGCTGAAAAAAAACCTGGATGGCCTGCTGCTGCGCTACACCGATGAGCATCCCGACATCGTCGGCGTACGGCGTGTGATTGCGCAGCTCGAGGAGCAGAAACAGAAAGAAGTCGAAGCAATGCGGAAGGTCGACACCGGCGCGCCCTGGGCGCCGAATGCCAATCCGGTCGTCCAGCAGATGAAGATTTCACTCGCCGAGGCCGAGGCGCGGGTCGCATCGCTGGAGGCGCGGGTGGCCGAGTTCGGTTCGCGGCTCGCACAGTTGCGCTCGTCGGCCGAACTCCTGCCGAAGATCGAAGCCGAGCAGACGCAGTTGAACCGCGATTACGAAGTGCATAAGCGCAATTACGAAGCCCTGGTCGCGCGGCGCGAATCGGCCAACATGTCGGTGGAAATGACCGCTCAGGGGGGAGTCACCGAATTTCGCGTGATCGACCCGCCGAGCTTGCCGAACAAGCCGGCGGCGCCGAATCGCGCGCTGCTGATGCCGCTTGCCGGGCTGATCGGGCTGGGTGCCGGCATTGCACTGGCTTTCCTGCTTTCGCAGCTTCGCCCGGCTTTCGACAACGTGCGTTCGCTGCGGGAAATCATCGGCTTGCCGGTGCTGGGCGCAGTTTCGCTGGTCGCGGATCCGGTGCTCCAGAAGAGAAGACGGCGGGGGCTGCTGGCATTCGGCGGAGGCGTCGCAGGGTTCATCGTGGTGGTCGCCGGGATGACCGCGATGGTTCAGTTGCTGCAGGGCTAGGAGAGATCAATCAATGAGTCTCATCGAAAAGGCCGTCGAGCGCCTCGGCCAGTTGCAGCGCGCCGACGGGCAGACGCCGGAGGAGGATGCCGGCATCGTCATCGAAGCCAGGAAAACCGCGGACGCTCCAGGCCCCATTTCGGCAGCTTCGCCTGCGCACGCCAAGCGCAGCGAACGCGCCGCAGAGGCGCAGCGAGTTGCTGCACAGGCAGTCAGCATCGAACTCGATCTGGATCGCCTGACGCAACTCGGACTCGTGACGCCAAACCACCCGCGCTCGGTGATCGCCGAGGAGTACAGGGTGATCAAGCGCCCGCTGATTCACAATGCGCAGGGCAGGGGTGCCGCGGCGGTGGCCAATGGCAACCTGATCATGGTCACCAGCGCGTTGCCGGGCGAAGGCAAGTCGTTTACCGCGATCAACCTCGCGATGAGCATCGCGATGGAACTCGATCACACGGTCCTGCTGGTCGATGCCGATTTTTCCCGACCGGCGGTCCTTTCGCGCCTCGGCCTGCCGCCTCGGAAAGGCCTCATGGACGTGCTGGTGGGCGACGTCGGGGACCTTTCCGAAGTCATGCTGCGAACCAGCGTCGAGAAGCTTTCGATTCTCCCCGCCGGCATGGTTCATCAGCGCGCGACCGAGCTGATCGCCTCGGATGCGATGAACCGTCTGCTCGAAGAAATGGCAACGCGTTACGCGGAACGGATCATCGTATTTGATTCCCCGCCGCTGCTGGCGACCACCGAAGCGCGGGTTCTCGCGACCCATATGGGGCAGGTCGTGATGGTCGTCGAATCCGACCGGACGACCCACGGCACGGTCCAGCAGGCGCTTTCGACAATCGACGCATGCCCGGTCAAGCTCCTCGTGCTCAACAAGGCGGCTGAGGGCGGACGCGGCAGCCTCTACGGATATGGATACGGCTACGGATATGGTTATGGCGGAGGTTCTCGAACGGAAGAGCACGGTGCGGACTCGCGGACAGACGCGGCAGCCTGAAACTCGCCGGTGCTGTGGGGGCAGCGCGAGCATGAAACTTCTTGCGCTTGCCGGCGTGATGATCGTCGCCGGGAACGTCAACGCGCAGGTATTCATCGTGCAACCCTCGATTCATTCAAGGCTGACCTATTCCGACAATTCCCGCGCAACCGAGAACGGCGGCGGCGACTGGATCGCCGAAGTCACGCCGGCGATCGCGATTGCCCGCGACCAGGGCCGCATCACCGGGAACCTCGATGCCCGCCTGCGCAGTGTCATGTACGCCAATGACAGCGACCGGAATACATCGTTCGTCGCGATGCAGGGGCGAGGCCAGGTCGAAGCGGTCGAAGACGTCCTTTTCGTCGACATGTCGGCTTTGGTGAGCCGCAACAACAGATCGGATCTGAGGGGCCGGTCATCGCAGGATTTTCTCTCTACCGACAGCGGCAACGAGACGCGGATTTTTTCGCTCGGCCCGCGCCTGCACTTCAGGCTCGGTGCCGGTCCCGAAGGGGTCGCCAGCTACCGGATGAACTGGCTCGACAGCGGCTCGGGCATCCTGTCGCGCACGGTCGAGAACACGCGCGGCCAGCTCTCCGATCCGCACGCTTTCGGTAGAGTGGGCTGGTCACTGGATTATTCGCGTGCCGACACACGTTATGACGACGCGACGGACAGCGAGGTGTCGGAGGAAATCGCTCGTGCGACGATATTCCTGTACGTGTCGCCACAGTTGCGCCTGCGTGCCATCGCCGGCCACGAGTCGAACGAGTATTCCGTGCTCTCCGGTGAGAGCAGCTCGATCACCGGCGCCGGTTTCGACTGGAATCCGACGCCAAGAACGACCCTCTCGGCCACTGCCGAAGACCGGATTTTCGGTCGCAGCTATTACCTCGATTTCAACCATCGCCGGCCGCTGTCGTGGTGGAATGTTTCCTATTCGCGCGACATCACGTCGTCGCTGGAGACGAACGGCAGCGTTTTCGACGATCCCGCGTTCCGGAGCCTCTTCGATGCGCTCGCGACTGAAGTGCCGGATCCGTTCGAACGCGAGGCTCTCGTGCGTCAGCAACTCGGTTATCCGGGAATCGGGCTGCGGGACACGTTCGTGACCAACAACTATTTCCTCGCCCGGACACTGCGCGGCAGCGTGTCGTTGGTCGGTGCGCGCAACGTTCTGACGCTCTCGCTGCAGCGCCGCGAACGCTCCCGCCTCGGCGAGCCGTTGGTCAGCGACCCACGCGACGATCTTTCGCTCTTCAACGACGTCGAGACGCGCTCGGGAACCGTTTCCCTGAGCCACAGCCTGTCGCCCGCCGCGACGTTGAATACCAGCGTCGTCCGTTCCTACTCGGAAGGCTCAGGTACGTCCGACGCCGAGACGAGGCGGACGACGTTTTCGCTCGGGGTCAGCTCGCGCTTCGGTAGACGAACGGCCGGGAGCCTGATTTACCGCCATCAGCGGGCGTCGGGGACCAGCGATTTCACGGAAAACATCCTGACTGCCAGTGTCGGCATGCAGTTCTGACCGGGGGTCGAATGTACGAATCGTATTTCAAGCTTCGCGCAAAGCCTTTTCAGCTCAATCCCGATCCGGCATTTTTTTACGGCAGCCGTGGTCATCGGCGGGCGATGGCGTATCTCGAATATGGGCTGCACCAGAACGAGGGGTTCATCGTCGTGACGGGCGAAATCGGCGCTGGCAAGACGACGCTGGTGCGCAGCCTGCTCGAGCGTCTGGAGCCCAGCAAGGTCGTCGCGGCGAACCTGGTCAGCACGCAGGTCGATCAGAACGACATCCTGCGCATGGTCGCGGTGGCGTTCGGCGTGCCGAGCCGGGGCCTCGACAAGGCCGGCCTGCTGCTCGCGCTCGAAACCTACTTCGTGTCGCTCGCCGCAGCGGGCAAGCGGGCGCTGCTGATTGTCGACGAGGCGCAGAACCTCTACGAGGAAGCGGTCGAAGAGCTTCGCATGCTGTCGAACTTCCAGCTCGAGGATCACGCGCTGCTGCAGAGCTTCCTCGTCGGTCAGCCCGAGTTCAGGGAAGTCATGCAGAGCCCGCAGATGCAGCAGCTGCGGCAGCGTGTGATCGCTTCGTATCATCTCGGTCCGATGGACGCCGAGGAGACGCGCGCCTATATCGAGCATCGCCTGCATCATGTCGGCTGGGAGAACGACCCGGTTTTTGCCCCCGCGGCGTTCGATGCGATCTATGGCTACACCGGTGGCATCCCGCGACGCATCAACGCCCTGTGCGACAGGCTGATGCTGTCCGCATTTCTCGCCGAGCGTCACGAAGTGTCCGGGGAAGACGTGCGCGAGATCGTCGCCGAACTGAAGGAAGAGTTCGACCCGGTGCTGCGGCGGGGCACGAACGGAAAACCGGTGCCGTTCCAGGACGGCGCTTTTGCCCCGGGATCGATCGATCCGGCTCGCCTGGTGATCCCCCACGGGCTGGCTGGGCAGGTCGCCGGCATGGCAGCCAGCTTCGACGTGCAGCGCATCGAGGCGCGGATTGCCGGGCTCGAACATTCGCTGTCGGCCACCCTCGACGTCCTCAACCAGCTCCTGGCTGCGGTGCGGCGCGACGGCACGACGGAGGATTCGCCTCATGATTGAGTCAGGGGCGGCGGCGCCGGTGATCTGCGTCGTGGGGGCGCGGCCGAACTACATGAAAATGGCGCCGATCATCCGCGCCCTCGCAGCCCATCGGCCGCCGGTCCGGACGCTGCTCGTGCACACCGGGCAGCACTACGACAGCGCGATGAACGAGCGCCTGTTCGCCGACCTCGATCTGCCGCACCCGCAGGTGAACCTCGAAGTGGGTTCGGCCAGCCACGCAGTGCAGACTGCCGAAGTGATGAGGCGTTTCGAACCCGTCATCGACGAGCACGGCGCGCGCGCGGTGCTGGTGGTCGGCGACGTGAACTCGACGCTCGCGTGCGCACTGGTCGCGGTCAAGCGCCATGTGCCGGTCGCGCATGTCGAATCCGGCCTGCGCAGTCATGACCGCAGGATGCCCGAAGAGATCAATCGCATCCTGACGGACCAGATTTCCGATCTTCTGTATACGACCGAACGCAGCGCCCACGACAATCTCGCGCGCGAAGGGATTGCGCCCGGGCGCGTGGTGTTCGTCGGCAACGTCATGATCGACAGCTTGCTCGCGAACCTGCCGAAGGCCGTGCCGCCGGCCGGGCTGCTCGCAGCCGCAGGGTACGCGCGCGAACGGATCGCCGGCGGCTACGGCGTCGTGACGCTGCACCGCCCGTCGAACGTCGATCATACGCAAACTCTCGGGCCGATCATCGAGGCGCTGCGCGAGATCAGCACGCGCCTGCCGCTGGTGATCGCGCTGCATCCGCGCACGCGCCACAACCTCGAACGGTTCGGCATGCTCGACCGACTCGGCGCGCCGGGTTTCATCATCCTGCCGCCACAGGGCTATCTCGAGATGCTCGGCCTGATGGCGGGAGCAACAGTCGTCCTGACCGATTCGGGTGGCATCCAGGAGGAGACGACTGCGCTGGGCGTGCCGTGCCTGACGATCCGCGAGAACACTGAACGTCCGATCACCGTCGAACAGGGCACGAACACGCTCGTCGGCGTCGATCCGGCGGCGCTGCGGGCAGCGGTCGATACGGTTCGCGCCGGTGAGGGCAAGCGCGGGCGGGTGCCGGAATACTGGGACGGCCGGGCGGCGCAGCGCATCGCCGCGCACCTCGCGGCGTGGCTCGACGCGCATGAAAAACAGGCGCAGCCGGCATGAGCACTTCGCCGGGCCGCCCCAAGAAGCGCTCAGTCCCGCTTGGCGGGACCGCGCGTAGCGCGAGGGTGCTCCAGTGAGCACGGTGATCGTGAACGCGCTGACGATCGATGTCGAAGACTATTTCCAGGTGTCCGCGCTCGCCCCGCATTTCCCGCGTAGCGAGTGGGAGCGGATACCGTGCCGGGTCGAGCGCAACGTCGAGCTGATCCTCGAACTCCTCGAGCGGCACAGGACGAGCGCGACATTCTTCACGCTCGGCTGGGTCGCGGAGCGCTATCCGCTGCTCGTGCAGCGCATCGCTGCACGTGGGCATGAAGTGGCGAGCCACGGCTACGCGCACGAGCGCGCCACTGCCCAGTCGCCCGAAGCCTTCCTCGCCGACATCGTCCGGGCGAGGAAGGTGCTCGAGGACCTCTCCGGCCAGCCGGTCACCGGCTATCGCGCCCCGAGCTTCTCGATCGGCAAGACCAACCTGTGGGCGCACGATTGCATCGCGCAGGCCGGATACGCATACAGTTCGAGTGTGTACCCGGTGCGGCACGATCACTACGGCATGCCGGACGCGCCGCGCTTTCCATACCGGCTGGACAACGGCCTGCTCGAAGTCCCGGTCACGACGATGCACTGGCTGGGACGCAACTGGCCGGCCGGCGGAGGCGGTTACTTCCGCCTGCTGCCCTACGTGGTGTCGCGCTGGCAGATCGACAAGGTCAATCGCGACGACCGCCGCGCGGCCATTTTCTACTTCCATCCGTGGGAGCTCGATCCCGGACAGCCGCGGGTCGCGGCGGCCTCGGCGCGGACGCGGTTTCGCCACTACCTGAACCTCGAACGCACCGAGGAGCGCCTGCGTCATCTGCTGGGCGACTTTTCCTGGGGGCGGGCGGACCAGGTGTTCTGCTCCGGGGCCGAAAGCCCGTCGTCCCGGGAGCACTGACGATGGATCGGGTACCGGTGGTCGTCAGGCAACTCACCGGCGCTGATCACGGCCGCTGGGACGCATTTGTCCGCGGCTGCCCGGACGCGACGTTCTTCCACCTGTCGGCGTGGCAAGGGATCATCCGTGAAATTTTCCGCCACCGGACTTTCTTCCTGTATGCGGAACGTGCCGGCGACATCATCGCCGTGCTGCCGCTCGCCGAAGTCAATAGCCGGCTGTTCGGCCATGCCCTGACGTCCCTGCCTTTCTGTGTCTATGGCGGCCCGGCCGGCGATCCCGAGGGCATTGCGCTCGTCGAGGCGGAAGCCGAAACGCTCGCGCGCCGCTTGCGCGTCCAGCACCTGGAGCTGCGCAACCTCACCCCTCGCCACGAGGAGTGGCCGCGGCAGGACCTGTACGTGACGTTCCGTAAGGAGATCCAGGCGGATGACGACGCGAACCTGCTCGCGATCCCGCGCAAGCAGCGTGCGATGGTGCGCAAGGGCATCAGGCACGGACTGACGAGCCGGGTCGAGCCGGATGTCGAGCGCTTTTTCTCGCTGTATGCCGACAACGTGTTGCGGCACGGCACGCCGGCGTTGCCGAAAGCATTTTTCGCACGCCTGATGAAGGATTTCGGACCGGACTGCGAAGTGCTCACTGTGAGTGATGCGGACGGAAATGCGCTGTCGAGCGTGCTGAGTTTCTACTTTCGCGACGAAGTCCTGCCGTACTACGCCGGCGATGCGGTGATGGCGCGCGACGTCGCGGCGAACGATTTCAAATACTGGGAATTGATGCGCCGCGCCGCCGCGCGCGGCTGCCGGCTGTTCGATTTCGGCCGCAGCAAGATCGGCACCGGTCCGTTCAGCTTCAAGAAGAACTGGGGCTTCGAGCCGCAGCCGCTGTCGTACGAATACCGTCTCTACAGGCGCGACTCGGTGCCGCAGAACAACCCGATGAATCCGAAGTACCGCGCCTTCATCGCGCTGTGGCGCCGGCTGCCGATACGGGTGGCGAACGCGATCGGGCCGCACATCGTGCGCAACCTGGGATGATGACCACATGAAACGCGACGCCGACTACAGGGATCTGGGGATCGATTGTCGCGGCGGTGCGAAAACAGCTCGGCCCGCCGGTTTTGCCATTGTCTCCGCGGCGCTGGTCGCCACTTTCCTGTGGGTCATCAGCTGGTATAGGGACACGGCAGTCGAGATCGCCAGCATATGGTGGAGGTCCGACACTTTCGCTCACGGCTTGGTGGTGCTTCCGATTTTTGCCTGGCTGGTGTGGCGAAAGCGGGAGGCGCTCAGCCCCCTGGCCCTGGTGCCTGCGCCCGTGATGCTGATCGCGCTCGTGCCGGCGGGTATCGCCTGGCTCGTTGCGGAACTGATCAGCGCATCCGCACCGGCGCACTTCTCGCTGGCGCTGATTCTTGTTTTCAGCGTGATTGCAGTGATCGGCTGGCGGCTCGCGCGCGTGCTCGCCTTTCCTCTGCTTTTTCTGTTCTTTGGCGTTCCGGCCGGCGAATTCCTGCTGCCGGTGTTGATGAAGTACACGGCCGACTTCACCGTGCTTGCGCTGCGCGCGACCGGCGTCCCCGTCTACCAGGAAGGGCTCCATTTTGTCGTGCCGAATGGCCGGTGGTCGGTCGTCGAAGCATGTAGTGGTTTGCGGTACCTCGCCGCGTCGCTGATGATCGGCGCGCTCTATGCCTATCTGAACTACACCAGCCTGAAGCGGCGCTTGCTTTTCATGCTGGTCGCCCTGATCGTGCCGATCGTTGCGAACTGGATTCGTGCCTATATTACGGTCATGATCGGATACCAGTTTGGATCCGAGTTTGTCCAAGGTTTCATCCATATAGTCTACGGTTGGGTTTTTTTCGGCGTCGTGATTTTCCTGATGTTCATGATCGGCGCCCGCTGGAAGGAGAACGCCGGTCCGACGCAGTCAGCGGATCGCGAACAGGCTGTCTCCGGCCGGAGACAATGGCTTGCCCTGGTGCCGACAGCCTTGGCGACGGCGTTTTTCCCGATGGTGCTGTCGCAAATCCAGCAGCCTGTCGAGCCATTCCACGTCGCGCTCGACGTGCCTGCCGCGCAGGACGGCTGGCAGCCGCTCGATGGCGTAGAGCATACGTACCGGCCGGCGTTCAAAGGGCATCGTGGTGAAATGTTCCAGGCCTATCGAAGGACCGATGGCGCTGTAGTCGGTCTTTACGTCGCCTACTACGCCAGTCAGAGCAAGGGACAGGAACTCGTGATGCACGGAAACAGCCTCGATGGCGCCGAAGGTTCGGGGTGGCGGCGCAACCGCACCGGAGAGGGGCGACTGAGCGTCGGAGAGGTGCGTTGGGCGGGGTTGCGTCGCGGCGGCGAGCGGCTGGAATTATGGAGCTGGTACTGGATCGACGGGCGCATCGTCAGTAACGACTACCTTGCGAAGGCGCTGCTTGCGGCCGATCTCCTGACCGGACAACCGGACGACTCGGCGCTGATCGTCGTCACGGTGCCGATGGGCGAGTCCGAGGCCTCGGGTCAAGCGATTGCCGAGACGTTCGTTCGCCAGCATGCGGCGGTGATCGAGGCGACGCTCCTCGCGGCGGAGGCAAGGCGATGAGCGCCGAGCCCCTGCTCGTGATGCACGTCGTCTACCGCTTCGATGTCGGCGGGCTGGAAAACGGCGTCGTGAATCTGATCAACCGCATGCCCTCCGACCGCTTCCGGCACGTCGTCGTGGCGCTGACGCAATGCGCGCCGGCATTCTGCCGCCGCATCGTTCGGCCTGACGTCGAGTTCATCTCGCTCGACAAACCGCCAGGTCACGGCGTCAAGGTCTACCCCCAGCTCTTTCGCCTGTTCCGCGACAGGCGGCCCGCGATCGTGCATACCCGCAATCTCGCCGCGCTCGAAGCCGTCGTGCCTGCTCGCGCGGCCGGCGTTCCGGTGCGAATTCACGGTGAACACGGCTGGGATGTGGCGGATCCGGGCGGAACTCGGCGGAAGCTGCAGTTTGTCCGACGGCTGTACCGTCCGTTCGTCAGTCGCTACGTCGCGCTGTCACGGCACCTCGCGCTCTACCTTACCGACGCGGTTCGCGTCCCCGCCGCGCGCGTCGAGCGGATCTGCAACGGAGTCGACCCGGCGCGTTTCCGGCCGTCGGATGGCGGACGTCCGCCGATCGCGGGCTCGCCGTTCGGCGGGGACGACGAGGTGCTCGTCGGCACCGTCGGCCGCCTGCAGGCGGTCAAGGATCAGGGCAATCTCGTCCGGGCGGTCGCGCACCTCGTCTCGCAGCGTGCGCCCGGCACGGACCGCCTGCGACTGATCGTCGCGGGTGACGGGGCCTCGCGCGGCAGCATCGAAGCCGAGGTCCGCGCCGCTGGCATCGGCCACGCCGTGTGGCTTGCCGGCGAGCGGACAGATGTCCCCGATGTCATGCGCGGCCTCGACATCTTCGCGCTCCCGTCGCTCGCGGAAGGCATTTCGAACACGATCCTCGAAGCGATGGCGAGCGGCTTGCCGGTGATCGCGACCGATGTCGGCGGCAATCCCGAACTCGTCCAGCATGGCGTTAGCGGGAAGCTCGTACCCCCTTCCGATTATGTCGCGCTGGCCGATGCGCTGGCACCATATGTTGCCGATGGAATGCTGCGCCGGCGACATGGCGATGCGGGCCGCGGGCGAGTCGATGCGGAGTTCAGTCTCGACGTCATGGTCGATCGTTATGCAGCGCTCTATCGAACTTCCCTCGAGGCGGCGCTGCCGTTGCGCCGTGTAGCCTGACAAAGGAACTGCGTCATGTGCGGTATCGCCGGGCTTTTCGACCTTCGCGGCAAGCGCGACTTTTCCCGCGACCTCGTGCGCCGCATGAATGACGTGCAGGTGCACCGCGGCCCGGACGAAGGTGGTTACCACTTCGAGCCCGGCATCGCGCTCGCGCACCGCCGCCTGTCGATCATCGACCTGTCCACCGGCCAGCAGCCGCTGTTCAACGAGGACGGCTCGGTCGCAGTCGTTTTCAACGGCGAAATCTACAACTTCCAGGAACTGGTGCCGGAACTCGAAGCACTCGGCCACGCCTTTCACACCCGCAGCGACACCGAAGTCATCGTGCATGCGTGGGAGGCGTGGGGCGAGGACTGCGTGCAGCGCTTTCGCGGCATGTTCGCCTTCGCGCTGTGGGACCGCAACCGCGAGACGCTTTTCCTGGCGCGCGACCGGCTCGCCGTCAAGCCGCTGTTCTATGCGCTGCTGCCGGACGGCACGTTCGCATTCGGTTCCGAACTGAAAGTGCTGATGCAGCACCCGCTGCTCGACCGCCGCATCGATGCGCACGCAGTCGAAGAATATTTTGCACTCGGTTACGTCGCCGAACCGCGCACGATTTTCGCCGGGGCGAAGAAGCTGGGCGCGGCCGAAACGCTGTGCGTGCGGCGCGGCCAGCCCGTGCCGCAGCCGCGGTGTTACTGGGACGTGCATTTCATGCTCGATAACCCGCTGTCGCTCGCCGAGGCCAGTGCCGAACTCACCGCGCGGCTGCGCGAATCCGTGCGCTTGCGCATGATCGCGGAGGTGCCGCTCGGCGCTTTCCTGTCCGGCGGTGTCGATTCGAGCGCAGTCGTCGCGACGATGGCCGGCCTTTCCGACGAACCTGTCCACACCTGCTCGATCGCATTCGACGATCCCGCATTCAACGAGTCCGACTTCGCGCAGAAGGTCGCGGATCGCTACCGCACCAATCATTACGTGGAGACGGTGAAGTCGGACGATTTCGACCTGATCGACACGCTCGCCGGACTGTATGACGAACCCTATGCCGACAGCTCGGCGATCCCGACGTGGCGCGTCTGCCAGCTCGCGCGCAAACGGGTCACCGTCGCGCTGTCGGGCGACGGCGGCGACGAGAGTTTCGGCGGTTACCGCCGCTACCGGTTGCACTTGATGGAAGAGCGGATGCGCGGGGCGCTCCCGCTCGGCGTGCGCCAGCCAATGTTCGGCCTGCTCGGCCGCCTCTATCCGAAGGCGGACTGGGCGCCGCGAATGTTCCGTGCGAAGACTACGTTCCAGGCGCTCGCGCGGGATTCGCTGCAGGCCTATTTCCACTCGGTGTCGATCCTGCGCGACGCGATGCGTCGGCAACTGTTCTCGAACCGCTTCCGCAGCGAACTCGCCGGCTACAACGCGATCGAGGTCTTCCGCCGCCATGCGGCGACGGCGCACACCGACGACGCGCTGGCGCTGATCCAGTATGTCGACCTCAAGACCTACCTCGTAGGCGACATCAACACCAAGGTCGATCGCGCCAGCATGGCGCACTCGCTCGAAGTCCGCGAGCCGCTGATGGATCACAAGCTCGTCGAATGGCTCGCGACCTTGCCGTCCGGCCTCAAGGTGAAGGGGCAGGAAGGCAAGTACCTGTTCAAGAAGGCGATGGAGCCGCTGCTGCCGAACGATGTGCTCTATCGCCCCAAGATGGGATTTTCGGTGCCCCTTTCCCGCTGGTTCCGCGGGCCGCTCCGGGAGCGTGTGCGGCAGACCGTGCTCGGCGAGACGCTTGCGGCGACCGGGATATTCAACCCGGATTACCTGCGCCATCTCGTCGACGCGCATCAGTCCGGGGCCCGCGACTACAGCTCGCCGCTGTGGTCGCTGATGATGTTCGAAGCCTTCGTGCGCAGCTCCGGAGGGTGTCCCGCGCGGGCGCCGGAGCTCGCCGCGGCGGTGTGACCGATGCGCATCCTGCACGTCCTCGACCATTCGCTCCCGCTGCACAGTGGCTACACGTTCCGTACCGCAGCGATCGTGCGCGAGCAGCGCGCGCTGGGCTGGGAGACGTTCCACCTGACGACGCCCAAGCAGGGCAAGTCGACGGGGCTGGTCGAGGATGCCGACGGGCTGAGTTTTCATCGCACGCCCGCGCCCGACGAAGCCGGTCTGCTGGCGCAGATGCGGTTTACCGCCGCGCGTCTCGACGAACTCGTCCGCGCACTGCAGCCGGACGTGATCCACGCACATTCGCCGGTACTGAATGCGTTGCCGAGCCTGTGGGTCGCGCGCCGGCGCAAGTTGCCGGTCGTCTACGAACTGCGGGCGTCGTGGGAGGACGCCGCGGTCGATCATGGCACCACGACCGAAGGCAGCCTGCGCTACCGCCTGTCGCGCGCGCTCGAGAGCTTTGCCTTGCACCACGCCGACCAGGTCACGACGATCTGCGAAGGTTTGCGCGGCGACATCGCGTCGCGCGGCATCGCAGCGGACAAGATCACGGTGATTCCGAACGCCGTCGATGCCGGCGCGTTCAAGTTCGGCACCGAACCCGATGCCGCGCTGCGCACCGAGCTGGGCCTGGACGGCAAGACGGTGATCGGCTTCGCCGGATCGTTCTACGGTTACGAGGGCCTGCACCTGCTGGTGTCGGCGCTCGCCCGGCTCGTCGGGCGCTTCCCCGAAATCCGCCTGTTGCTGGTCGGCGGTGGCGTGCAGGAAGAGGCGCTGCGGCGCCAGGCGGTTGCCGAAGGCATTGCCGACCGCGTCGTCTTCACCGGGCGGGTCGCGCACAACCGGGTGCAGAAATATTACGAGCTGATCGACGTACTCGCCTATCCGCGCCTGCCGATGCGGCTCACCGAGCTCGTCACGCCGCTGAAGCCGCTCGAAGCGATGGCCCAGGGACGCATGTTCGTGGCATCCGATGTCGGCGGCCACCGCGAGCTCGTGCGCGACGGTGAAACCGGATTCCTGTGCAAGGCCGGCAGCGTCGATGCGCTCGCCGACACGATCGCGTCGGTCCTCGGCAACCGTGAAGCGTGGCCCGGCATGCGGGCGAACGCGCGCGCGTTCGTCGAGCGCGAGCGGACCTGGGCGAACAGCGTCGGTCGCTACCAGGATGTTTATCAGCGTGCGCTTGCAACGCGCGGGCGCGAGGCCTTGCTGGCCGGAGCGAGGTAACGCGATGTGCGGCATTCACGGCATCTATCGTTTCGACGCCGCGCCCGTTTCGCCGGCGCAGCTGTCGGCGATGGGCGACGTGACGCGCCACCGCGGGCCGGACGACGAAGGCCGGTACATCGACGCGGACGGGCGCTGCGGCATCGCGATGCGTCGTCTGTCGATCATCGATCTGGCAGGCGGGCACCAGCCGATTTCCAACGCGGACGACACGCTGTGGGGCGTGTGCAACGGGGAGATCTACAACTTTCGCGAACTACGCGCCGAATTGCAGGAGCGGGGCTACCGGTTCAAGACGGGGTCCGACAGCGAAGTGCTGGTGCACCTCTATGACGCGTTCGGCGACGATTTCGTGCACCGTCTCGACGGCATGTTCAATTTCGCGCTGTGGGATGCACGGCGCAAACGCCTGCTGATCGGGCGCGACCCGCTCGGCGTGAAGCCGCTGTACGTGCATCGTTCCGCCAGCATGCTCGCGTTCGCGACCGAGGCGAAAGCGCTGCTCGAACTTCCCGGCGTCACGCGCGAACTCGACCATGACGTCGTCGCCGACTACCTCCACCTCGGTTACGTCGCCGCGCCGCACTCGATGTTCCGCGACATCCGCAAGCTGCCGCCTGCGACCCTGCTGTCGGTCGAGAACGGCGAAGTGCGGCAATGGCGCTACTGGCGGCTGCCGTCGAGTGTCGCCCGTTATGTCACCGAAGCGGAGTGGATCGGCCGGATCCGCGACGGCATGGAGCGCGCCGTGCATCGCCAGATGGTCAGCGACGTGCCGATCGGAGCTTTCCTGTCGGGAGGCGTGGATTCGAGCGCCGTGGTCGCGTTCATGGCGAAACATTCCGCGCACCCGATCCGCACTTACGCGATCGGCTTCGAAGGCGGCGAAGCCGAGCAGCTCTACAACGAACTGCCTTACGCCCGCCAGGTCGCGCAGCTGATCGGCACCGAACATCACGAGATCGTCGTCACGCCCGATGTCGTCGGCCTGCTGCCGAAGCTGCTGTGGCACATGGACGAGCCGGTGTCGGATTCGGCTTTCATCACGACTTTTCTCGTGTCCGAATTCGCGCGCCGCGACGTCAAGGTGATCCTGTCGGGAGTCGGCGGGGACGAGCTCTTCGGCGGCTATCGCCGCTACCTCGGCGGCCACTACGTGCGCAAGTTGCAGCGCCTGCCGCGCTGGTCGCGCCAGCTGATGTCGCGCACTGCGGCGATGCTGCCGAGCGACCGGCACTCGAAAGTGCTCAACACGATGCGGCTCGCGCGCGGCTTTCTCGCATCAGCCGAGCTGTCTCCCGACGAGCGTTATCGCCACTATCTGCAGGTGCTCGATCGCGCGTCGATCGCCGAACTCATGAACGGCAGGACCGGCACGACCGACGCGTTGCGCGACGCCTTTGCCGCGGCCGGCGACGAAGACGCTTTAAACCGCATGTTCGCCGTCGACGCCGAAACCCAGCTGCCCGACGACCTGCTGCTGCTGACCGACAAGATGAGCATGGCGGTGTCGCTCGAATGCCGCGTGCCGCTGCTCGACCGGGAGCTCGTCGAACTCGCTGCCGCGATTCCCGAAGCGCTGAAAGTCCGGGACGGGCGCCTCAAGCACCTGATGAAGGAGGCGCTCGCCGACGTGCTGCCGGCGAGCATTCTCGATCGCAAGAAGCGCGGCTTCGGCACGCCGATGGGAGCGTGGCTGAAACGCGATCTCGCACCGGTGCTGCGCCGCCTGCTGTCGGCCGACGTGGTCCGTGATCGCGCGCTGTTCGAGCCGAAAGTGATCGCCCGCCTGATGGCCGACCACGATGCGAACCGGATCGACGGCACCGATGCGCTGCTCGCGCTGATGAACCTGGAGATCTGGAGCCGCATCTTCCTCGACCGCCGCTCTCCCGATGACGTGACGACCGAACTCAAGGCGTACCTTCCATGAAGATCCTCTACGTCTGCCATCGCTTCCCGTTTCCGCCCAAGCGCGGCGGCAAGATCCGCCCGTTCAACATGATCCGGCACCTGTCGCAGAAGCATCAGGTGACGGTGTGCTCGCTCGCGCGCTCGCAGGCCGAGGCGGAAGAGGGCGCCGGCATCGCGCCGCACTGCGAGCGCTTCGAGATCGGCAAGGTGTCGGATCCGGTGCAGGTGCTGCGCATGGTCGCCCGGCTGCCGACGACCGTGCCGTCCTCGATGGGTTTCTTCTGGTCGCCTGAACTCGCCGACAAGGTCAATGCCCTGCTCGCTGCGGAGCGCTTCGACCTGATCTTCGTCCACTGCTCGTCGGTCGCCCAGTACGTGACGCACGTGCATGGCATCCCGAAGATTCTCGACTTCGGCGACATGGACTCGCAGAAGTGGCTCGAATACGTGCGCTACAAGCCTTTCCCGCTGAAGCTCGGCTACTGGCTCGAAGGCAGCAAGATGGAGCGCGAGGAAAGGCGGCTCGCGCCGCTGTTCGACCTGTGCACGGCGACGACGCGCGCGGAGTGGGAGACGCTCGAAAGCTACGCGACCGGCGTCGCGACGGACTGGTTCCCGAACGGCGTTGATGCCGAGTTCTTCAAGCCGGATGGCGACGGATACGACGCCGACACGATCAGCTTCATCGGCCGCATGGACTACTACCCGAACCAGGAATGCATGTCCGATTTCTGCGAACGGACGTGGCCACTGCTGCGCGCGCGCCGTCCCGGCATGAAGCTGCTGATCGTCGGCGCCGATCCGTCGCCGGCGGTGCAGAAGCTCGGGGAGCTGCCGGGCGTCACGGTGACCGGCTCGGTCGCCGACGTGCGCCCGTACATCCTGCGCTCGGCGGCGATGGTCGCGCCGCTGAACATCGCCCGCGGCACGCAGAACAAGATCCTCGAAGCGATGGCGATGGGCGTGCCGGTCGTCTCGAGCGGCGTCGCCGCAGGCGGCGTGGACGCGCTTGCCGAAGCGCATTTCCTGGTGGCGAACGAGCCGGCGGAATACGCCCAGGCAATCCTGCGCGTCGTCGAAAACCCCGCTGAGCGCGAGCGCCTTGCGCAGGCCGGGCGGCAGCGGATGCTGTCGCACCATGCCTGGCCGCGCTCGATGGAGCGCCTCGACGCGATCGTCGAGCGCTGCCTTGCCCGCCACCGCGCCAACCGGATTCACGACAACAGGGAAGTCATCCAATGAAAATAAGCATTTTCGGCCTCGGTTACGTCGGAGCGGTGTCGCTCGCGTGCCTCGCGCGCGACGGGCACAACGTTGTCGGCGTCGACATCGACGCCGCGAAGCTCGACCTGATCCGCGCCGGCACGACTCCGGTCGTCGAGGAAGGGATGGTCGAGCTGATGGAGAAAGTCGCTGCGAGCGGCCGGATCACGGTCACGACCGACACGCGCCAGGCCCTGCGCGACAGCGACCTCTCGCTGGTCTGCGTCGGCACGCCGTCGGCAGCGAACGGCAGCCAGGACCAGGGCGCGGTGCTGCGGCTGGCGAAGGATCTCGGCCGCGCGATCGCCGAAAAGGACGTGCCGCACGTCGTCGTGTTCCGTTCGACGCTCGTGCCGGGCACGGTCGAAGAGACGCTCCGCCCGATCATCGAGGCCGAATCCGGCAAGCGCGACGGCGAAGGCTTTCACCTGTGCTTCCAGCCGGAGTTCCTGCGCGAAGGCAGCTCGATCCGCGACTACGACAAGCCGCCGTTCACCGTTGTCGGCGCGAATCACGCGTATCCGGTCGAGCGTCTGCGCGAACTCTTCGGCCACCTGCCGTGCAAATTCCTGCAGACCTCGGTACGCGCCGCCGAGATGATGAAGTACTGCTGCAACAACTTTCACGCGCTCAAGATCACGTTCGCGAACGAGACCGCGCGCCTGTGCGAGGCGCTCGGCGTCGACGCGTTCGAAGTCATGAACCTCGTCTGCCAGGACACGCAGCTGAACATCTCTCCGGCATACCTGAAGCCCGGCTTCGCGTTCGGCGGCTCCTGCCTGCCGAAGGATCTGCGGGCGACGACTTACTTCGCCAAGATGCATGACGTCGAAGTGCCGATGCTGTCCGGCATCCTGCAGTCCAACCGCCAGCACATCGACCGCGCGATCGCGAAAGTGCTCGAATCCGGCCACCGCAAGATCGGCATGCTCGGCCTGTCGTTCAAGACCGGCACCGACGACCTGCGCGAGAGCCCACTCGTCGTACTCGCCGAACAGCTGATCGGCAAAGGCATGCAGCTCTCGATCTACGACCCCGACGTGCAACTCTCGCGCCTGCTCGGCGCAAACCGCCGCTTCATCGAAACCCAGTTGCCGCACATCGGCGATCTATTGAAGGCGGATCTCGCCGAAGTCATCGCGTCGGTGGACGTGCTCGTCGTCGGCGTGTCGAACCCGCTGATCTTCGACGTCCTCGCGACGCATTCGCGGCCCGGGCAGTACGTGCTCGACCTGGTCAATCTGCCGAATGCGGAGATGATCGAGGCGCGGGTCGAAGGGCTGTGCTGGTGACGCAAATCGAAGAAGCAAGGCCGCCAGCCGGCGTCCGCCGCGTATGGTTTTGGCTGTTCGCAATGAATCTGCTCGTGACCATCGTTCTCGTGGGCTCCCTCGCACCCCACTTCAAGGACTCGGCCGAACTCGTTCGGATGCGAAATGCGCTGCTGCTGCAGCCCGAGCCAGCCATGTATGAGTGGACGCCTGCGAATGTGCCGGAAGGCTTCGCGGTCGAGCCTGCGGAGCCTATTCCGCTTTATGCGGACATCGTCACTCGCCACGGCTTGCGCGTGGAAGGAGACGATTGGGCTACTGCGCTCAAGATCGGGCAGCATCTGCTTGTGGATGGAAGGCGTGGTGGCGGAGCGATTCAGTCCGATCTCGCAGACACCTACGCTCGTATCACCGAGCAGGGTGAGGGCTACTGCGGTGACTTCGCGGACAGTTTCACGGGGCTTGCGACCACCGCCGGTATTTTCTCGCGGCCGTGGGCCTTCTCATTTGACGGTTTTGGTGGTCGAGGCCACATTTTCAACGAGATCTGGGACAGCCAGAATGCTCGCTGGATCATGATCGACGTGTTCAACAACTTTTATGTCACCGATACGTCCGGCCGGCCACTTTCCGCGATGGCCTTCCGCGACGCGCTGATGCGTCATCAATCCGATGTGAAGTTCGCCCCGGTAAAACCGACGGCCCGCCGCGCGTTCACTCACGACGAAAAGGCTCTTGAGTTCTATCGCCGCGGCCTGCCCGAATGGTATATGTGGTGGGGCAACAACGTGTTCGAGTACGACCGTGCGCCGCTCGTGCGCATGCTGGGCGAGACCCACCGTGCGCTGGAGCAGCTGGGCGGGGTGGCGGCGGGCGTGCACCCGCGGATTCGCGTTCTCGAAACGTCGGACAATCTGCCTCAGCGCGAGACGATGACGGAGCTGCGAGTGCGCCTGCTCGCTATCGTTGTGCTCAGCCTCGTCACCTTGATTTGCCTGTGCGCCTGGTTGCTGATGCGCAGAAGGCACGCGAGCGGAATCCCGGCATGAGTGAAGCGCACGACGCGAATGCAGTTTCGCCCATCATGGCCGAAGCGGTGCCAGCTGTGTGCATCGTCGGTCCGATGCCGCCACCGTCAGGGGGCATGGCAAACCAGTGCGAGCAACTCGTGCGGCTGCTGAGACGCGACGGCGTCAAGGTCGAACTTGTGTGCAACAATGCACGACCCTACCCCCCATGGGTCGGGAGCGTTCCGGTCGTGCGTGCCGCTTGTCGGCTGTTTCCGTATCTTGCCCAGCTCTGGTTGTCGGCAGGGCGCGTCGAGGTCGTGCACGTCCTAGCAGCGTGTCGGACTATCCCCTGTAAAATGACGCGTCGCCCCTGGAACCCGAGAGCATGAGCCGCTTCCGCCCGATCGATCGCCAAACGGACTACCTGCTACCACCGTCGGTGCAGGACTGGCTGCCCGAATCGCACTTGGCGCGCTACGTGGTCGATGTGGTGGAAGGGCTGGACCTGTCGGCATTGGAGCGCGCCTACGCGGGTCGCGGTAGCGATGCCTACCACCCGGCGCTGCTGCTGTCGCTGCTGATCTACGGCTACGCGACGGGAACCCATTCGAGCCGCAAGATCGAGCGGGCCACGTACGACTCGCTGGCCTTCCGCTTCATCGCGTGCGACCAGCATCCGGACCACGACACGCTGGCGACGTTCCGCCGCCGTTTCGGCGATCAGTTCGCCGATGCCTTCGTGCAGGTGCTGCAAGTCGCCCGCGAGAACCAGCTCTCGCGCTTTGGCACCGTGAGCCTGGACGGTACCAAGATCCACGCCAACGCCAGCCGACACAGCGCGCTCTCGTATGGGCACGCCGAGAAGATCGAGGCCCAGCTCAAGGCCGAAGTGCAGGAGATGCTCGCGCTGGCCGAAGCGGCCGATCGGAGCTGCGTGCCCGAGGGCGTGGATCTGCCCGCGGAGATCCAGCGCCGAGAAGACCGGCTGGCCGCCATCGCGGCCGCCAAGGCCAAGATCGAAGCGCGCGCCAAGGAGCGCTTCGAGCGCGAACAGGCCGAGTTTGATGCCAAGCTGGCCAAGCGTCAGGCCAAGGCGGCGGCCACCGGCAAGAAGCCCGGCGGCAAGCCGCCGACCCCGCCTGCCCCCGGTCCGCGCGCGGACGACCAGCTCAATCTGACCGACGAAGACTCGCGCATCATGAAAGTGACCGGCGGCGGCTTCGAGCAGTGCTACAACGCGCAGGCGCTGGTCGATACGGAGTCGATGCTGGTGATGGTGCCCCACCTCACCCAGGCGGGCAACGACAAGGAGCAGGTCGAGCCGATGCTGGCCCGCATCGCGGCCCTGCCCGAAGGGCTCAATCAGCCCGACCAACTGCTGGCCGACACCGGTTTCTTCAGCGAGCGCAACGTCGAGCGCTGCCAGGCCGCCGGGATCGAACCGCTGATCGCGGTCGGGCGCGACGAGCACCATCCGGATTGGCGCCGCCGCTTCGAAGAGCCCGCCCCGCTCGAGCAGCCCGCCAGCCCCGTCGAACAGATGAAGCACGCCCTCAAGACCCGGGCCGGCCGCGCCGCCTACGCGCTCCGGAAACAGACCGTGGAACCGGTGTTCGGCATCATCAAGTCGGTGATGGGATTTCGCCAGTTCCTGCTGCGCGGGCTCGACAACGTGCGCGCCGAGTGGACCCTGGTGTGCTTGGCGTGGAACTTGAAGCGCATGGCCGTATTGCGTCCGCAGTGAGAAAAAAGGACAGGGGCATTGCGATTTCGGACAGGAAACCGCTGATTGGAACCTGAAATGCCGACCGTTTCTCACATTGTGAAATCAAGCCCCCGGATACAGCGCCGGCGGTGCTCAAGTCCGACACGCTGCTAGCCAATTCCGGCTGGGCCTGGCATCTGTTTGCCGCTCCCGCCATCTGGATCGCACGTGCCCGTGGCGTTGGGGTGATCGTCAATTACCGGGGCGGCAATGCCGACGCTTTCTTTGCCCGTGCGCCTGCCCATGTGCTCGCCACCCTGCGCAAGGCGAGTGCGCGGGTCACACCATCGGGATTCCTGCAACGCGTATTCGCCCGCTACGGGCTCGATGCAACGATCGTCCCCAACATCGTGGACCTCGCCCGCTTTCGTCCGGTGACGCGACCCCCTTTCGGTCATGCGCCCCATCTCGTAGTCACCCGGAATCTGGAGGCGATCTACGACATTCCCACGGCTATCCGCGCGTTCGCCGTCGTGCGTGAGGCGTTCCCGAATGCGCGGCTCACCGTCGCCGGAAGTGGTCCGGAGCTTGGCCGGCTGCAGGCGGTCGTCGGCGAACTCGGCCTCGATGGCAGCGTGCATTTCAGCGGCCGCCTCGACAACAGCGAGATTCCAGCGCTTTATGCTGCGGCTGATTGCATGCTGAATCCGAGCACCGTGGACAACATGCCGATCTCGATCCTCGAAGCCTTCGCCAGCGGCGTGCCGGTCGTGACTACCCGTGCGGGCGGCATTCCGGACATGGTCGAGGACGGCGTCTCGGCCCTGCTGGTGCCGGTCGGTGACGCCTCGTCGATGGCTAGACAGGCCGTTCGCGTGCTTGCCGACCCCGTATTGGCCGGTTCGCTGCGTGCGGCAGGGCTCGAGGCTGCAGCTGCGTTTGCATGGCCGGCCGTCCGCGAGCAATGGCTCGAGGTTTATCGATTCGTGGCCACCCTCAAATAAGCCTGGTCATGGTGAGGAGCAACTGAAATGCGTGATTTGCTCTTACTGCTGATCGTGGTCCCCGGCGGCTTGCTTGCGCTTCGGCATCCCTTCGTCGGCGCGATGATGTGGACCTGGATCAGCATCATGAACCCTCACCGTCTGACCTGGAGCTTCATGCACGACGCTCCGGTCGCGATGTTCATCGGCGTATGTACCCTGATCGGCCTGCTGTCGTCGAAGGAAAAACGCAGTCCCTTCATTGGCGCGCCCGTCTACTGGCTCGTTGTCCTGGTGGGCTGGATGTTTGTCACGACCATCTTCGCGTTCGATACCGCGGCGAGCATGAAGCAACTCGTAAAGGTGCTGAAGATCGACCTGATGGTGTTGGTCACGCTGATGCTTGTCCGGACCAAGCGCGAGATGATCGTCTTTGCCTGGATTCTCGCGCTGTCGGTGGCGTTCTACGGCATCAAGGGGGGCATCTATACCTTGCTCCAAGGGGGGGAAGGGAGGGTTTACGGACCCGAGGGGACCTACATCGAGGATAACAACTCCCTGGCCGTGGCGTTGATCGTTACCGTGCCGCTGCTTCGCTTCTTGCAAACGACGCTCGAGAAAACATGGCAGAAATACGCGATGACAGGCGCTATCCTGATCTGCGGGGTAGCCATTCTCGGTTCGCATTCGCGGGGCGGTTTCCTAGCCATTTCGGCGATGCTCGCCGTGCTTTGGTGGCGCGGAAAGAACAAGCTGGCGACGGGTCTTATCATGTTGACCGTTGGCGCCGCGGCACTTTCGTTCATGCCTCCCGAGTGGTGGACGCGGATGGAAACGATCGGGACGCATGAGGATCGTTCCGCAATGGGGCGCATCAACGCCTGGACAATGGCATTCAACATTGCAAAAGATAATTTCTTCGGAGGTGGATACAGTATTTACAACCCGTGGGTTTACAGCGTCTATGCGCCCGATCCGACCTATATCGTCTCGGCGCACAGCATCTACTTCCACATGCTGGGCGAGCATGGATTCGGCGGACTTTTGATCTACCTTTGCCTATGGCTGACGACCTGGACGACTGCCGGATGGCTGCGTAAGCATGGGCGCAAGCAGACCGAAACGGAGTGGTGTGCTCAATTCGGTTCAATGTTGCAGGTATCGCTCGTCGGCTTCGCCGTGGGAGGTGCCTTTCTCAGTCTTTCGTACTTCGATCTGCCCTACAATCTGATGGCCCTTGCAGTCGCAGCACGCTTCTGGGTGCAGTCTCGCGCATGGGAGACCGAGCCGGCGTTTGAACCCCACGGACGGATCTTCGGAGTGCCCTTGTTCGTTGGCGACCGGCTGGGGCCACCGCGCCGGTCAACGTTTCAGCAGGCGTAGCGCGTAGTTCCTCAGATCGGCGAGCATTGGACCGGGGTCGCGATGATCCCACAGGTAATAGCGCGCTTCGGGCCGCAGGAAATCCCGCGCGAAGCGCCAAAGTTCGTGGCCCGGCCGAATGCAGAAAAACGGATCCTGGATCTTTCCCGGCTGAAACAGAATGCGCATGAGCCGTTTAATCTCGCTGATGACCATTCGGCAGCGCAGTTCCTCGTTCAGAGGTGGAAGAGCCGGGCGTATCCCCTGCCCCTGCAGTTGATAAGCGAGACGGGCGAAACCCGCCCCGGCATGCACCGCAAGAGGAAAACTTCCCCAGAATCGGCCATTGATTTCCATCAGCGCAGCTTCGCCGGTCGCATCATCGAGGCGGTACTCCACCATTGCGCAGCCTTCCCATCCGACGGCCCGCAACAGCGCAATGGAGCGTTCCTGGAGGTCCTGGTGCTGCGATAGGGACAATGCATCGCAGACGCTGGAAAAACCACCCTCCGGCGGCCACTCGGCGATTCGCAGGTGCTGGAAGCGCCTCACGGCCTGACCGCCGTGCATGAAGAAGAATTGCCCCAGACCCCGGCCGGGCCAATACTCCTGGATCAGCGGCCAGATTTGCGCCGGTACGAAACGCTCGCCGATACGCCCGAGCGCCGCCTCGTCCGCAGCAAACTCCAGCTTCTGCAGTGATAATCCGTGCTTGTGCAGGCGTGGCATGGCGGCGATCGGGTCCGCCCATTTGACGACCGCCGGATAGCGCATGGCAGTACAGGCTTCGCGCCAGGACGTGAGCGAGGTCGGCGCATGGGTTCGCGGCACGCGAATGCCGACCGTTTCCGCGAGCTTCAGCGTCTGCGCCTTGTCGAGCACACGGCGGAAGACGTCCGCCTCGGGTGCGATCACCTTCACCGACCCTAATGCCTCGCGGTGGGTAATCAGCCATGTAAGGTCGGCTTCCGAGATCGCGAGCAGGATCGCGCTGCCATACTCGTCGCCGAGTTCGCGAATACGCCGCACCAGCGCATCGTCACGCGCCGGGCCGACAACAACGCCGCGCGCCAGGTAACGGGACGCGAGGCCGATCGAGCGACTGCGGTTCGCGAGGCCGACGACGCGTACACCGGCACGGCCGAGTTCGCGAATCACGCCGACGCCGATCTGTGTGTCGATGCCGAGCACGAAGCACGGCGGCGATGCCGGGTTTGCCTGGCCGTTCATGACTCGCGATCTCGCCTTACATGGTCAGACGGCGGGCTGCCTGTCCGGCATAACGATTGAGGGTGGCCAAGCGGCCGACCTGCACCAGAGTAGCGTCGGGTGGTGTAATCGCCAGATCGGGCGATAGTGCGAGGCCCCGCGTGGGAAATACATGGCGGTGTTCGCCAAGATACCGGCAAAGCCTCTCGAAGCGTGCCGCGACGATGCCGTCGGGCGTCGTTGCGCCCGTGCGCAGCATCTCGAAGTTGTGCGACAGCACGGTAAAGGAGGGGTGGCCGCAGCGCGCCGAACCCTCGATCGCCTGCTCGAACTCGCGTGCGCTGCATGCGCCGACCTGTGCGTGCCGCTTCCGGCCCCACCCGTCGCGGAATACCGTCATCGGCAGCAGTTGAAGCGCGCCACGCTGGCGCGGGAAGTAGAAATCGCCCTCCGCGCGCAAGTCTGCGCCGGAAACCGCGTAGCACATGTTGAGGCTCGAATCCACGCGCAGGCCGCAGGCCTCGACGGCGGCGAGGGTGTCGGCGTTCGCGGCGAAGCTGCCGGCACGAAACGCGGTCACGCGGTCGCTGCCGGCCTCGGCGAGCAGCGCCAGCCCGCGGCGCAGCAGTGCGGTCTGCTCTTCGCGCGAATAGTGGATCAGGTGCTGGCGCTTGAAAGGCTTGTCCGGAAAGATGTACGGGCGGATCTCGTCGGTCCATTCCGGATGCAGGTGCATCTGCACTTCCTGCCCGGCGTCGCGGATCAGCCCCGTCACCCTGGCCAGGTGTTCGACGCCGAAGCGGGCGGCGAACAGCGGTTCGACGAAGAACACGCCGCGCAGGCTGTGGCGATTCAGGATTTCCAGCGTCTTCGGCAAGGCGTATTCGCCCGCGCGCGAGCGGCCATACACGTAGCGATCGAACGCGGCCGGAAAGCGTTCGTCGAGTGCCTGCCAGCTGTTGCACCAGATCTCGATGTCGAAAGTCAGGAAGACGTTCATCGGCGAATGCTCGGGCTGTTGCCGAGTTCCAGTTCGTTCACCAGATTGCGCACCGCTGGCAGCAGGATGGCGAAGCAACTGCGATAGTAGTCCTCGGAAAGCGTGTCGGGATCGTGGATGTGATAACGGATCGGTCGCGCCCAATGCCCCAGCAGCGCGATGCGCGCGGCCGGAATGCCGTGGCTGACCAGGCGATGCGCATGGCGCAACTCCATCACCAGCAGCAGATCGTCGTCGCGCGGGCAGTAATCGGAGATGTCGGTGGCGGCGTGATGCTCGAGCGACAGACCGAATTCCCGCGCCACCATGCGTGCCGTCTCGGTCGCAGGAGCGCCGGTGGTCGTCGACAGGCCGATCGAGATGCAGTCCACCGGTTCGCGGGCAGCGACTGCGTGGGCGAACGCACTGCGATTGATGTTTCCCAGGCAGACGAACACGAGCCGCCCGACCTTGCGAGGGTCCACGGAACGGAACCGATTGCGCGCGCCGACGATGCCTTCGAGTTGACCCAGCAGATAGCGCATCCAGCCGCGATGGGTGCCGTGGTTGGTCTCGATCAGTCGCAGCGTACGCGCGAATACCGAACTCACAAACGATACTCCGGCGCGTGCTCGCGCAGCCACAGCTCCAGCATCTGCAGGATCCACACCATTTCGCCGTAATAGCCCGGATGGGCTGGCAGGAGGTTCGTGAGGAGGTCGTCGATGAATGCGCCGCGGACGATGCCGCGCTGCTTGAGCGTTTCCAGCGAATCCCGCGCCATGCTCCGCAAGCCGGCATGCTGCGAGGCCCATACACCGAACGGAAGGCCGAAGCCGTGCTTTTTCTTCGCGATGATCTCGTCGGGCAGGAAGCCGCGCAGGGCTTCCTTGAAGAACCAGCGCAGGGTCAACCCCTTGAGCTTCCACTCGGCGGGCAGAGTCAGCGAGAACTCGAGCAACTCGTCTGACAGCAGCGGAAATGCGACCTCCACCCCTGCGAGTGCGGTCGAACCCAGCACCTTGGACAGATCATTATCGGCCAGCGTGTATTTCCAGTCGAAGGCCAGCATCCGGTTCACCAGCGGCTGCCCGGCGGTTTCCGCCCATACCGTGCGCTGCGCTGCCAGCGGCGCCTCCTGCTGTACGAGGCCGAGGAAATCGGCCGTCAACACATGCGTCGGCCCCAGCCGCAGCAGCAGGTTGTACATGCCCATGCGGTCGGGCAGGGGGACGCGGGCCTGGCTCACGTAGCTGGCCGCCTTCTTCACCACCGGCACACGATCCATCCCTCGCAAGCCCAGCATCGGCTCCAGCATCGATGAGCGCAGCACACCCGGCACAGCGTCGTAGAAGCCGAAAATGCGCTGCTTTGCGTAGCGCGAATTGCCGCCGAAGAGTTCGTCGCCACCGTCGCCGGCGAGCATGCGGGTGATGCCATCGTTGCGCGCGTTGCGGGCACACAGCCAGCTCGGCACCACCGAGGAGTTGCCGAAGGGTTCGTCGTAATATGCCGCGACCTTCGGGATGCCCTCGATCAGGTCGTCCGGGGTTACGTAGTACTCGTGGTGATCCGTGCCGAAGTGCTTCGCCGCGATCCGCGCGTAGGCCATCTCGTCGTAGCCGGCGGCGTCGAAGCCGATCGAATAGGTCGGCGCCGGCCGGCCAAGTACCCTGCACAACATGCCGGACACTGTCGAGCTATCGGTACCGCCCGAGAGAAAGGCCCCCGGCTGGCCGTCCGAGGTTTCGCGTGCGACCGCCGATTCGACGATCTCGAGAAAGCGCAGCTTGCCCGCCTCCAGATCCAGTGACCGGTCCGGGGCAAAGCGGGGCGTCCAGTAGCGCTCGCTGCGTGCCTTTCCGTCACGCCAGTGCAGGACGTGACCGGGCAGCAGTCGTTCGACGCCGGCGAACACCGTTCTCGGCGCTGGAATCATGTGGAAATAGAGGTAATCGAACAGGGCCTGGGTGTCGAGCGCTTTGGCCACGACCGGCACTTCGTCCGCACGGGTCGCGAAGGCGAGCATTCCATCCTCGATCGCATGGCACAAGGGATGCGTGCCAAAGCGGTCCACCGCGAGCCACGCGGATCCTTCGCCGCCGTTCAGCACCACGACCGCGAACCGGCCTTTCGCCGCAGCCGGAGCGCGTGCCCCCCGCTCGCGAAAGGCGTCGAGCCAGGCCGCCGCTATGCCGGCGGTCGACGCGCGCTCATGGAGGGCGCCGGGCTCGAAGCGAGGGCTGCCGAGCGCCATGCAGACCAAGTCGCCTGCCCGATGAACGGCAACCCCGCCGTCGTGGGAGCAGAAGCCGCTGCGAAATTCGACCAGACCGGAGAGGCTGTTCGACCGACCCGCTCCATGCAAGGGTGCGTTGCGCGAAATGGCGCCTGTAATTCTGGCAAGCAAGCGTGGTCCCTCCACTTTGCGGTGCATGTCACTGCTGATCCAGGGCCGGTTAATCATACCGCATCGGGGTTGCCGCTTGGCCGTCACGGAGTCGACGGCGCGGGAAAGAAAAACGTAACCGCCCTCGCAGCGGCCGCCATCGCCGGTGCGGGGCTGGTAGTATCGTCCGCGCTCGACGTCCGTTTACCCGATGTTCTCGGCTCGCTCGCTCGCGCGTGCGACCGCGATACAACAAAGGGGGCCGCTGTGGATTCCAATAGCCTTGCCGATCGCCCCGTCTGCTCGACGCTGGCCTCGAGCCCGCATTCCCAGGGCGCGCACCGAAGAAGGCCAGCAAAGTCATTGCGTCGCATTGCCGCGCTGTGCATCTGTCTCTCGCCCGCCGTCGGGTCAGCGGCCCTGACCTTGTCGGATGGCGCCGGAGGAATGACCTGCCGCCACTTCGCGACCGCCGCCAAGATGGCGTGGCAGCAGGCCGGGGGTGACTGGGCCGACGCAACCGGCAAACCATACGGGGACAAGCCCTATGCGGCGGAAGACGTGCCGATGGCGCGAGGCCGCCAGAGCGTGTCATGGGACGTGACAGCCCTCGTGCGGGCTTGGCAAGATCATGTCGTGCCGCCCGGCGCAGTACTGTTGCGAGCGATTCCGGGGACGAACCCGGGAGCAGTCAACTTCGACAGTCGTGAGAGCGAGGATGCGTCTGCCCGGCCTGAGCTCATCATCGAATGGGCGGGCGACACACGCACCCGATCGAACCCGCTGGCGGACACCCATTTGCCTTGCTCGACCCAAAAGAGCATCGGCGAGAAACCGGTTTTTCAGGTGAAAGGCGACACCAACGCGATCCTGGTCTTCCCCTTCGACGACAAGGATCGCCGCCCCATCGCGCGCGCGGAACTGCGGTTGAGCACCGGCAAGGTGTATCACCGCAGTACGTCGATCGGCGTCTACGGGCCGACGCTGCCGGGCGGCAAGGGTGAGGCAACGCGACGAGGGATCGCCGGCGGATTCCCGCTCGACAAGGGAATTGAGCGCCACCCGGATGTGGTGTTCGCCGACCGCTTCGAATCGCCCGACTGGATGACCCGCTGGCCGATCTACAGCAAGAACAGCACGACGGAGATCGTCGCCAGCGACGACGCCAACCGCTTCGAGCGCCTCGACGCCAGGGCCTTGAAAGTGACTGTTCCGAGAGGCAAGGTCCTCGGCCTGAACGCGCAATACCGGTTCGACCAACGCCCGGAGGGGGAGCCGGAGGCGATGTACTTCCGCTACTACCTTCGTTTTGGCGAAAACTGGAATCCCACCCTGCAGGGCGGCAAGCTGCCCGGATTCGCGGGCACCTATAATCGCGGAGGTTGGGGCGGGCGAAAGGCGAACGGCACCAATGGCTGGTCGGCGCGCGGTACCTTTTTTCGCCTGAGCGGCCGAAATTCCCTCTCTGGCGTCCATCGGAGCATCGGTTCCTACGTCTATCATGCCGATATGTCCCAGACCTATGGCAGTACCTGGGGCTGGAACCAGGGACCGACCGGCATGCTGGAAAAGAACCGCTGGTACAGCATCGAGCAGTACGTACGGATGAACACCCCGGGCAGGAATGACGGAGTGCTGCGCGCGTGGGTCGATGGCGAAGTTGCCTTCGAGAAAACCGACATGCGCTATCGTGACGGGCTCGATCTGAAGATCGAGTCGCTATGGATGAACGTCTATCACGGCGGCACGACCCCGACCGCTCATGACCTGACGCTCTACATCGATAATCTGGTGATCGCGCGGAATTACATTGGCCCCATGGAGCCGTCGCGTTAAGATTCATTAAAAGGCCGCTTCGTCGGGGACCGTCGCTCCCGTTGTCGACACCTTGGCGGTGACCGAGGCGACGGCCGAAAAGCGTGTCGAAACGACAACTGCGTAGAGGGTCTCCGATGACGCCCCCCGATGCCCGAATGGGTGATTCAGACTCATGAGCGACGCTTGATTGCGAAAAGCGTAACGCCTGAGGTCAGAACATGCGCAGCAAAACGCAGGAGCGGGACGGTTTTCACTGCCCACAGGGCCGCACGCCCTGCTGAGCCGAATTTGGACATATCAGCAGCGTCGAAGCGATCAAGGCTTTGAAGACCGACTCGGTCAAGGTAGTCACGCAAGCCAAAGAAACTGAACCAATTGACAGCAGGGTATTTCGCATGGTTGACGAGTTCGGGGCGCGTTGTTACGGCCATCTGCTCGTAGTAGCGCTTCAATTGCGAGGGATACCAGCTATACAGGGGAAGGTGGAACTCATCCTGCTTCGGGCACAGAACGTTGGTGGTGCTCAGATAAAGTATGCCGCCCGGCGCGAGCACCCGGGCAGCCTCGTTGAGACAGGATTGCCAGTCCGCGACGTGTTCGAGCAGTTCGGGCAAGAGAACCACATTCATGCTTCCATCGGGATATGGCAATCGGGTCGCAGAGCCGACATCGAACTCAATGGAGAACCCGGCTTCGCTTGCGCGCATGCGTGCAATTTCGATGAGGGGGCCATTCACGTCTAGCCCATGGACCTCATGTCCGAGTTCGGCCCAGAGTCGGCTGAAAGTGCCGGCACCGCAACCAATGTCCGCGACATGCAGTGATCGTCCCGAATCGTCGTCTAGGGACAGCAGACGTAAAACATTGTCACGAATTCGCTTGAACCGCCCGAGTGTCGCGTCGGACACGCTGGCGCTTGAATAGTAGGCAAGGAAATTTGGGTCCGAACCGTGGTCGAACGAAACGATATCTGCCTCTCTCGGCTGCCCTGAAGGTGTGGAATGCATGTCGGTCTCCAACTTGTGATCCTGTGCAGGCTATTCAACGTATCCGTTTTTGATGATTATCGGAATATGTGAATGTCTTGATTTTGTCCATGGGCCGGAAAATGACAGCTTGAGGATGACCTGTTGGAAGGCGGGATAGGCAGGACGCTCACCTTTCGTACACTGGGTGTTGGCCGTCGCCCGAACTGCCGGTAATGATCGTCTGAAGGTCACGAATCATTTTTGCCTGTACGGTCTGCGCTTCATACAGTTCCTCGAAACGCTTGCGCCCCGATTGGGCAATGCGGTTTCGCAATGCTTCGTCCTCCATGAGTCGCAGACATGCATTGGCAAATTCGACGGGGGTATCGGCGATGAGTATGTCGCGTTCCGGAACCAGATCCAGTCCTTCGGCGCCGATCGATGTCGAAACAACGGGGCGGCAATACGCAAGTGCTTCAAGGATCTTGATTCGGGTGCCACCACCGAACCGGATGGGGGCGATGACGATGTCTGCTCGTTCGTAGCAGGGCTCGACGGAATCCACTCCTCCCGTCACCGTCACCGCAGGATCTTCGGCAAGTGCCCTGATTGCGGAAGACGGCCCCCGACCGACGATCTCCAGGGCGAGCGTACCTTTGGCCTGGACCTTGATGAGAGGAAGAATCTTGCCGATGAGGAACAGCGCCGCATCTTCGTTGGGCTGATACGTCATCGTGCCCAGAAATAGCAGGTTCACTTCTCCGCTCGCTGGGCGCAGCGGCAGTGCGGTCACGTCAGGCAGCGAGTTCGGCACGACGCAGATTGTGGCAGCAGAACCGACGTTGTGGAGGCGTTCCGCGTCGAGCGCCGAACATACGCTCACCCCGACCGCTGCGTTCAGCGCCTGCCTTTCCCTGTCTGCCGTTTCAAATTGCTCGAGTTTCATAAGCAAACGTTGTTCGAATCCCGTTGATGCACCCCTCACCGAAATTTCCCGCTGCAGGGCGATCGATTCAATATCATCAAAGTCGACAAAGACCTTGAACCTGTCTCGGATGGAGCAACCGAGCAGCGGCTCGAGCAACGTGTAATTGCGAAGGCGGAAGCAGTACACCAAATCAAAACTGCGCTTGGAGATCCGAGCACGAAGGGCTCCGAGTTCGGGACAATTCCGAAGTGTCGTCATGGGGCGCCCCCACGTCAGCAGTCGCCTAAGGAAGGTCGCGCCAGGCACGCCGGACGTCCGGGCACGAGCAGTCATCTCGAGCGGAATCAGGTGCAGGGATCGGCAGCGCGCGCGCAAGGCATCGAGCGGCTCCAGCCTGCTGATCTGCCCCGGCGTCAAAAGCAGCACGATGTCTACCTCTCCCGCCTTGGACAGTGCCTCGATATGAGCCCAGGCGCGTTTCTGAATGCCGGCACCCTCGGCGATTGGTTGTGTGGGGCATAGGAACAGAGTGTCCAGCCGCTTAGGTGTATTTCCGTGCTGCAAGGAACCATCTCCGGTCGTGGTTGGAAAATGTCCTCAGGTCGTAGTCAGGCATCGACGACTCTTTCAAATGTACTTACTGCATCCTGAAGACGGTCCAGCCTATCGTTTAAAACCGAGTCCGACGAAAGGAGCCACGCATTTTCCGACGAGATAGAACGCAACTTGCGTTCTATCCAGTACATTTTCAGTTTCGAGCGAAATTCACCCCTTGGTTTCGCCTTCGCATTGTTCCACAAGGGAGGCAACGCGACTGGCGAGAAGGGGAGTTCGACGGATCTGCACCAATCGGTCCATTTGAACGTATTGGTTCCACCTTCCAATTCGACGCTGTTTGCTCTAATCGCACGCCATGGAATACGAAGGCTGTCTGCCAGTATCGCTCCATGCATTGCCTCCGCAATGACGAATTTGCAGCGGCTTAGGTTTTCAAGAAAAGCTTCTACATTCAGGCAGGGTGAAACCAGTTGATAACCCAAACGTTCGGCCATTATGCTCCACAGGTCGTGAGGAGCAGAGAAGTATGGAACGATTCCGATCTCGTACCGTTGAGGGTTGTTTATCCGATAAAGTCTGGCGACCATGGATGCAGGATCTATTATCCCGAGTTTGGGTGAGATGCCGAGCGCCGCGGCCGTTAAGGGGCCTCGTACGGAAAAAACTCGTAAATCAGTTTGAGGGCTTATTCCATGTTCTTTACTTCTCGTCCCGCTGCCCAATATGTATTTTGGTCCCGGTGAATTCAGTCTTTCATCAAGTACGGATCCGATTCCATAAAGCGTTCCGGCAACGTCGAGTGTACTAAGTCGTGGCACTAATTTCGGCCAAAGCCAGGTGTTAAGTGCGTCTCCGACATTCGGTGGCGTCGTCCTGCACCAGTACATTTCCATCGTAGTGTCCAATGCTCGTGCGAGAAGAATACGGCTTCAGGGTCTTAAAGATGCTCACGCGTACCGAATAGATTTAGGTGGGCTAGAAGTAGTGATGCTTCCATTTTTAGCGGGTGCTTTGTGACTGCGATCCCTAGCGCCCAGCCAGATACAAAAAGAAATGCACTTGCCGTAATGATGGTAAGTGTCGTGAAGGTGTTTGGCGAAAAATAATCGTAAATCCTGATAAGAACGGGGCCTATGATTGAAATTGGAACAATTAAATATGCTGCTCTGACTGCGCGCCAAAATTCCATTAAGTTCAAATTAAACGCAACTCTCAAGCTGTGCAATAAAATAATACATTCAATCACGTAAGAAATGCTAAAGACGACAACCACCTGATCGAGATCGAGCCAGATTGAAGACAGAAGGGAGAGAATTCTGAAGCATTGAGTTACGACCTGGGCTCGTAAGAGAAGGCCGACTTTCCCGCAAGCAACCAGTGACGTGCTAGCCATCGATGTCGGCGTAGTAAATATCGCGAACGCGCAGAGAAGTGTGGCGAGTGGTGCGGATCGCTCCCAGTTGGGGCCGAAGAGGAAAAGGATGAGGGGGGCAGCCATGACGGCAAGTACCGCAAGAGCCGGAGCAGTGAAGGCGATCATGTAGTTCATTGCTCTGCTGTACAGATACGCTGGATTCTGGCCTGCGCGGACGTCTATCGCGAACGAAGGCAAATAGACGCCGCGTACCAGTGTGATGATTTGTCCGAGGGCCATGTTTCGGAGCCCGTTCGCGCGACTGAAGTATGCGACGGGAGCAAAGCCCAGCGTACGTCCAAGGATTAGATCTGGAGCGCTGTTTCCAAGCTCTGAGAGAATCGAGCCTGCACTGGATAGCGAGCCGAATCGCATGATCTCACCGAGGCCACGCACAGCTGGCAGCATGAACACCTGTCCCCGCCTCATGATGTTTAGAATCACGACGCTAGAGATGCTCCCCGCGACGGCGCCCCACGCCATGCTCAGATAGCTTTCTCCGGCGAGTGCAGCACCTATCGTGACGGTAGTGCTCACGACCGTATTGGAGATGTTGACGATCGCGATCTTGTCGAAGCGCATCTCGCGGCGCAGGAGGGATAGTAGCGGCGCTCCGAACGGAAGGATCACGAAATTGACCGCGATAAGCCGGATCACTTCTGCGATTGCGGGGCTGCCGTAAAAGCCGGCAATTGGCGTGCGGAGCAGCAGGAGAAGGACGGCGATTGACCACGAGATGCAGAGCGTGACCGTGAATGCCGCTCGCAGCCGTTGTCGGGTGACTTCCTTTATCTGGATGAGGAACTGGCCGACGCCGAACTCGCGGAAAATGTGGGCGAAAGCGAGGACAGAAACGGAGACGGAGAATATCCCGATTTCTTCCGGGGCGAGCAGTCTCGAGATGACGACGATACTCGTGAAATTCACCGCAAAGATGATCAGCTGGGAAAGGGCGTTGATCCCTAGCGCCTTCCGTATCTTCATGAGCAATGTGCTTACAAGGAGAGCGCGAAGGGAATGACAGTCACGTCAGGATCTCGATAATCTCGGGGTGGCCGAGGAAACCAGTTGGACTCGCACTTGCGCCATATGCGCCCGACTGATGTATCACCACCAGGTCGCCGGGCTGCACTTGCGGCAGATTTATCTTTTCTCCAAGCAGATCCAGCGGCGTGCATAGCGGTCCCACAACTGAATAGTTCTCCGTTGCCGCATCACCCATACGATTGCCGATGGCGACCGGGTAATTCTTACGGATTACCTGGCCGAAGTTCCCGCTTGCTGACAGATGGTGATGCAGCCCGCCGTCGGTCACGAGGTAAGTGTGACCGCGCGACACCTTCTTGTCGATAACCCGGCACACGTAGATGCCGGCTTCGCCGACCAGGTAGCGGCCGAGTTCGATGACGAGCTGCGCTTGTGGCAGTTTGCGCGCCGCTTCGGCGACGAGGGCAGCGAGGTTGTCGCCAATCGGAGCAAGTTCGAGCCGTTGTTCGCCGGGGAAGTAGGGGATGCCGAAGCCGCCACCGAGATTCAGGAACTTCACCGGCGCCGGAGCGTGCTCAGCGAGGCGCAGGGCGAGTTCGAAGCTTTTCCGCTGCGCCTCGACGATGGCCTCGGCCTTCAGATTCTGCGAACCGGCGAAAAGGTGGAAGCCCTCGAAAGCGAGACCGGCGCGGCCGATTTCAGCCAGCAGTTGCGGCACCTGTTCGGCATCGACACCGAACTGCTTAGGGCCGCCGCCCATCTTCATGCCTGAGCTTTTCAGCTCGAAATCGGGGTTCACGCGCACGGCGACTCGCGCTGGCAGGCCAAGCGCCACGGAGGCGGCGACGAGCGGGGCGATCTCCCGAAAGGATTCGAGGTTCACCAAGATGCCTGCCGCCACAGACTGCTGAAGTTCGGCGTCCTGCTTGCCGGGGCCGGCGAAGCTGATTTCCCCAGGATCGGCACCGGCGTCGAGTGCCACCTTCAATTCGCCGGCGGAGGCGACGTCAATGCCATCGACCAGCTTCGCCATGTGGCACACCAAGGCCGGCATTGGGTTGGCCTTCATCGCGTAGTGCAGTCTCACTTCGCGCGGCAGCGCGGTGCGCAGTTCCGACACCCGTTGCGTCAGCAGGCCGCGGTCGTAAGCGTAGAACGGCGTGCGGCCGACGCGCGCAGCAAGACGCGTGAGCGAGATTCCGCCGACGACGAGTTCGCCCTTGGCCACGGAGAACTGCGTCATCGGGGCGTGGGTGGGAGGTGCCTTGACAGTGACGGAGTTGCTCATTGCCCGATGGTCATCCATGTTGTGCTGGAGCTTGCTGCAATAACAACACAAAAGGCTATATCGTGCTTGCCAGCGCCTTGCGGTCGATCTTTCCATTCAGGTTGCGCGGCAGCGGGGCTTCGCGCACCTCTATGCAGGCGGGCACCATATATCCCGGCATGCGCGCACGACACTCAGCCAGCAGCGCAGCAGGGTCGAGTGTGCCCCCGACCGGTGGCGTGACGATCAGGACGATAGTCTGGCCGAGGGTGTCGTCGGCCACGCCGAAGGCGGCGCATTCGCCGACAAGCGTCGTGGCGTAGACAATTTCCTCCACTTCGGTCGGGCTGACGCGATAGCCGGAAGTCTTGATCATCTCGTCACGGCGGCCGATGAAGTATAGGAAGCCTTCCTCGTCGCGGCGCACGTTGTCGCCCGAGAACACGGCGATCTCAGGTAGCACCAAGCCACCCTGGCGTCCGGGAGCGTGGGCGGGAAGGGGCCTGAAACGTTCTGCGGTCTTTTCCGGATCGTTCCAGTAGCCCATCGCGACCAGCGCTCCGCGCTGCACCAGTTCACCGGGCTCGTTCGGCGCACATTCGTTGCCGTCTTCGCGCAGCACGAATACGTCGGAGTTGGGGATGGCCTTGCCGATCGAATCCGGGCGACGATCGACCTCTTCGGGCGGCAGATACGTGGCGCGGAAGGCTTCGGTGAGACCGTACATCAGGTACGGCTCGGCCCGCGGCAGCATCGAGCGCAGTCTGCTGAGCGTTTCCATCGGCATCCGTCCGCCGGTATTCGCGAAGTAGCGCAAGTGCTCGCCAACGGTTTCGGGCCACTGCAGCTGTGACAACTGGATCCACAGCGGCGGCACGACGGTAAGACCGGTGATCCGTTCCTTCTCGAGCGCTCTCAATACGTCGCGCGGCATCAGATAGTTCAACAGCACGACCCGCGCCCCGACGTGGAAAGCGGTTGTGAGCTGCGAGAAGCCGGCATCGAAAGACAGTGGCAGCGCGGCGAGCAGCGTGTCACCGGAATGGTTTTTCAGGTAGCCGGCGACGCTCTTCGCGCCTGCGACCATATTCCGGTGGGACAGCACTACGCCTTTTGGGCGGCCCGTGCTGCCGGAGGTGTACAGAATGGCCGCCATGTCGGAATCGATCACGCGGTGACCGGGGGCCGTCGGCGCGCTGAGCATGTCCTGCCAGCGATGCATCGAGGCGCCCGGCAAGACCGGCAGTTCGGCCGATGTTCCGGTGAGTACGACGTGGCGCAGGTCGTGACACGTCGCGAGCGTGTCCTTGAGGGCGGCAAAGCGCTCCGGCGAAGTCACCAGCACGCGCACATTGCAGTCCTGCAGGATGTAGCCGACCTGCTCGGCCTTGAGGATCGGGTTTACCGGGACGAACACGCCACCCGCCAACGACGACCCGAAGAACGCTGTGACGGTTTCGAGGCGCTTATCGAGATAGATGCCGACGCGTTCGGAGCGGGCGAGGCCGAGCCCGCTCAGGCCGGCGGCGAATGCGATGACGTCCTCGGAGAGGCCGGAATAGTTGTGGGTGCGGCCCGTGAACGTGAGTGCCCCGGCGTCGGGGGAGCGCTCGGCTGAGGCGAAGATGAGCCGGTGAAGAAGTTCGGTGGAAGTCATTCTGTATGGGCTATCGGCATCGGCAATCGCATGGGATGGCATAAGTCTAACCGAAAGCACATAACGGTCGCCTTACGGGTGAAGGGAGCGCGTGACAAGCAGCTAACGTGGGGAATCGTCCCAGCGCGTCGACTCCCACATCAGGCCTTACCCGTGATGAGCCGGCTGGCCTTGCGGGCGGCTCGCCCCGGCAGGTTATTCGCGAAGCGGCGGAGCGCTCCCAAGAACGGGCCGAGGTCTCGCAGGTCATAGTAGACACCCTGAATCCGATGCCCCAGCAATTTGGCGGGCGCGTTCTGCATCAACCAGGGGATCGCACCGGGGTCGCGCTCGCCGTTGATCCACAGATGGCTCGTCCTTTGCGCAGCCGGCGGCAGTGGCTCTCCGGTTACGGCGCAGTACTCGATAAGCGGCAGGTTGACGCCGTTGGCCACGCACAGCCCGACCCAGAAATCCGTTCGGCCTACCGTCGGCTCGATCACCCATTGGCGACCTTCCCTGTCCCGCTTGAGTTCGAGTGATACCGGGCCGGACAGCTTGAGCCCTTCGAAGAATTGTCGAGCCAGTCCATAGACTTCGTCGCTCGGTTCGGGGACGGCAATCGTCGTATGCCCCATGGGGCGCGATCGCAACTTGCGGCCTTCGAAGCGGGCGAGCACGCGCCCTGCGTCCAGATACAACGCGCCAAAACGGATATGCGTGTCGTCCCCCGGGATGAATTCCTGAACGATCACCGGCATGCTCTGCTCCATGCGCCAGCGTGCCGCGACGAAGGCCTCCAAGGAGTCCGCTACCTGCGTCTTGAACGCCGATACCGGGCGGGTCGGTTTGGCGATTACCGGGAACTGCAGCGTCGTCAGACGATCTCGGGCTTCGTCGAGATTCGTTATTAGCAACGACTTCGGGTAGTGCAGCCCGACCTCGAGGCAGCGTGCCTCGATGCGGTCCTTTCCGAGAAGTGGGACCAGAATTTCGGCTGCGTGCGCCCAGCTTAACCGAAACCGGCGGGAAACGGCGTCCGCATGCCGTCCAACCACCTCGACCATACGGTCATTGGTCAGAAACAGTACCGGTTTTCCGGTGTTTTGCTCGGGAATTTCGAGTTGCAACAGGTTTTCGATGAGCCCCTCGCCATTTATGTCGGGCACAATGCGTATCTCGGCGCAACAAGTGCCTACGCCAGGGAGCGCGGCATTTGCCTCCAGTGCGAGCACACGTATGCCCGCCTGACAAAGCGATCGCGCAATACCTAGACCGTGGGCACACAAGCCCACGACGACGGCGTGCTGGGGGGCAGTCGGGCTCGGCATGCTGGAGATCCAAAAGTATGTTCGCTATATTCTGTCACGAGAGCGACGAACGCACTTATTTTATGATTCTTGCAGAAACGGGGGGTGTAACAACACCGCCCATTCAGGGAGCAGATGTTGGACATTCACGCAGAAGTTCTTGCCATTCTCGATGAAATTCTGAGCCTGCAAGGACGTGCGGCCGGCATGACGGCCGACACGCCCCTGCTTGGCGCCGTGCCCGAACTCGATTCGATGGCCGTGGTCGGTGTGATCGGCGCGATCGAAGAGCGCTTCGACATCATTTTCGATGATGACGAAATCGACGGCCAAACCTTCGCCAGCGTTGGTTCGCTGGTCGAGGCGGTCAGCGCCAAGCTCACCTAAACTGTCCATGTCGCCGAAACTGCACGCCTTCCATCTGCACGCACCGCACGGATTCCGATTCTGCGTCAGCAGGACGCCGGTAGCAGAGCGACCGCGCCATGGAGTGATCATCCATGTACCTGCTTTCGCGGAGGAGATGAACAAGGGGCGGCACATGGTCGCGCTGCAGGCGGACGCTTGGGCTCAGGAGGGGTGGACCGTGCTGCAGATCGATCTCGGCGGTTGCGGCGACAGCGAGGGCGATTTTGCGGCGGCAAGCTGGGATAGCTGGCTTGAGGACGTTCGCATCGCCCACGCATGGGGGACGGAGCAGGCGTGCGGACCGGTCTGGCTGTGGGGCCTGCGGCTCGGTGCACTGTTGGCTAGCGAGGCCGCGGCTCGTTATCGGCTCGAGTGCGGCTTGCTGCTTTGGCAGCCGGTAACGAGCGGCAAACAGCATCTCCAGCAGTTCCTGCGCCTGTGGAAAATGGCGCAGGTCATTGGCAAGGCAGGGGGAGACGACAAGCCGCCGCACGAGCGCCTGGCCGCAGGCGAAACGGTCGAGGTCGGCGGCTATGAAATCGCTCCAGCCCTGGCCCAGGGCATCGACGCTGCCCAACTCGCGGCGGTCGCGCCCCTTCACGGCGTGCATTGGTTCCAGGTGGGCCCTGCATGGGCGGCGACGCCCTCTCCGGCCTTCGAGCGTCTACGAGCCCAATGGGACGCGGCCGGGATTGAAGTGCAATATCACGCCGTCGTTGGCCCGCTATTCTGGCAGACACAGGAAATCGAGCTCGCGCAAGAGTTACTCGACAGGTCGCGCAAGGTGCCGGATGTTTCGGAGTTTGCCCGCGCATGACCTCCCGCGAAATCCCTTTGGTGTTTTCCTGCGGCTCTGAACCCCTGATCGGTGTGCTGCACATCCCGAACCGGCCCGCTCGGCTGGGCGTTATCGTGATCGTCGGGGGGCCTCAATATCGGGTTGGCAGTCACAGACAGTTCCTGCTTCTCGCGCGGGAACTGGCATCTGGCGGCTTTGCCTGTCTGCGCTTCGACTATCGGGGAATGGGCGACAGCGCGAGCAACTTGTGTACCTTCGAGGATGTGGATGCCGACATACATGCAGCGATCGATGCGCTCCTCGAGGCCTGTCCCGAGCTTGAAGGGGTGGTGCTGTGGGGACTGTGCGACGGCGCCTCCGCCGCATTGATGTACGCTCCGCTGGATGCCCGTGTCAAAGGTATCGTGGCGTTGAACCCATGGGTGCGCACAGACGCATCGCTGGCAACTGCCCGACTGAATCATCACTACAAGCGGCAGATCCTTTCTGCGCACTTCTGGCGGCGGCTGTTGAGCGGCGAGGTACGTCTTGCGAGATCGCTCCTCGGCTTGGCCGATGCGATACGAAAAGCCGCGCGGCAGAAGGGGCGGGCCGCGAACCGCGCGCCGCAGTCGTTCCTTGAACGCATGAATGCAGGCTGCCAGCGGATGCAAGGCAAGGTGTTGTTCGTGCTGAGCGGTAACGATCTGACTGCACGCGAATTTGCCGATTTCTGCCATGCACGCCCGGAATGGCGGCGAGCATTGGAACCGGGGTTGAATTTCGTCGAAATTGAAGGCGCCGATCATACCTTTTCGACGCGCAAATGGAAGCGCAGCGTCGAAGGGGCGACGCTCAACTGGGTACGAAATTTGGTCGCTTCATCGGAAATGTTCGTCGGTGTCGAGACGCTCGCACAGCCGGGCATTGTGGAACCACAGAGGTGAGCATGAACATCCGCAATCTGGTGAGTGTCGTCATCCCCGCCTACAACGTCGGTCCGCATATTGTGGAAGCGATAGACAGTGTACTTCAGCAGAATTACCCGCATATCGAGTTGATTGTCGTTGACGACGGCTCCCAGGACGACACGGCCGATGTTGTTGCGAAGCGGTATCCGCAGGCGATTTTGATCCGCAAGGCGAACGGCGGTGCGGCTACTGCGCGCAATGCAGGCATTCGCGCAGCCCGCGGTGAGTTCATCGCCTTTCTCGATGCCGACGACATTTGGCTGCCTGGGAAGCTGCGAGCACAGGTCGAGTACCTAGGAGCCCGTGTGGACGTCAGTATGATCTGTACCGGCTTCTCGCACTGGACGTCCGACCGGAATGGCGTATTCCCCGATTTGTTGACCATGATTCCGGATCAGTCAGATGTTGCGCCCGGCGCTATCGATAGCGAGTTGTCTGGCTGGATCTACCATAAACTTCTATTGCACAATTTCGTCTGGACGACGACGGTGATGATGCGGCGCTCGCTGATAGACAGAATTGGTTTTTATGACGAGAAGTTCCGCCTCGGGCAGGATTATGAATATTTTCTCCGCGCTTCACGTGAAACAGAAGTGCACCGCCTGTCGCGGATCTACGCTCTATATAGGCACCACCCGGGCAGCGCTACCGCTCGTGGAAACGATTACAATTACGGTGCCTCCATCATGCTGCGTGCGAGAGATACCTGGGGGCTGGCAAGTCCCAATGGCGAGAGCATTTCAGAAAGAGAATTTAGGGAGCGTGTTCACAAGATTCATTTCATGTCTGGTTATCGGTTGTATCAGCGAGGGAATCTGGCAACTGCGTTTGATGAATTCAAGCTGGCCGTGAAGGAGCGGCCCCTGCATCTGAAGTCCTGGGCTTATGCTGCATTGGCCGCTACTCGCGCGATTCTGCAGTAAGGGGCATTGCAGCCCAGGGCAATCGCACCTAAAATGCATAACCGGTACAGGTAAACCGTTTACGATCATGCGCTTAGCGAGCCCCTGTTCACAACGTCATATTTTGTGTAGCTTACTGTCTTTTTGGGACTCCCATGAAGACAGGCCAGTTGATGCCCGTGAGCGAAGTGTTCGTGTCGGTACCCGACCCGCGCAGCAAGCGGCAGGCCAGGCACGATCTGTCCGAGTTGCTGACGGTGGCGGTGTGCGCGGTGCTGTGCGGGGCGAACGATTTCGTGGATGTGGCGCTGTGGGGCAAGTCCAACCTGGCCTGGCTGCGCAAGTTCCTGAAGCTCAAGGCGGGCGTGCCCTCGCATGACACGTTCTGCCGGGTGCTCGCGATGATCGATCCCGCGGCCTTCGAGGCGGCCTTTTTGCGCTGGGTGGGCGTGCTGGTGCCGGCGCTGGCGCCGGACAGCGTGGTGGCCATCGATGGCAAGACCAGTCGGCGCAGTGGCGGCAAGGATACGTCGGGGCCGTTGCACATGGTCAGCGCCTTTGCCGCCGGGATGGGTCTGGTGCTGGGGCAGCGCGCCACCGATCAGAAGAGCAACGAGATAACAGCGATTCCCGAGTTGCTCGCCATGCTGGCGCTCGAAGGCACCATCGTCACGATCGATGCGATGGGCACCCAGGCAGCGATTGCCCGCACCATCCGTAGTCGTGGCGCAGACTACGTGTTGTGCGTCAAAGACAACCCCCCCACGCTGACCGACTCGATTCTGCTCACCCTGGCCGGCGTGGCGGAAAAGATCGCGCCGGCTTCGCATTTCGAAGAACAAACCAAGGGCCACGGCCGTGTGGAGGTGCGCCGCTGCTGGGCCTATGATGCGGTCAGCCAGTTGTACAAGTCCGAGCAGTGGGCCGGGCTGCAATCGTTTGCGCTCGTCGAGCGCGAACGCACCGTCGACGGCAAGACCAGCGTCGAGCGCCATTACTACATCAGTTCCCTGCCCGCAGATGCCGCCAGAATCGCGCAGGCCGTGCGCAGCCATTGGGCGGTCGAAAGTGTGCCGCAGGCACACAGCAAGGAAGTTCAGCATGAACCGACAAACTGTGTCGAAGCTGCACGGAAGATGAGGGTAGGTCCCTCGGAGTCGGCTTTCAGGAGCGGGCTTCAAACCACCCCAAGCTGCTGCGGTCAAGAGCCGTCGGTGGTGAGCGTTGGGGTCAAAGCGTCGGGGACGTACCCCGAGCAGGTAAGGATCAGAGAGACGAACGAAAGTGAACCCTCGATGACGCGTCGTTATCCAAAGAATTGTCGTCAAAACCAGGGGCGTTTCCACTTCCTGGGACAAGCTTGCCGGGCACCTGATTACTGGGCAAGCGGCGGCCGGCGTATAGGGGGCGTGAAGCTGATCCAGGCTTCCGTGCGGAACTGCGGGAACCAGTCGTTGCGATGTCAAGGGAGAAGCACAAGTGGCAGAAACCACGAGGCGAGAGTACCGATGCGCAGCACTGGGACGGATCGACCCGTAGTAGTGGGGAAGGCCGGTAATGCGGCTGGAGCGAAGGGGTCGAGTCAAGCGGTTGCATTCGGCGTCCAACTGGCAACAGGAGGAGACGGATGAGTGCAACAACAAAACCATTTGCCATCGACAAGTGGCAGGTGTACGAAGCGTATCAAGCGGTCAAAGCCAATGCGGGCGCGGCCGGTGTGGATCAGCAGTCGATCGAGGCGTTCGAGCAGGATCTGAAGGGCAATCTCTACAAGATCTGGAATCGGATGTCCTCGGGAAGCTACTTTCCGCCGCCGGTCAAAGCGGTCGCCATTCCGAAGAAGAATGGTGGGGTGCGCATATTGGGCGTTCCGACGGTGGCCGATCGCGTGGCGCAGATGGTGGTCAAGCGGGTGATCGAGCCGGAACTCGAGGCGCGGTTTCTGCCGGACTCCTACGGGTATCGTCCCGGAAGATCGGCGTTGGAGGCCGTGGCGGTAACGCGTCAGCGTTGCTGGCAGTATCCCTGGGTGCTGGAATTCGATATCAAGGGCCTGTTCGACAACATCGACCACGTGCTGCTCCTTCGGGCGCTCAAGAAGCATGTCAAATGTGAGTGGGCCATGCTGTACATCAAGCGCTGGCTGACAGCGCCGCTGCAACATGCGGACGGAACCTTGGAGGAACGTACCAAGGGCACGCCACAGGGTGGTGTCGTCACGGCGATGCGGCAGAAGACACGCAAACTGAACTATCGGAATCGAACAGACCTGAGTCTGGCAGACATTGCCCGCCTGCATAACCCGCTCCTCAGGGGTTGGCTGGAGTATTACGGGAAATTCTGTCGCTCGGCGATGTACCCCGTGCTGCGGCACTTCAACAAAACGTTGGTGGCATGGGCGATGAAGAAGTACAGACGGCTGAAGGGCCACAAGATCCGCGCGGCTCGCTTTCTCGAAGGTCTCGCCGAGAAGCAGTCGTACCTCTTCGTGCACTGGCAACGAGGGATGGTCGGTGCGTTCGCTTGATGGGAGCGGTGTGAATCGAGAGGTTCACGCACCGTTCTGTGAGAGGCTGGGGGTGCGACTCCCCCGGCCTACTCGCCATCAGCTTCACTGGTCGCTCGATGTGCAGTTCAACGATGATCAGTCCCGTGTGCGCCGAGGCTATGCGGCCAACAACTTCGTGGTGCTGCGCCACATCGTACTGAACCTGCTGCGCCACAACACCACCCGCAAGGCCAGCATCAAGTCCAAGCGACTGCTCGCCTGCATGGAGGATGACTTTCGCGAAGAGTTACTCGGGCTGGCCATATGAGCGCCTCGGGTTATGACAAAACGGTGCAATTGCCCTGCATTGCAGCCGCCATGCGGGCGCGTAGATTGTGCACTTGATGGTGAGGGGGCGATGCAACGAACGAGTCGATTCCGATATCTGCTTCTGTTGGCGGTGCTGGTGGCGTGCCTTACCCTCGAGACTGCTTCTGCTCACGAATTCGAGCGGCTCTCGAATTCGACGCTGGGAAAAATCGCGTCAAAGCTGAAGCCGGGTGATTTTGTCGAGATTAACACCGAGCTTCCAGCAGGCATGGCAAGCCTTTCCGACCTGTTGCGTGTCCCAGTCGACGATGGCCGGCGGATGCTGATCGATCTCTGGACGGATTTAGCCCATTGGGATCCGAAACGTCATCGGACCTTTTTTATTGGGATCCGCAAGTACAAGAAATTCATTTCGTACGATGCGGAGTCGAATGCGTGGCAAGTGCTGGGCTGGGAAGGCGAGCCTCCTCCGCAGCACGTGGAACTCGGGCACACATACGGTCGCACGGCACTGGACTCGACACGCGGCCACTATTATTGGCTCTCACCCGGTCAAATATTGAGCCGCTATTGGATCGACGAGGAGCGCTGGGAGGCCGTCCCCGGTGTAAAGATAGGCGGATACATCCCTATTGAGTGGCATGAGAAACTAGACATGCTTGTTGCGATTAACCGCGGCGGCAAGATGGTCGCTTTCAGCAAAGGTGAAACTAAGTCGATTGGCGCGTCTGTCGTCGATGGCTATCATTCGGTCGGAAGTTATAACCGAACGCGCGGAGATATGTTATTCGCAGGTGGCAACGCTTCTCGTCGGAAGCTCGAGTTGATCGAAGCGGACGGTGATGTCCGCAGATTTAGAGACGCGCCGATTAATATCTCGGTCGCAAGAACAGCACTGTCTTATGACCCGAAGTCGGGCAACTATTTGTTTTTGCAGCGACAGGAGCGGCAGTTGCACGAGTTCAATCCTGATTTGGACGAATGGCGCCTTATAAGAGAATGGAGCGAGTCGGAGTGGCCGTTTGGGAAAGAGGGATCCTCTACCCCGGTGGTGATCGATGAACTGGGCGTAATATTCTGGCAATCTGAAATGGGGATTCGCGTTTACCGGCATAGAAGCGCCTTCGACAAGCCCGATCGCCGGCAATCGCTACCGAATTAGCGTCCGTGGAGCAGGAGCTAGCCATGTTTGGTGTCGTCATCCCCTATTTTCAGCGGCGGAGCGGCGTGCTGGCGAGAACCCTGCAATCCGTCGCGCAACAGGACGTTGACGTGCCAGTATGCGTTGTGGTTGTGGACGACGCCTCTCCGGCTTCTGCGGAAGAAGAGGTCGGCAACGTCTGCTTTCCGAACAACTTCAGCGTTCGCATCATCAGGCAGGAGAATGCTGGACCGGGTGCGGCGAGAAATGCCGGGATCGATGCGCTCGCTGACGTTGCCTATATTGCTTTTCTGGATTCAGATGATTGCTGGGAGCCCTATCATCTCAGTTCGGCCCTGCATGCCTTCGAGCACGGCTTCGACTACTATACTGCCGAAACTATGGATGGTGCATCGGGTTACCGGATGCACGCTAACCATTTCAGGGGGATGCTTCCTCTCAGATCCCATCCTTCCGCCCCTTGGGCGCAGGAGTTGATGCAGCCGCTTATCGATTTCACGGTTTGCGGGCCGATCTCGGGTTCGAGTACCTTCGTTGTGACGAAATCGTTGATCGGAGACACGAGGTTTCGTTGTGAACTCCGCACGGCCGGCGAGGATGGCTTATTCACGACTGAATTGGCAGCCAAGTCACCGAGGGTGATGATTTCAAGGCGAACCGACACCGTTCTCGGCAAGGGTGTCAACATTTTCTCCGATGGCGACTGGGGTAGTGGTGCTTCCACACTGCGCGCGATCTACTTTCTTCGCTCGAGGCTGATGATGCGGCCGCTCGTGCAGCCGTTTCCGGTGGCACTCGACAAGGTCGACGCCCTGATTCGGCATGCGCGAAAGGAAGTGTGGAAAAGCGGGCTTGCGAATCTTCGTAGAGGGGGCTTTCCGTTGCGCGCGTTCGTAGAGGCCGTGCGCATGGACCCTCCACTACTTGGAGTTGGACCTGCCATATTTGCTGATGTGATTCGCAGAAAATAGACCGTTCGTCGCCGGCGGCTAGCATTGATGCTCGGCCGCAATTCGAGCATCGCTCGGGTTCGCCCCGTCGTTTCCTGGAGAAGTATGGGGATTTATGGCAATTGTCGAAGCGTCCGAACGAAGGTTTTGCGGTGCGTTATCGCATCGGCTGCAGGCGGATGCGACGACCGCCGGACCCTCCTTGACATGCGGCTGGCGCTGCACTGACGGAACGCTTGAGGCGGTTTCGGACCGGTTAGGATTCATCCCACTCTTTTACTGGAGCGAAGGCGAGAAACTGCTGCTCTCGGATTCGATCCGCGAGCTCGCGCGTCGCCTGCCGCGGGTGCGTTTCGATGATCGCGCCGTCGCCGCATATCTGAGGCTCGGCTACTACATTGGGGACACGACCCTCCTCGACGGGGTACGAGTGCTTCCTCCCGACTCCACGCTCATTTGGGATGGCACGCTCGCCATGCGGGAAAAGACACAACATCCCCCTGCCGTCTTTGCAGGGAACCGCGACGAGGCCGTCGACGAATATATTCGGCTCTTTTCGAGCGCGATTTCGACGCGACTTACGCCACAGATCGGCCGACTTACCCTCTCGGGCGGGCGGGATTCGCGACACATCCTACTGGAACTGCACCGGCAAGGCGCGTTACCCCATGATGTGGTGACGCTTAGGCGGCGGAACTCGACCGACGACATTGCAGCGGCCGACCTCGCTGAGCGGCTCGGCTTGCGCTGCATCGTTGCGGAAGGCGTGCTTGACGCTTTCGAGGTCGAAGCAGTCAAGAACCGGATGAATTTCTACATGGCCGATGAGAACGGCTGGTACGTTCATCTTCTGGACCATCTTGATGGCCCTGTTTTCGACGGTCTTGCGGGCGACGTACTGTCGAATGGCCTTTATTTCGTTGGCGAGGTCGCAGATTTGATCGATACGGGCGCTTTCGACGATGCGGCAAGGCTGTTCGTGCGCAAGCACGGTGGTTATCTGAGCTATCTGTCCGACGAAGGGCGGCAGAGGTTTTCCGATGAACTCGCGGAGGACCTCATCTCGCAGGAATTTGCGCGGCACCGTGGGATGGCGAACCCGGTGCAGTCATTTGTATTCTGGAACCGCACCCGGCGGGAAATCGCCCTGCTTCCGATAGGGATGGCCCGGAGCCGGGTCGATACGTTGCTGCCGTACACCGATCCCGATTTGCTGGCGTTCTTTCTGTCGCTGCCGCATACAGTGTTCGGTCGGCAAGGTTTTCATGATGAAGTGATCGGCAAGGCGTATCCGTCCTTCGCCGATGTCGCTTTTGCCGAGAAGCGGAAACCTTCATACCGTTTTTCGGAGCGAATCGTCTATTCGGTGAGAGCGTCGAAAAAACTTGTGGGCCGCTTTGCCTCCTGGCCGCGGATTCTGTCGTATGCGGGTGCGGTTGTTGCGGGCGGGAGCCTTAAGCCCTTGGAGAACCCATTTTCGCGCCTGTACCCGTTGCTGCAGGCGCGAGATGAACTCGGAATCGAACTTTGAGCCTATCGGCTACGAGCCGGAGAGGACAAATGCAATTCCAGGGCGGGAAGATGTTCCCCGTCTTCCGCGCAGCACGGCGGCTGCGTGCAGACGTATGCTTGCGGAAGGCTCGCGTCGAGTTTCGAAGAGAGGCAATCGCAGTCGTGGTTAACCGCTGTCGCTATCCCTGCAGTCGCGATCCGACTGCGGCTGGCTGGATTCAGATAGGTAAGCGGTTTCCCGGTCCCGGAGATTTCGAGGTGCCGCCTGATGACGATGGTGCCGGCGCTTTCGCGCATTTGCAACGTCATCCTACCGGCGAGAAGTGTCGACGTTCTTCGGGTCAGTGCAGCGCGGCGGCCCAAACGCCCCCCTAATGCGCGCCAATCGAGAATCGCGATCAGGCGCTGCAGAAAACCCGATGGCGCCGCGCGGAATACTGCGCTCGCGAAGCCTTCCAGGCGGAGCGTGAAATCGCCATCGTCGAGGTCGGCCTGAACCCCCTCGAAGCGGTCGAGTGCAATGATTTCCTCGCCGAATCGGAACAACGGTGTCCAGCCCGCGAGTGCAGGCGTTTCCATTAGCCGGGTTCGTGCCACCCGAACCGGGGGAGGGATAAGCGGCGGGCCGTCAGCGAGCCTGAGGTGGAGGATCGCTCCGCCGGAGTAGCGAAAATCCGCTTCGGTTCGGCTGAATGACTGCGGGGGCTGTCCTCGCGTCGAAACAAGGGCGTTGAGGCCGTCGGGCGAGCGCAGGTAGATCAGACCCGCTTCCTCGTCATGGAAGAAGCCGGCGCGCGCGGCAATCCAACGTGTGCCCCGCAGCGTTTCGGGAAGGGGGCGCGCTCTTCGCATCTGCCGGGCGGCGCCAATGATAGCTGCAGCCCACGCGTTGTACACCGAAAGGTGCATATAGCCGTCCCAACTAGCGTTGCCGGATTCAGGTCCCGCCGGGTTCAGCCATAGAAAACCGTCCGGACGGCTCTGCGATACCAGGCGTCGGCAAATGGCGCGAATCGGATCGTCCTCGCTGTCATGCTCGACGCCCATCAGAATCAATGCCGCGACGAGGCAGCCGTCGCCGAAAAGCGAATGCGTGCTGCGCCCGAAACCGCCCGCGTAGCCGGCCGGGTCCCAACAGTGAACCATCCAGTCGAGCAGCCGGCGCGCTCGGTGCGCCAGTCCCGCATCGTTGTGAAACCAGCATGCGAGGGCGGCGAGGAACAACGCCTTGTGATGGTAAGCGAGCGGCGTGGAGAAGCCGGTGCCCGGGTTTTCGGGGAAGTCGATGAAGGCCCCTTTCGTCGTCGTCCAGCGGTCCAGCAGGATGCAGAGACGCTGCGTTTCGATCGGTCGTCGATCGGCGGGAGCCTCGATAACGCGGCAGGTTTGCGCGAGCAGGCTCCAGTTGTTGGATGGATACCGTGGTCGCAGCGCGCAACGTTTGAGCCCTGCTTCCAGCAACGGCCTATCACGGTCGCGTTCTTGGTCGGACAGAATCAACTGCATCAGCAACAGCATCAAGCGATTGAACGGTTCGTGGCCGAGGCTTCGCGTGTCGAGGGCGAGCCATGCCTTTAGCGCGCGTTTTCCGTGCTCCCAATCTTCGGGCAGGCCCGCGGCAAGTGCCAATGCGGCCGCGGTGTGTCCATAGTGATCTGCAGGGCTGGGCCTCTGTTCGAATGTGTCGTAGAGCCCGGTGTCCGGGCGGAGGTTGTTGCGGAGCGCAGAATTGAGCCCCAGTAGCAGTGCCGTGAGTTCGGTCGGCATGTCGAAGCTCATCCGCCGGCACTTCGGGGCTGGACGAGCGTGCGCAGCAATCGCAGGGCGAAACGCGCAGGAGTTCTGTCCCAGGGAGTAAAACGCGGCAACTGATGGATGTCGCAGTGCCGGTCTGCGACGGCAGGGCGCGTCGACACCGCGACGTCGAAACCGCATTCGGAAATCATCGCGACGTGCTCCTGGCCGTAATCCTTGACCGGCCTGCCGTTCGGGTAGGCGAAGACGCGTATCGCGGTGCCCAGCAGAGCCTCGAGTTTTTCCTTTCCCAGACAGATCTCCGCTCGGGCTTCGGCCGGCGACTGGAGCGCGAGAATCGGGTGGGAGTGGGTGTGGCCGCCGATTTCCATTCCCGATGCGTGGAGTGCCTTGAGCTGGCGGCTCGACATCATCAGGTCGGTTGGAAGATCGATGTCGAAAGTTTCGGCCAGTCTTTCGGCTGCGGGTATCCGTTCTTCGGGAGGGCGGTATTTGAAATATCCAAGCAGGGTGCCGGCCAGCGCTTGACGATCGGCGATCGAAACGAGGTCGACCGCGCCCAGGCCGATTGATGAAAGATTGCAGATCCCCTCGGGCAAGCCCCGGACGACCTCGATGAGCGTGTCGTTGAACATGCGCCCGCCATCGAGGTAGGCGGTGGAAATGAAGAACGTAGCCGAAATGCCGAATTCCCGGAGAATCGGCAGCGCCGTCGTGTAGTTGTCGGCATAGCCGTCATCGAAGGTGACGCAGGCTGCCCGAGCCGGTAGGCAACGCTCCCGAAGGCGCAAGGCGGCCTCGTGCAGCGGCAGAACATTGAAATGGCGGGAAAGCAGGCGCATCTGCCAGCGAAACGTGTTGGCGTCGGGGTCGCCCAGGCGCAACGGGTCGGCGTCGGGTAGGACGCGATGAAAGATGAGGATGCATAATTTTGCCCCTGCTCCCGCGGGGGAGGCCAGCGAGAGGACGGTCTTCAGACCGGGAATCTTCGGGTCGGGAGCCCTCATAAGTTCTCCTGTGCGCCGACGTTGTCCGTCGGCTCGCTCTGCCCGCGCTCGACATTACAGATGATATGGCGGAACTTGCCGTTGGGTTCGGGTGGAATTTCGGGCAGTTGCGCGATTTCCACCTGTACGGAAGCGCCAAGCAGGGTGTGAACATGCCGAGTCAGCGCGGACCTAACGGCGTCGGGCAGAGGTGTCCGTGTCGCAAGCGTGATACGGATGTATTGGCGTGACTCCTGAACGATACGATAGGCTTCGAGGTCACGAAGCTCGCGCAGGGCGTGATTGATGGCGCTGCCGTGAACCCAGCTTCCGTCGGCTGCAACAAGACCGTCATTCGTGCGTCCGCTGATCGACTGGATCAGTGGCAGGCCGCGACCGCAGGCGCATCGGGCATCCGAGAGAACGCCGCGATCGCCGGTGCGATAGCGGATGAAGGGAAATTCCGGTCCGGCGAAGTTGGTGATCACGATATCGCCCTCGGTTCCCGGCTGGAGTCTCTTCCCATCGTCATCGACCACTTCGACGATTACTTCCTCCGCCGTGACGTGCAGGCCACCATGCTGACACTCCCGGGCAATGAACCCGGCGTCCCGGGCGCCATACTCGTTGGCGACCCCACATCCGAAGACCTGGCCGATCGCCTCGCGCCATTCCGGGCGCAACACCTCGGAGGTGCAGAAGGCGACGCGGATGCCGACATCGTCCATCCTGAGGCTTCGTTCGCGGGCGCGAAAGGCGATGCGGGAAAGTGCGGACGGGTAACCGAACAACATTCTCGGTCGGAACGTCCGTATGTCCGCGAGGATGCGATCGATGCGGTCTGGGCTGAGGTCTCGCGCCGGCACCAATCGCGAGCGGAACAGGCGATCACGCAGTGCGCGGAGGCGATCCTGTGCGCCGATTTCCAGCGGCGAGCTCCATAGGACCATCTCCCGGTCGCCGATGTCCACGTCCCACCAGCGAGTGGCGCGCCATTTGGCCGCAATGTCGAAGCTGATTCGGTGACTCCCGAGCAGGAAGCTCAGTGGCTCTCCGGAAGAACCGCTGGTACTGTGGCGGGCAAGTGCTCCTCCATCTTCCGCCTTCCATTCGTCAAAGTTACTGCGGATGACGTTTTTGTCGATCAGCGGGAGCGCGTTGAGGCCGTCGCGTGTGACGAAATCGGCGATGGTGAGCCCATTCGCGCGAAAATGTTTGCGGTAAAACGGAACGGAGTTGGATACCGCGACGAGCATGTTCCGCAAGCGAGCCATCTGAAGGTCCGCGAGGTGGTCTTGCGAGTACCACTGGCTCCGCTCAAGCTCGCGCAGGATCCCCGGGGTATCGTGGCCCTTGAAGTGCTCATGCAGCGGAAACAGCAACGTACTGACGATCTTCGGATAGAGGGTCATGAACGGAATTGTATGGCTGACATGGGGGACTAGGGGCTGACCAAAGGCTTCAGCTCGCCTCTGACTCATTGTTCGCCTATTGTATGATGAACAGAAATCTGCGCGGGTAGGAACGGCTGCCCGATGTGCAACATCACGACCGGGAGCGGGATCAAGCGATGAAGAAGACTTATCGGGGCCTCCATTACCCTCTTACGTTCTTTGCGCTCTTCGGCGCCTTTCAGCTGGTGTATGCACAGAGCTCGATGTGTGGCAATCCTTTCACCAAGGCCGGCAACGGCCCTTACGATTTCCGTACCGCGGAGCCCGGGAAGCGAAGTGTCGTAGAGAATGCGCACTTCACTGCCGACGTCCAGACAATGCGACGGGGAGCCTCAACCAAGAATCTGGCGGCGGACATTGCGTACACCTTGAAAGTGATGCCCAATCATCACCAGGCGCTTCTTACGATGGGCAACTGGTCGCTGAAAACCGGAAGCAATCCTCCGATCGGCGCGGAATACACCGTGGAGTGCTGGTTCGACCGCGCCTTGCGGTATGCACCTGACGATGCAATGGTGAAAGTGGTATACGGCATTTACCTGATCAAGCGCGGGAAGCCCCAGGAGGCCGTTAATCAGCTCGAAGCTGCACTGTCTCAGGCTGGCGACAACGCAAATGTCCATTACAACCTCGGCCTCGCCTACGTCGATCTGAAGCAGTACGACAAGGCATTGGAAAGCGCCCATACCGCTTACCGACTCGGTTTTCCCTTGCCAGGATTGAAAAACAAGCTGGCGCGGGCGGGTGCGTGGCGGGAACTCCCCACGACAAAGTAAGGCGGGCGGGAACGTCCGAGGCGAGCACCGATCATCGATATCCGTTTACAGTCGCGAGCGCGATCGGAGACGGGTGTCCGCAAGGCGCGTTCCAGCGCACAACAAGTTCTATCCGGATATATCTGACGCGCCTTCGTGTGTCGGAGAATTTGACACTACTTTGCTCCGTTGCTCCACGGGCTCTGGGCTGACATTCTAAGCCCATGATTCATTGCGTGTTGGCTTTGGCGGTTTTAGCTTGCCTGAAACTTGCTTGCGGGGGTAATGGCGCGTCCACTCTCGGCATGCATTTTATCGATGATTTTGGAGTGCCACTTCCGAGGGGATCGGTCCGCATTGATGGTTGCCCCGTTGCTTGTCGGCGTGGAGATCCTTAAATGACAAAAGCAGAATGCGTCGGGCCTGATGCGCCTTTGCGCCTCGGTCTTCGACAGGGGCGGAACGTCAATGATGTCAAGGGGAAATCACGATGAACTTGACGGCGGTTATCGATAGGAGGTCCGGTCGCCTCGCCGGTGACGAGGTGCAACCGGGGCAGATCGATCTCGCGAACTATCTGATCGTCGTTGCGCAGCTCGGACTCCTGCTCCTGCTGCTGCGCCAGTTCCAGATCGAGTCCGCCGCGTTCTTGCGGCTCGCGATGCTCGCTTTTGCCGGTTTCGCAGTCCACGCATGGCTGCCCCTGCGCATGCGCATGCCGTTCTTCGTGATGCTCAGCTTCGCAGGCATCGGTGTGGTCATGGGCGGCGTCAACGCGGCATGGCTCGTCGCGATCGGATTGGTCCTGCTCGGTATCTGCCACTTGCCGGTGTCCTTCGCGTGGCGGGGAGCATTGCTGCTGGGTGTCGCAGGCGTTCTCGCGCTGCAGCGCGCCGGCCTCCTGCCGTTTCCATGGTCGGACGCGATCTGGCCGATCCTCGGCGCGATGTTCATGTTCCGCCTGATCGTCTATTTCTACGATCTGCGCCATGACAAGACGCCGACCACGCCGGCGCAGTCGCTCGCTTATTTCTTCATGCTGCCGAACGCCTGCTTTCCCCTTTTTCCGGTCATCGACTACAAGACCTTCCGCCGCAACTATTTCGATGACGATGCCTATCGCATTTACCAGGTCGGCATCGACTGGATGGTGCGGGGCGTGATCCACCTGATCCTGTACCGCATCGTCTACTACTATCTGACGCTCGCCCCGCACGAAGTGGGCAATCCAGCCGAGCTGATCCAGTACCTGGTGGCCAACTTCCTCCTGTACCTGCGGGTGTCCGGCCTGTTCCACCTGATCATCGGCATGCTCTACCTGTTCGGCTTCCGCCTCCCCGAAACGCACAACCGCTACCTGCTGGCTTCGAGTTTCACGGACTTCTGGCGGCGCATCAACATCTACTGGAAGGAGTTCATGCAGAAGATCTTCTATTACCCGGCAGTGTTCAAGCTGCGCAAGCTGGGTACCGAGAAGGCGCTTGTCATCGCGACGCTGTACGTCTTCCTGATGACATGGTTCCTGCATGCCTACCAGTGGTTCTGGCTGCGTGGATCGATGCTCCTGGTCGCACAGGACATGTTGTTCTGGGGCATCCTCGGCGTGCTGGTGGTCGCCAATTCGCTCTACGAGATGAAGCACGGACGCGTCCGCAGCCTGGGGACGCCCGTGCGCACCTGGCGCACGACTGCCGCGCTCGTGCTCAGGACGTATGCGACATTCTGGTTCATTTGCGTGCTGTGGTCGTTCTGGACCACCGAGTCGCTTGAGGCGTGGTTCTCGTTGTGGTCGGCGCTCGGCGGGGAATATACCGCCGAACTGTTGCTGTATCCGTCCGTCGTGCTCGCGGTCATCGTCCTCGGTTCGATCCCGCGCGAAGCGGTGCGGAACGTGCGCGCGTCGGAACAGGACGATCGGGTGTGGATGAGGAGCAGGGTGGTTACCGTGGCGTCCCTGTGCGCGCTCATCGCGGTCAGCGTGGAAGGGTTGCATTCCCGGATCGGCACCGATTTCGGGACCTTCGTCCACTCGGTGCGCTCCGGTCAGCTCAGCCGCCTCGACACCGCAAAACTGGAGCGGGGTTATTACGAAAACCTCCTGTCGGTCGATCGCTTCAACTCCCAATTGTGGGAGGTGTACATGAACAAGCCGAAGAACTGGCTGGATGTCGAAAGCACGAATCTGAAGCGCTTCGTCGGCGGTTTCGCGCAGACCGAACTGATTCCATCCTTTGTCCGGACGACCCGGCACGGCACGATCAGCATCAATGAATACGGCATGCGCGATCGTGATTACGAACGGCTGCCGGCGCCGGGCACCTTCCGTGCGGCCGTGTTGGGCGCATCCTCGGTCATGGGCTGGGGTGTCGGCGACGGGCAGACGTTCGAGACGCTGGTCGAGGACAGGTTGAACCGGGAACGGACCGGCAACTTCGCCAGGTACGAGTTGCTCAATATGGGCGTGCCCGGCTATCAGCCGCCGCAACAGCTGGTGATGGCGGAGAAGGCTTTCGGCTTCGAGCCGCATGCGATCTTTTACATCGCGGCGGGACGCGAGATCACGCGCTCCGTGGCCTACCTCGCGGAGGCCACCCACAAGGCTCTCGACATTCCCTACGAGGGTCTGCGTGATATTTCGGCCAAGGCGGGCGCCACCAGCGGGATGGACGAAGACGAGGCGCGCAAGCGCCTGACGCCGCATGGTCGCGAGATTCTCAGCTACGTCTACGGCCGCATCGCGGAGGAGTCGCGAAAACGTGGCAGCGTGCCGGTGTGGATTTTCCTGCCGCAGGTACGGGAAGGCGTGTGGCAGGAAGAAACTCCAGAGACCCTCGCCATTGCGGAGGCGGCGGGCTTCGTCGTGATCAATCTCGAGGATGTCTACAAGGGCCGCAACATCAACGAGATCCGACTGGCGGAGTGGGACGACCACCCGAACGTGCCCGGTCACGAGTTGATCGCGGAACGAGTCTTCAACGGTCTGGCGGAAAAGCGCGAGGCCATTTTTCAGCCCGTTGGGCACTGATCGATTCCAAGGCGAGGCAGCGATGGAAACAGGTGTGGACTTCAGCAAGGCCGTCAAGGACTACATTCTCGAGGAATTTCTGCCGGGCGAGAATCCGGATGAACTGACCGATGACCTGCCGCTGATCAGCGGCGGCATCCTCGATTCGATCGCCACGCTCAAACTGGTTCTGCATTTCGAGGAGCAGTACGGCATCGTGCTCGAAGCCCACGAGGCAGACAAGGAACACCTGGACACGATCCGCAGCATCGCCAGTCTCCTCGCATCCAAGGCGAGGTAGCGCGCCATGTCGAACCCACGCCCGCTGCATCAATTCCTCTGCGACACGGCCGCCCTCCATCCGTCGCATACTGCAGTCGTCGAGCCTGGCCGAGGGTTGATCAGCTATGTCGCGCTGGACGAGTTGTCCGATCGACTGCGTGACCGGCTCGTCGCCATCGGCGTGCGGCCCGGCGACCGCGTCGGCATCTACCTGCGCAAGTCGATCGACGCCGTCGCTGCGATCTACGGCATTCTCAAGGCAGGTGCCGCCTACGTGCCGGTCGATCCCGACGCACCACCTGCGCGCAACGCCTACATCATGCACAACTGTGCGGTGCGGGCGGTCGTCATGGAGAGGCGCCTCGAGGATCGCTTCTCCACCGAGTTTTTCGCGCTCGGAGAGCTGCCGCCTTTGCTGCTGCTCGACGGGACGGGTGGTGGTGGTCCGCTCGCCCGCATGCTGGACGAAGCGGACGCGCAGCGGCCGGCCGCGGTGACGAAGAACGCGATGTCGCCGCCCGAAGATCTCGCCTACATCCTCTACACGTCGGGCTCGACGGGAAAGCCGAAGGGCGTGATGCTCTCGCACGAGAACGCCGTGAGTTTCGTCGACTGGTGTTCCGCGGTGTTCGAACCGCAGCCGGATGACCGCTTCTCGTCTCACGCGCCGCTGCACTTCGACCTCTCGATCCTCGACATCCATGTCGCCCTCAAGCACGGCGCGACCCTCGTGCTGATCCCGGAGGAACGGGGCAAGGACGCGCTGCATCTGGCCAGGCTGATTTCCGAGGAAAGGATCAGCATCTGGTACTCCGCGCCGTCGATCCTCAGCCTGATGGCGCAGTTCGGCGACCTCCACAGCCAGGACTGCTCTTCGCTGCGCCTCGTCCTGTTCGCGGGCGAGGTGTTCCCGGTCAAGCATCTCCGGACGCTGTGTTCGCAGTTGCCGGAACCCCGCTATTTCAACCTCTACGGCCCGACCGAAACCAACGTCTGCACCTACTACGAAGTTGTTCCGCCGGTGTCTGACGAGCGTACGTCGCCCTATCCCATCGGCAAAGTGTGCGAGCACCTGCGTGGCAAGGTCGTCGACGAGCACAACGCGCCGGTGAAGCCGGGAGAAGAGGGCGAACTGTGCATTACCGGCAGCGGCGTGATGCAGGGTTACTGGTCGTTGCCGGAGCGCAGCGCGGAAAGCTTCCTCGTCGATAACGACGGAACGCGCTGGTACCGGACCGGCGACATCGTCGTCGAAGCAGCCGACGGAAACCATATCTACCGCGGCCGGCGCGACCGCATGGTCAAGCGGCGCGGCTACCGGGTCGAGCTCGGTGAAATCGAGGCGGGGCTGTATCAGCATCCGCTGGTCAAGGAGGTTGCCGTCGTCGCCGTGCCGGATGCCGAAGCGGGTGTGCGGATCAGCGCATTCCTGAGCAGCAAGGGGACGGACAAGGCCTCCCTGATCGAACTCAAGCGCTTCTGCGCGGAGCGGATACCGCTGTACATGATCCCCGACCATTTCAAGTGGCTCGATGCCCTGCCGAAAACGTCGACGGACAAGACGGACTACCAGCGACTCAAGGAGCTGGGCTGATGGACTTCGCCTATTCGGAAGAGCAGAAGCTCCTGCGCGACAACATCATCAAATTCGCCCGCGGCTCGCTCAATGCGCATGTTGTCGAGCGCGATCGCGAGCAGGTCTTTTCCCGCGACCTGTGGCGAGAATGTGCCAACGTCGGCATTCAGGGCCTGCCGGTTCCCGAAGCGTATGGCGGGACCGGTCTCGATGCCTTGTCGTGCGCGATGGTGCTGGAGGCGCTGGGCTATGGGTGCAGGGACGGTGGACTCGTGTTTTCGCTGTGCGCCCACCTGCTCGCATGTGTGGTGCCGGTATGGCGGCACGGCAGCGAGGAACAGAAGCGCCGTTATCTGCCGGGGCTGTGCGACGGCACCTTGGTCGGCGCCCACGCGATCACCGAACCCGATTCCGGTTCGGATTCCTTTTCGATGCGCACCCATGCCGAGCGCGACCGCGACGGCTGGCGCATCAACGGCACCAAGACATTCATCTCCAACGGTCCGGTCGCCGACGTTGCGGTGGTGTTCGCGGTCACCGAACCGGCCAAGGGTTTTCACGGCGGAGTGACCGCGTTTCTCGTCGAAAGCGATACCCCCGGTTTTTCTGCGGGACAGAAGTTCGAGAAGCTCGGGCTGCGGACGTCGCCGGTTGGAGAACTGGTGTTCACCGACATGTATGTTTCACCATCGGCCGTGCTCGGTCAGGTCGGGGGCGGCTCCGCCGTGTTCTCCACGGCGATGGACTGGGAGCGCTGCCTGTTGGTCGCGAGCCATGTCGGAACCATCGAGCGGCTCCTCGAGACGTCAATCTCCTACGCACGCACGCGCAACCAGTTCGGCCAGGCGATCGGAAAGTTTCAGGCCGTGGCGCACAAGATCGCCGACATGAAGGTCCAACTCGAAGCCGCGCGGCTGCTCGCTTACCGCGCTGCGTGGCGGCTCGAGAACCTGCGCAACGCATCGCTGGATGCCGCAATGGCAAAGCTGATGGTCAGCGAATCCCTGCTCCGGACCGCCCTGGACACAGTCCATCTGCACGGCGGCTACGGCTATATGGTCGAGTACGAGGTCGAGCGCGCGTTGCGTGACGCGGTCGGCAGCACCATCTATTCAGGCACCTCCGAGATGCAGCGCAACATCATTGGACGCTGGCTCGGGCTGTAGGCTGGTTCGACCTGTTGTAGCTATCGTGCATCGCCAGCGCGCTGGAAGGCGCCGGGTGTCCACTGCGCGGGGGCAGTGAGCGGCCGCCGGCCGATCGGAAGCTGGAATTCGGCGTCGGGAACGATGTCGTCGCCGGGGCTGGCTGCGACGTTTTTGCCACGTCCATGCAGCAGCGAGCCGGGTGCGAGCGAGAAGTCGAGAGTTTCGATATCGTTCAGCATGCCACTCAGCGTCGGGAAGTTGCCGTGGAATTCGCCGCTGGCGCCGAGCGTGAAGGCGCCGAGCCCGACGATCAGGTTATTAATGCCCTGCACGCGGATGTTCGCCCCGATACGATCCCTCCATACGCGCAGGAACCAGGCGCCGAAGGGGCGGGCGCTCGTCAACGTGTTATGAGACAGCACAAGCGCGTTGTCGGCCCAGGCATGCCCTTCGGCGCCGTAGGCGACAACGACAGGATTGCGCGTCGCCGCGCTCTGGCCGATGACGTTGCCGACGAGCGTCGCGTTGCCACCATTGGGCAGGTCGATTTCGTACGAAGCTTCGCCGGCGCGCCCGTCATAGATCAAGTTGTAGCGGATATCGGAGCGCCGTGCGCGAGACTTGATGAGGTGGCCGCGGTATCCGTTATGGAAGCGGCTGCCGAAGATCTCGAGTTGCGCGATCCGCCCGACGTAGAGCAGATGGGGCAGGGAGTGCTCCTGACGCGGGGCGTCGGCGAACAGGCTGTCGTCGATGCGCAATTCGGCGTCGCTGAAGTTGCTGGTCAGGATCCCCGTCTGATTGTCGACGAAGGCGCAGTTGCGCACGTGCAGCCTGCCCCGCTCGAAACGGATGCCCGCTCCGTTGCCATCGACGACTCGGGCGCCCCGGAATTCGACGTTGTCGATGACGAAGTCGCCATTGCGGATCACCCAGGTCGCCTTGTCTTCGGCGCTCCTGCCGTCGGCGATCAGTACCGGCCGTTCGCCGACGCCCCGGATCGTCAGTCGCCGTTGCGTCCATGAGGCAACATCGCCGCGATACTCGCCTGGCTGGATTTCGACGATGTCTCCGTCACGGGCGAGACGTGCCACCTCTGCGATAGTGGTAATTGCCTCCTCCGGACCGACACGCAGCGTTGCCGCGCGTGCGGGCTCGGAAAGGACCAACGACAGCAAGCTGACGATTACGGCGCGCAGGCGCATTGAAGGGGGCCGAGGCGAGATGGTCGGTATGCGGGCGTCGAGCGGATGTGCCTGCCGGCGCGGCACAACGGCGCCTTCTCCCGGCAGTCTGCCGAAGGCGTCACTTGCTCTTGATCATCGTCCCCACCCCATGATCGGTGAGGATCTCCAGCAGCAGGCAGTGTTCGACGCGGCCGTCGATGATATGCACCGATTTCACGCCGTTGCGGGCCGCATCGAGCGCTGAACTGATCTTCGGCAGCATCCCTCCCGACAGCGTACCGTCCGCGACCAGGTCGTCGATCTGGTGCGGCGTCAGGCCGGTCAACAGCTTGCCCGCCTTGTCGAGGACGCCGGGGGTGTTCGTCAGCAACACGAGTTTTTCCGCCTTCAGGATCTCGGCGAGCTTGCCGGCGACGACGTCGGCATTGATGTTGTAGGTCTCGCCCGCTTCGCCGACCCCGATCGGGGCGATCACCGGGATGAAGTCGCCTTGGTCGAGGAAGGCGATCAGGCTCGGGTCGATCTTCGTGATCTCGCCGACCTGGCCGACGTCCACGACGTCCCCCGGTGCTGCGTCTTCCTTCTGCATCAGCAGCTTCTTCGCGCGGATGAAGCTTGCGTCCTTGCCGGTCAGGCCGACGGCCTTGCCGCCGTGCTGGTTGATGAGGCTGACGATCTCCTTGTTCACCTGGCCGCCGAGCACCATCTCGACGACTTCCATCGTCTCGGCGTCGGTGACGCGCATGCCCTGGATGAACTCGCCTTTCTTGCCGACGCGCGCGAGCAGGGTTTCGATCTGCGGCCCGCCGCCGTGCACCACGACCGGATTCAGGCCGACGAGCTTGAGCAGCACGACGTCGCGCGCGAAGCAGTCCTTCAGATGCGGGTCGGTCATCGCGTTGCCGCCGTACTTGATGACGACCGTCTTGTCGAAGAAGCGCTTGATGTACGGCAGCGCCTCGGCGAGGATTTCGGCCTTGCGGGCGGGCGTGACGTCGGTGGGGGCGGGGAGCTGGGGCATCGGGGGTTCCTGACGGTAGACTCGCGCCATTCTAAAGAGTCACGCCATAAAGAAGAAGCCGCAGCCCCTCGATGAGGGAGTGCGGCTTCACGGCGCGGGGAACGGCCTGGATCAGTCGATCGTCAGCCGCTTCGCCTGTTCCGGAGCCTTCTTCGGCAGGCTCAGTTCGAGTACGCCGTCATTGAACTTCGCGCTCGACTTGCCTTCGTCGATCTCCTGGCCGAGCTGGAAGCTGCGCGACACCTTACCGAAATAACGCTCGGTGCGCAGGACGCGCTCGCCTTCCTTGACTTCCTTTTCCTGCTTGCGCTCGGCGCTGATCGACACGACCGGGCCGTCGATATGGACGTGGATGTCCTCCTTCTTGATGCCCGGCAGCTCAGCGTGCACCTGGTACGCGCTCTCGTCTTCCTTGACGTCGACACGCATCTGCGGCGCTTCGCCCTGGATGCCGGCGGTCATGTCGACGGGACGAACGAAAAACCCGCGCAGCAGATCGTCGAACGGGTCGCGACGGATGAGATTGCTCATGTTTTTCTCCTGTATGTCATCATGGGTTTGAACCGCTTACATAACCAATATAGGTGCGGGAGGCGGCTTTTCAAGCTTCCGCCCCCGCGCGGAACGTAATATCTCGTGTCCTGTCCGGAGCATTTCCATATGAGCGATATCACCGGGAACACGATCGGGAACGACGTGGCCACCAACAATTGCCCGCGTTGCGGCGCCGCTTTTACATGCGGCATGGAGGCCGGCTCGCCGACGTGCTGGTGCGCCGCGCTGCCGCCGATGGAGGCGATTCCGGACGCGGGGACCGGATGCTACTGTCCGAACTGCCTGAAAACCTTGCTGCTTGCCGCGCGCGAAAGGCCTGAAGTGCGCTAAACCGGAATATCCGGTTGCCGCCCGGCGATGTGCGGCAGCATCAGGATCGCGTCGCGGTTGGTCCACGACGATGCTTTCCCGGCGGCTTCTTCGAGCGGCAGCCACAGCTGCAGCCGGTGTTCGGCGGGCGCCAGCCTGACCGGTCGCGGTGCGGGAACGCAGAGACTGAACACGTGTTCGGTGTTGTGCGTGACGTCCGGCGCGTATCGCGCGCGCCAGTCCTCGATGATTTCGAAGCGGTTCGTGTGGTGCCAGTCACGCAGCTGGCCCGCGGACACTGCGAGGCCGGTTTCCTCGTTCACTTCCCGTATCGCGGCCTGCAGCGGCGATTCGTCCGCTTCGAGGCTGCCGGTCACCGATTGCCAGAAGCCGGCGGGAACCACCCGTTCGAGCAGCAGCACCTGGAGCGTCGTAGTGTGGATGACAACGAGGACCGAGATCGGCCGCTTGTACGGCAGTTCCGCCATCACAGGGTGCGAAGGTGCACGATGCCGTTTGCGGTGAGCCCGACGAAAATCCACAGCGGGATGCCCTCCGCCGCCTGTTCGCGCGCAGCTTCGTCGAAAGTTTCCAGGGCGGTGATGAAGTCGGCTTCGGCGGCGATGCGGAAATGCTCCGCATGTTCGAGGATGATCACGTAGCCGTCTGCCGGGAGCCACGCCATGTCGGCAAGGCAGTCGGCAAGCGCGTCCCAGTTGTGCCCGAACCAGTCCGGAAACTCGAGGCCAGCCGCGACCCGGGCGAGAAAATCCCCCTTGTCCGCGCAATCGGAGAGATCGACCCGCAATACCGGAAAATCAAGCTCGTGCGCGGCGCGGGTGATTGCCTCGACACTACGCTGCGGCAGGTGGTAAACGCCGGCGCGGTCGGGATGCTGCAGGACGGATACGAGTTCGTTTTCGGGGATCATGGCCGACGCTCGATTCGCCGGAAACTGCGGTAATGGTCGTCCGTATAGTAGAACACGGCGGGCGGATCCCCGCCGGTGACGAGACGCCGTGCGCCGCGATCCCGGGAGCCCGGCGTCGGCACCGTGTATTCGCGATAGTAGCCGCGCGGGCGCTGCGGCAAGAGCCGTTCGCGGTTCTGGAACACCACGCCGTCGCGGCGATAAGGAAACGGGCCGCCACGCTCGATCAGCTGCAGCGTCGCAATCGCCTCGGGCGGCAAGCCGTGCACTCCGGCGGCGGGCGGCGTATCGCGCGTGCACGCGGGCAGGGCCACCAGCGTGGCGGCGAGGAACAGTGCGAATCGGAGTGCAAGTCGGCGCATCGGGTCTTCCGTACGTGGCTTCTTCCGGCCTGATGCCGATGTTGTTGAGCAGCGCGCGCAACGGGCCGCGTGGAGGTCGCCGGGAACGGTTCGTGCCGGAGCTTACGGCATCCTGGGCGTGATTTTTAGGCCCTTTCGCCGCTGTCGTTCGTCACGGCACAAAAAAGGGCAGATGGTGTCCCACCTGCCCCGTGTCGCTAGCGGTGTTCGGCGAGGCTCAGGCCTTCGCCACTTCGACCTGGGTTTCGATTTTCTGCCGCAGGCGGATGTGCAGTTCGCGCAGTTGCTTGTCGTCGACTTCGCCCGGCGCGTCGGTCAAAAGGCACTGGGCGCGCTGCGTCTTCGGGAACGCGATGACGTCGCGGATCGACTCGGCGCCGGTCATCAGCGTCACGACCCGGTCGAGACCGAACGCAAGTCCGCCGTGCGGCGGTGCACCGTACTTGAGCGCGTCGAGCAGGAAGCCGAACTTGAGCTGCGCTTCCTCGTCGCCGATGTTGAGCGCGCGGAACACCTTGCTCTGCATGTCGGCGCGGTGAATACGCACCGATCCGCCGCCGATCTCCCAGCCGTTGAGCGCGAGGTCGTAGGCTTTCGCGAGGCATTCGCCGGGAGCCGATTCGAGCAGCTCGACGTGCTCGTCCTTGGGGGCGGTGAACGGGTGGTGGCACGCGACCCAGCGCTTGCTCTCGTCGTCGTATTCGAACATCGGGAAATCGACGACCCACACCGGCGTCCAGGCGGCACCGCTGACGTAGCCTTTCTCGTGGCCGAGCTTCGTGCGCAGCGCGCCGAGCGCGTCGTTGACGACTTTGGTCTTGTCCGCGCCGAAGAAGATCAGGTCCCCGCTCTCGGCGCCGGTGCGCTCGAGGATCGTGCGCAGCGCCTCTTCGTGCAGGTTCTTGACGATCGGCGACTGCAGGCCTTCGTCGTTCGGCTTCGTGACGTCATTGACCTTGATGTACGCAAGGCCCCGCGCGCCGTAGATGCCGACGAACTTGGTGTATTCGTCGATCTCGCCGCGGGTCAGCGAGGCACCGCCCGGCACGCGCAGCGCCGCAACGCGTCCGCCGCTCGTCGCCGGGCCGCTGAACACCTTGAACGCGACATCCTGCACCGCGTCGGTGACGTCGGTCAGCTCGAGGGTGACGCGCAGGTCCGGCTTGTCGGAGCCGTAGCGGCGCATCGCTTCGGCGTGGGTCATGCGCGGGAACGGATTCGGCAGCTCGACTGCGAGGGCTTCCCTGAACACGTAGCGGATCATGTCTTCCATGATCGCGGTGATCTCGGCCTCGTCGAGGAACGAGGTCTCGATATCGACCTGCGTGAACTCCGGCTGGCGGTCGGCGCGCAGGTCCTCGTCGCGGAAGCACTTGGTGATCTGGTAGTAGCGATCGAAGCCGGCGACCATCAGCAGTTGCTTGAAGAGCTGCGGCGATTGCGGCAGCGCGAAGAACTGGCCGGGATGCACGCGCGACGGCACGAGATAGTCGCGCGCGCCTTCCGGCGTGCTCTTGGTCAGCATCGGCGTCTCGACGTCGATGAAGCCCTGCGCGTCGAGGAAACGGCGGAACGCCATCGCGACCTTGTAGCGCAGCATCAGGTTCTTCTGCATCTGCGGGCGGCGCAGGTCGATGACGCGGTGTGTCAGGCGGACGTTCTCGGACAGGTTGTCGTCGTCGAGCTGGAACGGTGGCGTCGCCGAGGCGTTCAGAACCTCAAGGGTGTGACAGAGGACTTCGATTTCACCGGACACGAGGTTCGGATTCTCCGTTCCGGCCGGGCGGCGGCGGACCTTGCCGGTCAGCTCGATGACGAACTCGTTGCGGATCGATTCGGCGGTGTGGAAAGTCTCGGCACGATCGGGATCGCACACCACCTGCACCAGGCCTTCGCGATCGCGCAGGTCGATGAAGATGACGCCGCCGTGGTCGCGGCGGCGATGCACCCAGCCGCACAGCGTGACGGTCTGGTCAAGGTCGGCGGCGGTGACTTGGCCGCAGTAATGGGTTCGCATGGGTTCGGTTCCGGAAACGAAGCGCGGCCCGTGGGGCCGCGGGGTTACTCACTGAGCAGGGCAGGACGGGGGCGTGCGCTGCGCACGGCTGGCGCAACCACCCCCATCGAAATGATGTACTTGAGGGCTTCATCGACGCTCATGTCGAGTTCGATGACGTCTTCCTTCGGCATCATCAGAAAGAAACCGGAGGTGGGATTCGGCGTCGTCGGCACATAGACGCTGACGTGGTCGCCTTTCAGGTGATTGGCGGCATCCCCGCCCGGCGCGCCGGTGAGAAAGGCGATCGTCCACGATCCGTGGCGCGGGTACTGCACCAGCAGCGCTTTGCGAAAAGCCTGGCCGGTGCTGGAAAAGAGGGTGTCGGAGACCTGCTTGACCCCGTAGTACAGCGACTTCACGACCGGAATGCGGGCGAGCAGCGCTTCCCAGTAGCGCACGAGCTTCTGGCCGATCACGTTCGCCGCGACCAGGCCTGTCGCAAGCACGATCAGCAGCCCGACCACGAGGCCTGCGCCCGGAATGTTGAAGCCGAGCGCGTGGCGTGGCTGCAGGCCATCCGGCAGCCACTCGATGATCTGGTCGAGCGTGCCGACGATCCACGCCAGCACCATGAAGGTGATCGACAGCGGGATCCAGATCAGCAATCCGGTGATGAAGTATTTCTTCACGCGCCGCGGCCGTGCTCAGCCGGCGTGACAGGCACACGCCCCGCCACAGCCGCCGGCAGGAGCGCTTGCGGTTTCGGCTGGCCGGGGCGCCGGTGTGCCGCTGCCCTTGAAGTCGGTGGCATACCAGCCGGTCCCCTTGAGCTGGAAGCCCGCGGCCGAAACCTGCTTGACGTAGGTGCCCTGACTGCAGCTCGGGCAGGAAGTGAGCGGTTCGTCGCTCATCTTCTGAAGATGTTCCTTCTGGAACCCGCAACTGTCACAACGATATTCGTAAATGGGCATGGCAACCTCCGGAAAGCAAGCGCGTAAGTCTAACGCAACGCATCATGGGCGAGAAGTGAGCGACAGCGGGACTCGGCCCGCTGTCGCTCCGTAGATGAGGGCGAGGCTGTCCGTTTCAAGCTCGCGGGAGCCGGTCGGTCACAGGCTGCCGAGGTACAACTGCGTGAGCGGCTCGCCCCAGAACAGCGCCAGCACGCCGGCAGCGGCGAGATAGGGGCCGAACGGAATCGGCACGTCCCGGCCGTGCCGGGCGAAAACGATCAGGCCGAGGCCGGTGACCGCGCCGACGAGCGACGAGAACAGGATCGTCAAGGGCAGCATCTGCCATCCGAGCCACGCCCCGATCGCGGCGAGCAGCTTGAAATCGCCGTAGCCCATGCCTTCCTTGCCGGTGGCGAGCTTGAACAGCCAGTACACTGCCCACAGCGCGAGGTAACCGGCGATCGCGCCGACGACGGCCTGCGGGAGCTCGCTGTACGTGCCATCGAGATTGAAAAGCAGGCCGAGCCACAGCAGCGGGAGGGTAAGGCTGTCGGGCAGCAGCTGGGTGTCGAGATCGATGAACGCGAGCGCGACCATTGTCCACAGGAAAAGCATTGCGCCGGCGGCCGCGAGGCCGAAGCCGAAGTGCCACGCAGCGTAGCCCGAGAGCACAGCGGTGAGCATTTCGACGGTCGGGTAGCGGCGGCCAATGGGCGCGCTGCAGTGACGGCATCGCCCGCGCAGGACAAGATAGCTGATGACCGGGATGTTCTCGAACGCGGTGATCATGTGGCCGCAGTGCGGGCAGCGCGAGCGCGGCACCGCCAGATTGTAGGTTTCCTGCTCGGGGAGCGATTCGCCGCGCAGCTCGGCAGCCTGGGCGTGCCATTCGCGCTCCATCATGCGCGGCAACCGGTGGATGACGACGTTCAGGAAGCTGCCGACGAAAAGGCCGACGAACGTCGCGAGCGCGGTGAACAGGAGAAGGTCGTGAAAGAGGTCGGGCATCGGGAGGCTTGATTGAATCCATCCGGCGGCGCTGCGCAAGCGCCGGGCCGGGCAGGAGGAAAAACTTCAGACGACCTGGCCGAGCTTGAAGATCGGCAGGTACATCGCGACGACGAGACCACCGATGACCACGCCGAGAAACACCATGATGATCGGCTCGAGCAGCGTGGACAGCCCGGCCACGGCGTCGTCGACTTCCTGTTCGAAGAAGTCCGCGACTTTGCCGAGCATCGAGTCGAGCTGCCCGGATTCCTCGCCGATCGACACCATCTGCACGACCATGCTCGGGAATACCGTCGCATTCTGCATCGCGACCGTGAGGCTGGTGCCGGTGCTGACCTCGGTCTGGATCTGGCGCGTCGCCGTGACGTAGACGTGGTTGCCCGACGCGCCGCCGACCGAGTCGAGCGCTTCGACGAGCGGCACGCCGGCAGCGAACATCGTCGCCAGCGTGCGTGTCCAGCGCGCGATCGTCGCCTTGCGGATAATGTCGCCGACCACCGGCAGCTGCAGCACCGCGCGGTCGACGGCGATCTGCATCGCGTCCGAGCGTTTGTACATCGCACCGATGCCGATCACCGTTGCCGCGATGATGCCGAAGAGGATGTACCAGTACGCGACGAAGGCGTCCGAGATGGCGATGACCATCAGCGTCGGCGCGGGCAGGTCGGCGCCGAAGCTGGTGAACACTTTCTTGAACTCGGGCACGACGAACAGCATGATCACGGTGACAACGATCGCTGCGACGACGACGACCGCGATCGGGTAGAACATCGCCGACTTGATCTTGCCCTTGATCGCGAGAACCTTTTCCTTGTAGGTCGCGATGCGGTCCAGCAGGCCGTCAAGAATTCCCGCCTGCTCGCCGGCAGCGACGAGATTGCAGAACAGCTTGTCGAAATAGAGCGGATGCCTGGCGAACGCCTGGGACAGGCTCGAGCCGGTCTCGACGTCGGTGCGCACCTCGTTCAACAGCCGTGCGAGGCTCGGATTGCCGGAACCCTTGATGCCGATGTCGAAGGCCTGCAGCAGCGGCACGCCGGATTTCATCATCGTCGCGAGCTGGCGGGTGAAGAGCGCGATGTCCTTGTCGGTGATCTTGTGACCGCGCGACATTTTCTGCTTTCTGACCTTGCTCACCAGCACGCCCTGGCGGCGCAGTGTCGCCTGCACGAGCGACGGCCCGCCCGCGCGCATTTCCCCGCGCACGAGCTTGCCGTTCTTGTCCTTGCCTTCCCAGCTGTAGAGCGTTTCCCTGGAGCGCGCAGGGACTGCGCGTCCGGCTCGCGTTGTCGTCGCCATGAGGCTTGTGTGTTCCCTATTCGTTGGTTGAAGCGAGGACTTCTTCGAGCGATGTGACGCCCTGCCTGACTTTCAGCAGTCCGGACTGGCGCAGATCCTTGACGCCTTCGCGCTGGGCCTGCGCAGCGATGTCCATCGAGTTGCCGTTGGTCATGATGATGTGCGCGATCTCGTCGGTGATCGGCATGACCTGGTAGATCCCGAGCCGCCCCTTGTAGCCGCTGCCCTTGCAGCGCTCGCAGCCGACCGGGCCATAGGGCTGCCAGCTGCCGTCGAGCTCGTCGGCGGGAAACCCCGCCTGCAGCAGCGCTTCGATCGGGATGTCGACCGGCTGCTTGCACGTGCACAGGCGCCGCGCCAGCCGTTGCGCCGTGATCAGGATCACCGACGAGGCGATGTTGAAAGGCGCTACGCCCATGTTCTTCAGGCGCTCGAGCGTCGTCGGGGCGTCGTTGGTATGCAGCGTCGACAGCACCAGGTGGCCGGTCTGCGCGGCCTTGATCGAAATCTCGGCGGTTTCGAGGTCGCGGATTTCGCCGACCATGATGATGTCCGGATCCTGGCGCAGAAAGGCCCGCAGCGATGCGGCGAAAGTCAGCCCGGCCTTGTCGTTGACGTTGACCTGGTTGATCCCGGACAAGTTGATTTCGGCCGGGTCTTCGGCCGTGGAGATATTCACGCCGGCTTTGTTGAGCAGGTTCAGGCAGGTATAGAGCGACACGGTCTTGCCGGAACCGGTCGGTCCGGTCACGAGGATCATTCCGTAGGGCCGTTCGATCGCGTCGAGCAGGATCTTCTTCTGTTCCGGTTCGTAGCCCAGCGCATCGACGCCGAGCATTGCCGACGAAGCGTCGAGAATCCGCATCACGATCTTTTCGCCATGCAGCGTCGGCAGCGACGAGACACGAAAGTCGATCGACTTGTTCTTCGACAGCACCAGCTTCATCCGCCCGTCCTGGGGGACGCGCTTTTCCGAGATGTCGAGGCGCGAGATGACCTTGATCCGGGCGGCGATCTTCTCCTTCAGGATCAGCGGCGGCTGGGCGATTTCGCGCAGCACGCCGTCGGTGCGCACGCGGATGCGGTAATACTTCTCGTACGGCTCGAAGTGGATATCCGAAGCGCCTTCGTTGATCGCGTCGATCAGCACTTTCTGGATGAACTTGACGACCGGCGCGTCATCGACTTCCTGCGTGTCCTCGCTCGGGGCGTCACCGGGACCTTCCTGCTGCTGCAGGAGATCCATGTCGAACTCCTCCCCCGTGAGCTCCCGCAGCGTCTGTTCGGCGGTTTCGGCCAGGGACTCGACCAGACGCGCGAGCCGGTCCGCTTCGACGACGACGAGGTCCACCTGGAGACCGGTCTGGAAACGGATCTCGTCGAGCGCGCGCATGTTCGACGGATCGGCGGCAGCGACCGTCAGCCGGTTCTGCCGCTTGCCGAGCGCGACGACCTGGTGCTTGCTCATCAGCTTGCGGTCGATCGCGTCGCGCGCAATGCTCGTGCTGTCGATAGCCGAGATGTCGAGCAGCGGGTAGCCGAACGTTTCGGCGGCGAACCAGGCGACCGCCTGGTTCGTCATCAGTTTGCGATGGGCAAGCTCGAGGATGAATCCGTTCGGCGCGCTGGCAGCGCCTGTCGTGCACGACATGGCGTCGGTTTCGGACAACCGGCCGTGCTGGATCATCGCTCGTGCGAGGCCGCTCAGCGCGGCCTGGGGATTCGCTGCCATGTACCGCTCTTAACTGACGGACGCTCGATGTTGCATGCCGGTCAGCTTCTTGTAAAGATTTGCAACGTCAGGCGGACGGCGGGAGCGGAGATGCGGTGGTGCCGTGGCAGTGAGTTCAATTTGCGCGGCCGAGGAGAACCTCGAGGACGAAACGGCTGCCGACGTAGGCCAGCACCAGCATGAAGAAGCCCGCGAGAGTCCAGCGCAGCGCGACGCGGCCGCGCCAGCCACGTACCCAGCGCCCGACGAGCAGCGCGCCGAACAGCAGCCACGAGATGATCGCGAAAACCGTCTTGTGGTCGAGCCGGAAAGGCTGACCGAACAGGGCTTCGGAGAACACCACTCCCGAACTGACCGTCAGCGTCAGCAGGATGAAGGCGATGCCGATCAGGCGGAACAGCAGCGTTTCCATCGTCAAGAGCGGCGGGAGGTTGGAGAGCGTGCGCGTCAGGCGACCGCTATGCAGCTGCCGCTCCGCGACTGCCATCAGCGTCGCGTGCAGCGCCGCGAGCGTGAACAGGCTGTAGGCGAGCATCGAGATGATGAAGTGCGCTCGAAACATGGCCGAGCCGGCGTTGGCAAGGACGTGCTCGCCGGGGAAAAGCAGCGCCAGCAAGCTGCCGGCAAACCCAGCCGCGATGACCATCGCATGGAGTCCGTGGAGGCGGGCATAAAATGTTTCGACCCAGTAGAAGCAGATCGCGAGCCACACGACCAGCGACACGGCCAGCCCGAATCCGAAATGCATCGCCTCGCCGGGGAACAGCGCTCCACGCAGTGCCAGGCCGTGGGCCGCCAGCGCACCCAGCAGGATGACGCGCTCCGCCCTCGACATGCCTTCCCGGGGTTTTGCCGGCGGCATCTGCTGGCGGCGCCACAGCCAGATGCCGAGGATCGCGTACAGCGAGGCGGCCAGTAGATGAAGTAGAATCGTCTGCATAGATTTTCATAGTTTACTCCATGGGCGAGGGCCCCAGCCAACATGCTCGACAATCTCACTCAGCGTCTGTCCCGGGTCGTCAAGACCCTGCGCGGGCAAGCCCGGCTCACCGAGGACAACATCCAGGAAGCGATGCGCGAAGTCCGTCTCGCGCTGCTCGAAGCGGATGTCGCGCTGCCGGTGGTCAAGGATTTCGTCGCCCGCGTCCGCGAAAAGGCGGTGGGCCAGGAAGTCATCGGCTCCCTCACGCCGGGCCAGGCGCTGGTCGGCGTCGTTCATGACGAACTCAAGACGCTGATGGGCGGCGCCCATGTCGGGCTGAACCTCGCGACCCAGCCTCCGGCAGTGGTCCTGATGGCCGGCCTGCAGGGCGCCGGCAAGACCACCACCACCGGCAAGCTCGGCAAGCTGCTGCACGAGCGGATGAAGAAAAAAGTGCTGGCGGTCTCGGCCGACGTGTACCGCCCCGCGGCGATCGAGCAGTTGAAAGCGGTGTCGGCGCAAGCGGGAATCGACTTCTTCCCGTCGACTCCCGACCAGAAGCCGGTCGATATCGCGCTCGCCGCGATCGATCACGCGCGCCGCCATTATTACGATGTGGTGCTGCTCGACACCGCCGGCCGCCTGGCGATCGACGCGGCGATGATGGACGAGATCAAGGCGCTGCACGCGGCCGCCAAGCCGATCGAGACGCTGTTCGTCGTCGATGCGATGCTCGGCCAGGACGCGGTGAATACCGCCCGCGCGTTCAACGAGGCCTTGCCGCTGACCGGCGTCGTGCTGACGAAGCTCGACGGCGATGCGCGTGGCGGCGCTGCGCTGTCGGTGCGGCACGTCACCGGGAAACCGCTGAAGTTCGCCGGCGTCGGCGAGAAGCTCAGCGGGCTCGAGGAGTTTCATCCCGAGCGGATGGCGAGCCGCATTCTCGGCATGGGCGACATCCTCGGTCTCGTCGAGGACGCGCGTCGCGGCGTCGACGAGGACAAGGCGCGCGCCTTCGCGCAGAAGCTCAAGACGGGCAAGGGCTTCGATCTGAACGACTTCAAGGAGCAGATCGCGCAGATGCGCAAGATGGGCGGCCTGTCGTCGATGATGGAAAAACTGCCCGCACAGTTTGCCCAGGCCGCCGGCAAGCTGCAGGGCGGGGGCGAGGAAAAGGCGATCGGCCGCATCGAAGGCATCATCAACTCGATGACGGCGGCCGAACGCGCGAAGCCGGAAATCCTCAAGGCGAGCCGCAAGCGGCGAATTGCCGCGGGCTCCGGGGTCACGGTCCAGGAAGTCAACCGCCTGCTGAACCAGTTCGAGCAGACACAGAAGATGATGAAGCAATTCTCCAAGGGGGGCATGCAGAAGATGATGCGAGGCATGAAAGGCATGCTGCCGGGCATGATGCGGTGAACCTGCGAGTCGCACAATGAGCGAAATCCTGATTGCCTTCGGCCGTGCGCTGCGCAGCCTCACCCGCCGCGGCGTGTTGGTGCACCTGCTGTGGCCGAGCGTCGTCGCGCTGCTGCTGTGGATCGGGGCCGCGGTCTTCCTGTGGACACCGGTGGTCGAAGGCATCATGGCGTGGATCGACAGCTGGGCGTTCGCGCGCGACTGGCTGACCGGCTCCGAAATCGGTGCTGCGACGGTGCTGACCCTGGTGAAGATCGCCCTGGTCCTCGCGTTGCTGCCGCTGGTCTATGTGACGGCCGCGCTGCTGGTCGCGGTGTTTGCCTTGCCGATGATCCTCGAGCGTGTGGCGACGCGGGATTACGCCGATCTCGAGCGGCGAAAAGGCGGCTCGAACCTGGGCAGCGCGTGGAATGCGCTGGTCGCCGGCTTGCTGTTCCTGCTCGGCCTGCTTGTTTCGTTGCCGTTCTGGCTGATCCCCGGCGTCGGTATCGTGGTTTCGCTGGTGCTGACCGCGTGGCTCAACCAGCGCGCGTTCGGTTACGACGCGCTGATGCTGCACGCCGACCGCGAGGAACTGGCGCGACTGCCGCGGGTGCTGCGCCCGCCGATGCTGCTGCTCGGCGGCGGCTGCGCGCTGCTGGCGTATGTGCCGCTGGTGAACCTGCTGGCGCCGGCGTTCTGCGGCCTGGCTTTCGTGCATTTCATGCTCGAATCCTTGCGCCGCGAACGCATCGCCCGCGGCGTCACGGTGCTCGACGCGCTGCCCGGCGCTCCGTCATAGGGAGTCCGTGATGGTTTTCGGCGCAGTCATCATCGGGGACGAGATCCTGTCCGGGCGACGGGCCGACAAGCATCTGCCCAGGCTCATCGAACTGCTGGGCGTTCGCGGGCTCAAGCTCGGGTGGGCGCGGTATGTCGGCGACGACGCGCTGCGCCTCGTCGAGACGTTGCGCCAGACTTTCGCGAGCGGCGACATCGTGTTCAGCTTCGGCGGCATCGGCGCGACGCCGGATGATCGCACACGGCAATCGGCCGCAACGGCCCTGGGGGTGGAGCTGGCGTTGCATCCGCAAGCCGAAGCGCTGATACGCGAGCGGTTCGGCAACGAGATCAACGCGCACCGGCTGCGGATGGGAATGTTTCCCATCGGGGCTGAAATCGTGCCGAATGCCTATAACCGCATCCCGGGGTTTTCGATCCGGAGCCACTTTTTCATGCCTGGCTTTCCCGTCATGGCGTGGCCGATGGTCGAGTGGGTGCTCGATACGCAGTTTCATGCGCTGCACCACGCCAACGATTACGTTGAGGAAGCCATCACCGTATGGGACGCGTACGAAGGCCAGCTCATCGACCTGATGGAAAATGTCACGGCCCGCTATCCGGACGCGACACTGTTCAGCCTGCCGACGGTTGCCGCCCCGGGCGAGCGACGTTCGATCGAGCTCGGTATGAAAGGTGCTGCCGCGTACGTCGCCGCGGCGATGGCGCAGATCCGGCTGGAAGTGGCGGCGCGGGGCTACGAGTGGCAGGACAAGCGTTGAAACCATCGGCGCGCCGTCCAGCCGCGACCGAAGAACGGCGCGTGATCCAGCTCGCGGGGCAGGACGTGCCTTATGTGCTGCGCCGCTCGGTGCGCCGCACCTTCGCACTCCAAATCGATCATCGCGGCGTCAAAGTGGCGGTGCCCCGGCCGGCGCGCGAGGCGGATGTCGAGCGTTTCATCACCGGGCACCAGGACTGGCTGCTCGGCAAGCTGGCGGCCCGTCAGGCCCGGTCGGGGCCACTGCCGTTCGAGCCGGTCGATGGCGCGTGCCTGCCGATTCTGGGCGAAAACTGCCGCCTGCGCGTCAGCGAACCGGCGCGCTCGTCGCATTGGCGACAAAGTCCCGATGGCACGGAAGAACTCGTCCTCGGAAAGACGCTCGATCCGCGCGGCGCGACCATTCGCGCGTTGCGCAAGCGTGCGCTGCCCTGGTTTGCCGAGCGCGTGGCCGCCTATTGTCTCAGGCTGGGGCGCAGCACGCCGCCCGTCCGGCTATCGTCGGCGAGAACGCGCTGGGGCAGCTGCAGTTCGGTCAGCGGCATTCGCCTGCACTGGCGGTTGATCCATCTGCCTCCCGAACTCATCGACTACGTCGTCGCCCACGAGGTGGCGCATCTGGTCGAAATGAATCACTCGCCGCGATTCTGGGCCGTGGTCGCGCAGCTTTATCCGGACTGGAAAACCGCCCGCACCCGGCTGCGGGCGGCCGGACGAACGCTGCCTCTCATCGAGCCCGGAAGCGGTGACGAACCCCTGAACGAAGACTGAGGACTGCTGATGCGAATTCTTCACACAATGCTGCGAGTGGGCGATCTGGACCGTTCGATCGCTTTCTATACCGAAGTTCTCGGCATGCGCCTGCTGCGGCGCCAGGACTATCCGGAAGGAAAATTCACGCTCGCGTTCGTCGGTTACGGGGATGAGGCCGACAACGCGGTGATCGAGCTCACGTACAACTGGGAGGTATCGTCCTATGACCTCGGCAACGGCTTCGGCCACATCGCGCTGGCTGTCCCGGATGCCCGGCGGGCCTGCGACGATATTCGTGCCCGCGGCGGCAAAGTCGTGCGCGAGGCCGGCCCGATGAAGCATGGCAATACGGTGATCGCTTTCGTCGAGGATCCGGACGGCTACAAGATCGAACTGATCGAGCGCAGCTGAACTGCCCGCCTCAGCCGCTGCGGCGAACTGCCGCCACCGTTTCCTCGTCGAGCGCTCCGCCGCAACTCGAACCCTGTCCGGCCGTGCACCCGTAGCAGTGGTCGGCCACGCGGATCGGTCGTCCTGCAAGGGCGGCCGCCGTGGCGGATGTGACGTGCAGCCGATTGTCCGTGCTACCGGCAATCGGCAGCCCCAGTTGCTGATTGAAGTCGCAGTCGTACAGGTAACCCTGCCAGTCGACGCTCAACAGCGTGCGGCACATCACGTGAGCGAGGTTTTCGTCGTGATGTGCGTCACGCAGCGTGCGCATGTACGTGTTGAAGTGGCCTTTCGAGATCAACTGGCTGCCGAAACGCTGGATCGGCATGTTGGCCAGCGTGAAGAGTTGGTTGAAAAATATCCCGAAACGCTCGCCGAGATGCCGCCTGTACGAGGCTTCCAGGTCGGCCTGGGGCGGGGGCAGACTTGCGCCCTGCGGGTTGTAGACGAGGTTCAGGACTAAGCTGCTACCGACCGCTCCATATCCCAGCCGATTGAGTCGGACGAGACCGCGCAGGCTCGCATCGAACACGCCCTTGCCGCGCTGCCGATCGACGTTGTCCTCGAGATAGCAGGGCAGCGAGGCCACGACTTCGACGCGGTGAGCGGCGAGAAAGTCAGCCAGGTCTTCGCAACCCGGCTCTTCGAGGACGGTGAGATTGCAGCGATCGATGACGTGCAGGCCACGTGCGCGCGCGGCGGCGACGAGGCGCCGGAACTGCGGATTCAGTTCCGGTGCGCCACCGGTCAGGTCGATGGTCTTGATGTCGGGGCTCGCCGCCGCAAAAGCGAGGACGGCGTCGACGGTTGCAGCAGTCATCGCCTCCTTGCGGCTCGGGCCGGCATTGACATGGCAATGTACGCAGCTCTGGTTGCAGCGGTAGCCGAGGTTCACCTGCAGAGTCTCGACTGCCCTGCGTTTCAGCGGCGGGAAATCGGTGCGGGCCAGAAAGGGCAGGGTGGCATGCATGGTTCAGCGTGTGGTCGTTCTGCAGGAAGCGGCTGCGAGGGCAGATACCGCTGCGGCGAGGTTCGTTGGGTCGAGGTGTTGCCGGATCCGATCGACTCCTCCTTGTCTTCGTCGCGCAACCGGATCCGGTTTCAAGTTTCCTTCACTGCGGCTCCGCACGCAATGGCATTTCACTTCGATTGACCGGAACGGACTCGGCAGCGATCGGCAGTTGAAGAAGTGGAAGCTTTCGACCATCCTGAAGAGGTCGGCCGCCATGCGCTTCTCCCGATGAATGCATTGGCGGAACTCTTCCACCGTCCGGTAGTGTCCACGCTTGCAGCATGCGTGACACGTAACGGAGCGCAAGTTACAGGAAGCCTCCATGTCCGACCCGACATCCAGCGAGCGCCGTGAACATAATGTCAGCGAGGAATCCCGCCTCCACCAGATGCTGGTGGAACTGCTGGAGAAAGCTGACGTACGCATCGGCGGCGATCGTCCGTGGGATATCCGCGTATTCGACGGAAAGGTTCCCGAGCGGGTTTTTTCGATGGGCAACGTGGGTCTCGGCGAGGCCTACATGGATGGCCACTGGGAAGCCGACCGGCTCGACGAGTTCTTCAGCCATATTCTGCGCGCCCATCTGGACCGGAAAGTGCAACCGCTGCGCTTGGCGTTCCATGGACTGCGCGCACGCCTGCTCAACCGGCAAAGCCTGAAGCGGGCCTGGCGAGTGGGCGAGGCGCATTACGATCTGGGCAACGATTTCTACGCGGCGATGCTTGATCCCCGCATGACATACAGTTGCGCCTACTGGGAGGGTGCGAGCGACCTCGCGCAGGCGCAGGAAGCCAAGCTCGACCTCATCTGCCGCAAGCTCGGCCTCGAACCTGGCATGCGGCTGCTCGACATCGGCTGTGGCTGGGGGAGTCTGATGGGGTATGCGGCGGAGCGCTACGGAGTCGAGTGCGTCGGGATCACGATATCGAAGGAGCAGGCCGCATGGGCGCAGCAGCGCTACGCTGGCCTGCCGCTGGAGTTTCGCCTGCAGGACTACCGGTCGGTCGACGAGCGCTTCGACCGCATCGCCAGCGTCGGCATGTTCGAGCATGTCGGACGCAAGAATTACCGCATTTTCATGGAAGTTGCGCGCCGTTGTCTCACTGACGACGGATTGTTCCTGCTTCACTCGATCGGCAAGAACCAGCGCGACCTGGTTTCCGACGCCTGGGTGGACAAATACATTTTCCCCAACGGCGAGCTTCCGTCGGTCGGCCAGATCGGCGACGCGGTCGACGATCTCTTCGTCGTCGAGGACCTGCACAGCTTCGGTGCTGACTATGACAGAACGCTCATGGTCTGGTATGACAACTTCGAAGCCGCGTGGCCGCGCTTCAGGGACCGGCTCGGCGAGCGCTTCCGCCGCATGTGGCGTTACTACCTCCTGTCCTTCGCCGGCGCATTCCGTGCCCGCGACATACAGCTGTGGCAGTGGGTATTTTCGCCGGAAGGCGTCCCCGGAGGATACCGGCGCCCCGGTACCAAGACGGTGGCAAGGGACGGCGCCTGAAAACCGGGAAAATGCATCGAAGCGCGGATCCGCGATGGGCGAAAGCACAACGCCAACCCCGAAGGATTGGCGCAAGTGCCTGATTCTCATGGTGGGCCCAGCAGGACTCGAACCTGCAACCAAAGGATTATGAGTCCTCTGCTCTAACCATTGAGCTATGGGCCCGGAAAGGGGTGCCCGTCACGGGGACGGGCGAGGGAGGAGGAAGATTAGGCGTCGCTGTCGAGGAAACTGCGCAGCCGTTCGGAACGGCTCGGGTGGCGGAGCTTGCGCAGTGCCTTGGCTTCGATCTGGCGGATGCGTTCGCGGGTGACGTCGAACTGCTTGCCGACTTCCTCGAGGGTGTGATCGGTGTTCATTTCGATGCCGAAGCGCATGCGCAGCACTTTCGCTTCGCGTGCAGTGAGCGAGTCGAGTACTTCGCCCGTGGCGTCGCGCAGGCTCGAGTACATCGCGGCGTCCGCCGGTGCGAGGGTGGCCTGATCCTCGATGAAGTCGCCCAGATGCGAATCGTCGTCGTCGCCGATCGGTGTTTCCATCGAGATCGGTTCCTTGGAGATTTTCATGATCTTGCGGATCTTCTCCTCGGGCATCTCCATCTTCTCGGCGAGCGTCGCCGGATCGGGTTCCTGGCCGGTTTCCTGCAAGATCTGGCGGCTGATCCGGTTCATCTTGTTGATCGTCTCGATCATGTGCACGGGGATGCGGATCGTGCGCGCCTGGTCCGCGATCGAGCGGGTGATGGCCTGCCGGATCCACCACGTCGCGTAGGTCGAGAATTTGTAGCCGCGGCGGTATTCGAACTTGTCCACGGCCTTCATCAGGCCGATGTTGCCTTCCTGGATCAGGTCGAGGAATTGCAGGCCGCGATTGGTGTATTTCTTGGCGATCGAAATCACGAGGCGCAGGTTCGCCTCGGTCATTTCGCGCTTCGCGCGGCGCATCTTCGCTTCGCCGGTGGACATCTGGCGGTTGATGTCCTTCAGTTCCTTCAGCGGGATGCCGATGCGCGTCTGCAAGTCGATCAGTTTCTGCTGTTCCTCGAGCACTGCCGGGTGCACCCGCATCAGGCCTTCGGCGTAGTTCTTGCCGGCGCCGATTTCGTCCTTCAGCCAGTCGAGATCGATCTCGCGGCCGGGAAACACCTTGATGAAGTGCTGGCGTGGCATGCCGGCGCGGTCGACACACAATTGCAGGATGTGGCGCTCGTGGCCGCGGACCTGTTCGACCATGTGGCGCACCGAGTCGCACAGCCGTTCGATCGCTTTCGCGGTGAAGCGGATATTCAGCAGTTCGCCGGAAATCTGTTGCTGCAGATCGAGATAGCTGCGGTCCTGAGATCCGACCGTTGCAAGCGCCGCCATCTTCCGCTCGTGCAGTTCGCGGATGATCGCGAAACGCACGAGCGCGTCGTTCTTCAGCTGCAACAGCGTTGCGGCGTTCGCTGCAGCTTCCTTGTCTTCGTCGCTTTCGTCGTCGTCGTCGCCGCCATCTTCGCTCTCGACTTCATCGTCGGCGGCCCTTTCGTCATCGGCCGTCTCGGCCGCTGACGCTTCGGCCGCCTGAGCCGCATTAGGATCGATGAGCCCATCGATCAGCTCGTCGATGCGCATCTCGTCACGAGCGACCTTGTCGGTGATCTCGAGCATTTCGGCGATCGTCGTCGGGCACGCGGAAATGGCCTGGACCATGTGACGCAGGCCGTCCTCGATCCGCTTCGCGATCTCGATTTCGCCTTCGCGGGTGAGCAGTTCGACCGTGCCCATTTCGCGCATGTACATGCGCACGGGGTCGGTCGTGCGGCCGAACTCGGAGTCGACCGACGACAATGCCTGTTCGGCCTCTTCTTCGGCGACGTCTTCGTCGACACTGCTCGGCACTGCGTCCGACATCAGCAGGTCTTCGGCAGCCGGAGCCTCGTCGAAGACGCGAATGCCCATGTTGTTGAAGGTCGCGATGATGCCTTCGATCTGCTCGGCGTCGGCGACATCATCAGGGAGATGGTCGCTGATCTCGGCGTAGGTGAGATAGCCGCGCTCCTTGCCGAGCGTGATCAGGGTCTTGAGGCGGGTGCGGCGAACCTCGGCGTCGAGAGGCGCCACTTGGGGACCTTCAGCTACCAACACTCCTTTGTCTTTGGCTCTGGAAGCTCGTCCCTTCGGGCTGTCCTTGCGCGAATCCTTGGTTTTTTCGCGGGCCATGGTACTCCTTGGTTCGGGCGGGAAATGAATTGGGTAACCAGCAATGTTACTAAAAATCTTGGACTTTGCCGAGATTGACGAGGTTCATTTTTTCGATTAGCAACGCTGCAAGCCGGTGCCGCTCGATCGACGACAGGCCGGATTCCCGCTCGCGGGCGGTCAGCCCGTCGATTTCACGGGCGATCGTGTCGGCGTGCAGCTTGCGCAGCGTGTCCTCGAAAAGCACCTCGACGACCGCCTCGTCGAACTCTGCGTCCACAAGCTCGCCCGCGGTTTTCGCCAGCGTTTCCCCGTGCGGGGTTTCCCTGAAGCGTTCGACCAGTGCGCCGAGTCCGACGTTCGCTGCGAGATCACCGGTGTTTGTGGCGTCGATGATTGCGACCAGCGCTTCGCCCTCTGCGTTCATTGTCGGGACGAGGTCGACCGGCAGTCGCGCTGCCAAGGCGGGGTGCTGGAGCACGAGCCGCAAGAGCGTGCCCACGGTCGAAGGCGGTTTGCGCCGGGGACGCATTCCCGGGGTCAATCGGCGCGGGGGGGCGGCGGCAGGGTGATGGTGTGGACCAGCGGCGGCGTGCTCGCCGGGCCGTTCGCGACCCTCTTCCGACAGCCCATACGCACGCTCGATTTCGCTCTGGCTGAACTGGCATGCTTCGGCGATCGACTTCACGATCTGCAGCCGCAGCATTGGCGCGGTGATCCGGGTGACGAGCGGTTTCGCTTCATGGACGAGTCGTGCGCGCCCTTCTGCAGTATCGAGCGCGCAATTCGACTGCAGTTCGCGCAGCAGGAAATTCGTCAGCGTCGTCGCGGCGCCAGCGGCCTGGCGGAACGCATCGGCACCGTGAGCGCGCACGAACGAATCGGGGTCGTGTTGCTCGGGCAAGAACAGAAAGGCGAGGGTGACGTCGTCGCGCAGGGCTTCGAGCGACGATTCGAGCGCCCGTCGAGCGGCCTTGCGCCCCGCTGCGTCGCCGTCGAAGCAGAACACGATGCGTTGGGACTGTCGCAGCAGCACATTGATGTGGTGCGTCGTTGTCGCAGTGCCGAGTGTCGCGACCGAATTGCCGATGCCGTGCTGGGCGAGCGCCACGACGTCCATGTAGCCTTCGACGACGATCGCATGGCCCGCATCACGGATCGATTTCTGCGCCTGGAGCAGCCCGTAGAGTTCGCGGCCTTTTTCGAACAGCGGGGTTTCCGGCGAGTTAAGGTACTTCGGTTCGCCGCTGTCCAGAACGCGCCCGCCGAACGCGATGACGCGCCCGCGCCGGTCCTGGATCGGGAACACGATCCGGTTGCGGAAGCGGTCGTAGCGTCGTCCGGCTTCATTCTCGATCACGAGTCCGGCTTCGAGCAGTGCCTTCGCATCGTAGTCGGGGAAGATGCTGCGCAGGCCCTGCCAGTCGTCGGGCGCATAGCCGATGCCGAAGCGCGCAGCGATTTCACCGCTGACGCCGCGTCTTTTGAGGTAGTCGATCGCCGCGGACGCCTGCCTGAGCTGGTCGCGGTAGTGTCGCGCCGCGACGGTCATCGCCTCGATCAGCGCTGCGTGCGCGGGGTTCTTGTCGTTACGGGGATTCGGGCCGCGTTCCTGCGGGACCTGCAGGCCTGCCTGGGCGGCGAGTTCCTTGACTGCCTCGACGAACGGCAGCCCGCTGTATTCCATCAGGAATCCGACGGCACTGCCGTGGGCGCCACAGCCGAAGCAGTGGTAGAACTGCTTGGTCGGGCTGACCGAGAACGAGGGCGACTTCTCGCCGTGGAACGGGCAGCAGGCGAAGTAGTTGGCGCCGCCTTTTTTCAGCGGCAGGTGGCGCTCGATGACGTCGACGATGTCGACCCGGGCGAGCAGATCCTGAATGAACGACTGCGGAATCATGACCGGGCGCCTGCCCGCCCGCTGGGGCGGCAGGCAATCAGTTCGTCAGCCTCGCGCGCACCCGGCGCGACGCTTCAGTCATGTCGGCACGGCCCGCCAGGCGTGGCTTCAGCAGCGCCATCACGCGTCCCATGTCAGCAGGACCCGTGGCGCCGGATTCGCCGACGGCAGCGGCAATCGCCTCGTCGAGTTCGGCATCGGACAGCGGCTCGGGAAGATAGGCTGACAGCACCTCGATCTCGAAGCGCTCGCCGGCAGCCAGTTCGGGTCGATTTGCGGCTTCGTACTGGCTGGCTGCGTCGCGCCGTTGCTTGACCAGTTTTTCGACGGTGGCGGTGATCGCCGCATCGTCGAGTTCGACGCGCTCGTCGATCTCGCGCTGCTTGACTGCAGCGACCAGCAGACGGATCGCGGACAGGCGCGCGCTATCCTTTGCGCGCAGTGCCGCCTTCATGTCGTCCTGGATGCGTTCCTTGAGAGACATGATGTACTCCAGTTCGAAAATGCAAAAGCCACGCCGGGCACGAATCCTGTGACTCGTGCCCGGCGTGGTGCCGGCCGGCTGAACCGGTGACGGATCAGTACAGCTTCGGCGGCAGGGTCTGGCTACGCAGGCGCTTGTGGTTGCGCTTGACTGCGGCGGCCGACTTGCGCTTGCGTTCCGCGGTAGGCTTTTCGTAGAACTCGCGGGCGCGAAGCTCAGTCAGCAAACCGGTTTTTTCGATGGTGCGCTTGAAGCGGCGAATGGCGACTTCAAACGGCTCGTTTTCCTTGACGCGAATACCCGGCATTGCGAACGTCCTTGTGTGTCTTGTAGGCGGAAAAACGCGGATTATAACGACTGGCAGGCGCCAAGCCAAGCATAAACTTCGGCGGTGCATCACCGACGGGCCGTTAGAATAGGCGCCTTTGCGAACGTGCCGTCGAAATGGTGGGGTGATGAAAGTACTGGGAATCGAGACTTCGTGCGACGAAACGGGCGTGGCGATCTTCGACACGGCGGCCGGTTTGCTCGGGCATTGCGTCCACACGCAGATCGCGCTGCATGCCGCATACGGCGGCGTAGTCCCGGAGCTTGCGTCGCGCGATCACATCCGCCGCCTGCCGCTGCTGGTGAAGCAGACGCTGGATGCGGCTGGCTGCGAGCTGTCGCAACTCGATGCGATCGCCTACACGGCCGGCCCGGGACTTGCCGGTGCGCTGCTCGTCGGCGCGAGCTTCGCCGAGTCGCTGGGATTGGCGCTCGCTGTACCGGTTTTGCCCATTCATCATCTCGAAGGGCACCTGCTGTCCCCGCTGCTCGCCGCCGATCCGCCGGCGTTTCCGTTTGTCGCGTTGCTCGTGTCCGGCGGCCATACGCAGTTGATGAGGGTGACGGGAGTGGGGGAATACGCCCTGCTCGGAGAGTCGGTGGACGATGCGGCCGGAGAGGCATTCGACAAGACGGCGAAGCTCCTCGGGCTCGGCTATCCGGGCGGGCCGCAACTGGCCGCTTTGGCAGAGCGTGGACAAACGGGACGTTTCCGCCTGCCGCGTCCTATGCTGCGTTCGGGGGATCTTGATTTCAGCTTCAGCGGACTCAAGACGGCAGTCCTCAACGTCGTGTCGGCACCGACTTGGCGGGCCGAGGACGTGGCCGACCTGGCGGCGGACTTCCAGGCGGCAGTGGTCGAGGTGCTGTGCGCGAAGGCGCTGCGTGCGCTCGAGCAGACCGGGCTGGCCCGACTCGTCGTGGCCGGCGGGGTGGGAGCCAATCGCCACCTGCGCGAGCGACTCGATGCCTCGACGCGGCGCAAGGGCTGTCGGGTGTATTACCCGGAACCCGAACTGTGCACGGATAATGGCGCGATGATCGCATTCGCCGGCGCACTGCGTGCCGCTGCCGGGCAGCGCGGCGGCGAAACTCCGGCAGTGCGCGTGTTTCCTCGCTGGCCGTTGGCCGAACTGCATTCCCCCGTCCAGCCGTAAGCAAAAGGCGCCTCCGGCAGGCGCCAGGCGGCAGGTGCGCTGCGGACGCGCCGGGAGTTCAGCTCTTGCTTGCGCCAATCTTGCTTTCGGAGCCGTTCATCAGTTTTCGTATGTTCGGCGCGTGGCGCCACACCAGAATGCCGGCGATCAGCGCGAGCACGGCGACCGTCGGAGTGGCGCCCAGCAGAACGGCGCCGGAAATGGGCGTGATCACTGCAGCGGCCAGCGCCGCCGCCGAAGAATAGCGAGTGAGGACCGCCACCGCGAGCCATACGAAAAGCGCGCTGAGCGCGACCCAGGCATTGATTCCTGCAAGCACGCCCAGCGCGGTCGCAACGCCCTTGCCGCCGCGGAAGCGCAGGAACACGCTGAAGACATGGCCGAGAAACGCCGCCAACCCCGCCAACGCTGCTTCGACCGGGGAAAAACCCAGCTTCGCCGCGCCCCATACCGCGAGCCACCCCTTTGCGCAATCGCCGACCAAGGTCAGCAGCGCCGCAGCCTTGTTGCCGCTGCGCAGGACATTGGTTGCCCCGGGGTTGCCCGACCCGTAGCGGCGCGGGTCCGCAAGCCCGAACAGGCGGCTCGAAACGATGGCGAACGGTGTCGAGCCGAGTGCATACGCGGCGAGCAATAACAGGAGGAAATTCATTTTTTCACCTAGAATTGCCGGAATTCTAATCGGGAAACAACATGGATTTCATCTTCATCGAGGAGTTGCGGGTGCAGGCATGGGTGGGCATCTATCCCCGTGAAAAGGCGGCGCCCCAGCCGGTCGAGCTGAATCTGACTTTCGGCGTGCCGGATTCCGCGGCCGAAAATGACGACATTGCGGGGACGATCAACTACGCGGACGTGATCGAACGAATCCGGAAGGAATTGGCCGAGCGCCATTTCAATCTGATCGAGACGCTCGGAGAGTTCGTCGTGAAGCTGCTATTCGACGAATTCGGCGCACCGTGGGTCAAGATCCGCATCGCAAAGATCGGCGTGAAGAAAGGCGTGCGTCGCGTCGGTGTGTATATCCAGCGTGGACGCGAGGGGATTCCGCTCCCGGCCACCGCAATCTGAACGGAGGGGTCGTGACGCGCCCGTTCAACAGGCGCCACGACGGGTTATTTTTCGGCAGCGATCTCGAGTTCCGCGAGGGGCTTGTCCTGGGCAAGCCAGTCCACTACCCATTGCGGCTTCCTGCCGCGTCCGCTCCAGGTGATCGCAGGATTTTCCGGGTGACGATACTTGGCCGGAATCGGACTGTTTTTCTTCGTCGCGGGTTTGGCTTTCCGCGTGGCCGGGCTGCGCTTGTCGTCGCTCGCCGGGGCGCTGCCGATAAGGTCACTGAGCGACAGACCTTCGTCCGCCGCCATTTTCTGCATTTTCTTGATCAGTTCGCGGCGAGTGTTATCGCTGCGCCGGCGGATTTCCGTTTCCACCTTCGATTGCAGGCGTCGCAATTCAGTCAGCGACAAAGTGGGCAGGTCCATGATCTCTCCAGATATCGGGTTAGTTAGTTATGACGGCAATGGGTCGGGAATGAAATGCAAAAATCCATACTCATGGTCACTGCCAATTATTTTGCCATTAAATCCGGAGAATTAAAACGCTGTGGACGGGTGCGGGCTAGATTCCGGCGCTGACAAGCCGGGGTTGCAATACTCGCAGAATTTCCCGGGGAGATATCCCGAGCAGGAATCCTCGCCGGCCACCGTTGATATAGACGAGTGGAAGATCGACGATCGAGTTTTCCATGAATACCGGCAGGCGTTTTCGCGTGCCGAAAGGAGAAGTGCCGCCGACGAGATAACCTGAATGGCGATTTGCGACTTCCGGAGTGCAGGGCTCGATGCGTTTCCGGCCGGCTTGCCGTGCAAGTTCCTTCGTCGATACTTTTCGGTCGCCGTGCATCAATACGATCAACGGCGCGCCGCTTTCATCTTCCATTACCAGCGTCTTGACGATCGCATGTTCGTCGACGTCCAGTTCCCGGGCGGACACTTTTGTTCCGCCATGAGGTTCGTAGGCGTAGGAATGCGTGGTATAGGCCACGCGATGCTGCTTCAGGAAACGGGTGGCCGGCGTTTCCGGCGCGTGATGTTCGGTTCTGCTCACTGGTTTGCCTCGAAAGCGAGAAGCCAGTGCTTTGCGTCGATCAGGTAGCCTCCGGAGGCGCCGGCAAATCCGCCGATGCCGGTCGCGGACACGACGCGATGGCAGGGAATCACGAGGGGAAACGGGTTTGCCCGGCAGGCCTGGCCGACCGCTCGGGCGGCGCTGGCGAGCGCCTTCGAAAGATGTGCGTACTGCCGCGTCTCGCCGCGCGGGATTGCCGCGATCGCGTCCCATACTCGCCGCTGAAACAACGTGCCACGTGTCGCCAGGGGCAGGTCGAAGGGACGATCCGGGTCTTCCAGCCACGCATGGATCTGGATCACCGCGCGCTCGGCGAGTGCACAGTCAGGCGGTATTGCACGAGTGCCCGGGGGAAGGAAGACGAGCTCGTGAATGACGTTTCCCGCAACCCGGATGCCGAACGCGCCGAACGGCACGGCCAGGATTGCGGCGAAAGGGTCGCCGGATGAAGCGGTCGGGGGGAGGTTCATGGTCCGCGATGCAGTGTCGAGAGAGATTCAGGACCCGCGAGGCGGCCGCAGGCTTCCGGTTGTCGGGATCCTCGCCCGTGACGACGAGACGAGGTGCTCCCCGAGCGGTCGCAGGCGGCAGCCCTTCGGGACGCGCGCGCTGAAGGCGAGACGCGGCAGCTGGCCTTTTTAGCCGCGGATTTCTCCGTTGCCGAAGACGATCCATTTCTGGCTCGTCAGCCCATCGAGTCCCACCGGGCCGCGGGCGTGGATCTTGTCCGTCGAGATGCCGATTTCCGCCCCGAGGCCGTATTCGAAGCCGTCGGCGAAGCGCGTCGAAGCATTGACCATCACCGAGGACGAGTCCACCTCGCGCAGGAAGCGCATCGCGCTGGTGTAGTTTTCGGTGACGATCGCTTCGGTATGCCCTGAGCTGTAGGTGTTGATGTGCGCGATGGCCTCGTCGAGGTCGGCGACCACTTTCACCGCAATGACGGGCGCGAGATATTCCTCCGACCAGTCCTGCTCGCTCGCGGCGCGCAACTTGTCCGCAGCGATCCCGGCTGCGCGCAGGATTGCCAGCGATTGCTCGCAACCACGCATCTCGACGCCTTTCGTCGCGAGCATCCGGCCGATTTCCGGCAGCAGGCGCGGCGCGACCTCACGGGCGACGAGCAGTGATTCCGCCGTGTTGCAGGTGCCGTAGCGCTGCGTCTTGGCGTTTTCGACGATCGGCACGACTTTCGCCACATCGGCATCGCGGTCGATATAGACGTGGCAGTTGCCGTCGAGGTGCTTGATGACCGGCACCCGCGCTTCCTTCGAAATGCGTTCGATCAGGCCTTTGCCGCCGCGGGGAACGATGACGTCGACGAACTCGGGCATCGTGATGAGGTGGCCGACCGCGGCACGGTCGGTGGTCTCGACGACCTGCACCGAAGTTTCCGGCAACCCGGCAGCAGCGAGTCCTGTCCTGACGCACTGCGCGATCGCCTGGTTGCAGTGCAGCGCCTCCTTGCCGCCACGCAGGATCGCGGCGTTGCCGGACTTGAGGCACAGCGCCGCGGCGTCGGCGGTGACGTTGGGGCGCGCTTCGTAGATGATGCCGATGACACCGAGCGGCACGCGCATCTTGCCGACCTGGATGCCCGATGGGCGACGCTTGACATCGGTGATCTCGCCGATCGGGTCGGGCAGTCCTGCGACCTGTTCGAGCCCTTCGGCCATCGCCTCGATGCCCTTGGCGGTCAGGGTGAGGCGATCGATCAGCGCCGCTTCGAGTCCCGCGGCGCGCGCCTCGTCGAGGTCGCGTGCGTTCGCCGCGAGCAGTTCCCCGGTCTGTTCCCGAATGGCCGCGGCCATCGCGACGAGTGCGGCGTTCTTGTCTGCCGTCGAAGCGGTCGCGAGCACGCGCGAGGCGGCACGTGCCTGGCGGCCCAGAGTCTGCATGTAGTCGTGGATGTCCATCGGATTCTCGATGTTGCCGTGCAAAAGAAGATTAAAGCATCGATCGACCGGCACCCGCCAGTGTGCGCGCCTGCAGGGAGGTGAGCGGACCGGTCAGCGTCGCGCGAGTCGCATAGCCAGCTGCAGGAATTCGTCCCACACATCGCCTGGAGCGAGCCCCTTGATGATGCGGTCGATCTTCGCCGCGTGCAGCAATGCTGCGCGAAGCGTGCCGGTTCGAACCCGCCCCAGCGCGCTGCTTAGCGCGTACTTGCGCCGTTCGTCGAAGATTCGTTCCGCCTTGAACAGCGTTGCAAGCGGCTGGCCAGCCGTTTTTCCGGCGCACAGCTTGGCCAGCATCCTGATTTCGTTCGCGAGTGCCCACAGCACCAGCGGCGGTGCGGCGCCTTCGCCCTGCAGCCCTTCGAGGAGACGCGTGCACCGCACGGGATCGCCTTCGACGAGCGCGTCGCGCAGCTTGGCAATGTCGTAGCGGGCGACGTTCAGCACCGCATTCTGGACATCCTCGAGGCTGAGGCTTCCTTCCGCATGGAGCAGGCCGAGCTTGAGTATTTCCTGGTGCGCGGCGAGCAGATTGCCTTCGACGTGTTCGGCGATGAAAGCGAGCGCCTCCGGGCTTGCCGTCTGCTTTTGCCGCGCCAGCCGGACCGCGATCCATTCTCCAAGGCGTTCGCGTTCCGGTGCGTTGAGTTCGACCGTCACGCCGAGTTGCGACAAGGCGGTGAACCACGCAGTCTTGCGCGTCGCCCAGTCGACTTCGGGCAGCGTGATCAGCGTCACGATACCGCTGGGGAGGCTGCGCGCATAACGCTGAAGGGCGTCGCCGCCGTCGCGTCCGGGTTTCCCGCCGGGAATGCGCAGGTCGATCAGCTTCGAGCCGCCGAACAACGACAGATTCCCTGCAGCGGCGCTCAGGCTTTCCCACCGGAAACCCTGACCGACGACCAGCGTTTCACGTTCGTCGAAGCCTTGGCGGCGCGCCGCGGCGCGCACCAGATCGGCAGCTTCGAGCACCAGCAGCGGCTCGTTGCCGTGCAGCAGGTAGAGCGGGGCGAGCGGCTTTGCCAGATGTGCGGAAAGCTGTTCGGGACGCAGGTTCACGGCTTCGCGGCTGCCAGGCGGCGCATCAACTGGTCGATGAGGTCGATCTGCATGTCGCGGAACAGCAGGGCTTCTTCCTGTTCCTTGGCGAGGATCTGGGCGTCGTCGAAGTTGTATTCGCGCCGCGCGGAAATCGTCGTCACGGGAATCCATTCGTTGCCGTTGCGGCCGACGAGCCGGAAACTCATGAGGCGCTGGAGCTGATACTCGCGCACCTTGCCTCCTCCGGTGAGCGTGAGGATCTCGCGCTCGGTCTGATCGCGCAGGATTTCGAGCCTGACCTCGGCTTTTGCCGGGTCGTCCGTGATCGTCGTGTTGCCGTTTGCGACGATGCGGCGATGCAGCGCCGCGCCGAGGTCTGACTGCCTGCTGACGCCGAGGTAAATGCTGGAAAACGCGAGCGGCTGCGGGCCGCGCAACTTGAATCCGCAGCCGCCGAGCAGCGCAGCGGCCGCCAGTGTGCCGAACCCCAGGACCAGGCGGCGACGGGTAGGGGCGGACTTCATCACCATCGCTCAGACAACGATGTTGACGAGGCGGCCGGGCACGACGACGACTTTGCGCGGCGGCTTGCCTTCCATGAATTTCTGCGCTGTTTCCGAACCGAGAGCGAGCGCTTCAATGGCGGAATTGCTTGCGCCGGCGGCGACCCGGAGGCTGCCGCGCAGCTTGCCATTGACTTGCAGCACGAGGTCGATCTCGTCCTGCCTGAGCGCGTCTTCGGAAGGTTCGGGCCAGCTCGCATGCAGCACGTCGCCGGTAAAGCCGCAGTCCTGCCACAGCGCATGCGCGACGTGCGGCGTGATCGGCGCGAGCAGGCGCAGCAGGATGTCGAGCCCTTCCTCCGCTACCTGCGCGTGGGCCGCCGCGACGTCACGCGGCGCCTTTTCGAGGGCATTGAGGATTTTCATCGCGGCCGAGACGACGGTGTTGAACTGGTGCTTGCCGAAGTCGTAATTCGCCTGCCTGAGGCAGACGTGGATCTCGCGCCGCACTGCGGCGAGCGCTTCCGGCAGTTGGACAGCGTCGAGCTGGCGATCCGCCGGCAATTGGGGACGGAACTCACTGACGAAAGCGTGCCCGAAGCTCCATACCCGGCGCAGGAAGCGGTACGCGCCTTCGACGCCGGAGTCCGACCATTCGAGCTGTTGGTCCGGCGGCGCGGCGAAGATGATGAACAGGCGCGCGGTGTCGGCGCCGTACTGATCGACGAGGGCTTGCGGGTCGACACCGTTGTTTTTCGATTTCGCCATTTTCTCGATGCCGCCAATGACGACCGGTGCGCCGTCGGCAGTGAGTTTTGCGGCGACGATGCGGCCTTTCTCGTCACGCTCGACTTCGACGTCGGCTGGATTGATCCACTGCTTCTTGCCGCCGTCGGCGTCGCGATAATAGGTTTCGGCGACGACCATGCCCTGGGTCAGCAGGTTCGTGAACGGTTCGGATACATTCACGAGACCTTCGTCGCGCATCGCGCGCGTGAAAAAGCGCGAATACAGCAGGTGCAGGATCGCGTGCTCGATGCCGCCGATGTACTGATCGACCGGCGCCCAGTAATTGACGCGCTCGTCGACCATCGCCTGACCGTTGTCCGCCGAGGCGTAGCGCAGGAAGTACCAGGACGATTCGACGAACGTGTCCATCGTGTCGGTTTCGCGTTTTGCCGGCTTGCCGCACTTCGGGCAGTCGCATTCGTAGAACCGGGGCATTTTCGCGAGCGGCGAACCGCGGCCGGTCACGGCGACGTCCTCGGGCAGCACGACCGGCAGTTGCTCGTCCGGCACCGGCACGTCGCCGCAATCGGCGCAGTGGATCATCGGGATCGGACAGCCCCAGTAGCGCTGGCGCGAGATGCCCCAGTCGCGCAGGCGGTACTGCGTGCGCTTCGCGCCGAGGCCTTTCGCGGTGAGCTCGGCAGCGATCGCTTCGATCGCATCGTGAAAATGCAGGCCGTCGTATTTGCCGGAATTGACCAGCCGGCCCTGCTCGGCATACGCGTCCTGCCACGGCGCGACCGTGTCGGTGTACGCGTCGCGCGTCGATCTCACGACCATCCGGATCGGCAGCCGGTACTTCGTCGCAAATGCGAAATCCCGCTCGTCGTGCGCCGGCACCGCCATCACCGCGCCTTCGCCATAGCCCATCAGCACGTAGTTCGCGATCCATACCGGCAGGTGCTCACCGGTGAGCGGGTGCACGACGCGCAGGCCTGTCGGCATGCCCTTCTTTTCCATCGTCGCCAGATCGGCTTCGGCGACGCCGCCATGCCGGCATTCCTCGATGAAGGCCGCGAGTTCCGGGTCGTTCACCGCAGCCTGGAGCGCCAGCGGATGTTCGGCAGCGACGGCGACGTAAGTCGCGCCCATCAGCGTGTCGGCGCGGGTCGTGAACACCTTCAGCACACCAGAAGCGCCGATCGTCGACACTTCATACGGGAAATGCACTTCGACGCCTTCCGAGCGGCCGATCCAGTTCTTTTGCATCAGCTTGACTTGCTCGGGCCAGCCCGTCAGCGTGTCGAGCGCTTCGAGAAGCTCATCCGCGTAGGCGGTGATCTTCATGTAGTACATCGGGATTTCGCGCTTCTCGATGAGGGCGCCGCTGCGCCAGCCGCGGCCGTCGATGACCTGCTCGTTTGCGAGCACCGTCTCGTCGACGGGGTCCCAGTTCACCGTACCGAGCTTCTTGTAGATCAGCCCTTTCTGGTACAGGCGGGTGAACAGCCACTGTTCCCAACGGTAGTAATCCGGCTTGCAGGTGGCGAGTTCGCGCGACCAGTCGAGCGCGAAACCGAGACGCTTCAACTGCGTCTTCATGTAGTCGATGTTCGCGTAGGTCCACTTCGCCGGCGGCACGTTGTTCTGGATCGCGGCGTTTTCCGCCGGCATGCCGAACGCGTCCCAGCCCATCGGCTGCAGTACGTTGAAGCCGCGCATGCGGTGGTAGCGCGCGAGGACGTCGCCGATCGTGTAGTTGCGCACGTGCCCCATGTGCAGCTTCCCCGACGGGTACGGGAACATGCTCAGGCAGTAATACTTGGGCTTGCCGGCGTCCTCGGCGACTTTGAATGCCTGCGTGCTTTCCCAGTGCTGCTGGGCGGTGGCTTCGACTGCGGCGGGAGTGTATTTGTCCTGCATGGGGGGCTGGCGTGGGTGCGTGGAAAACACGCAAGTATATCGCGAAGCCGGCGCTGCCCGGGTTGCGCGCCGGATTGCGGGAAATCCGGCAGAAAATGCTTTGAAAACGCGAATGCCTCGAGGCTTTGAGGCGCCCGGGACGCGTCCCGGGGTCGTGCTGCCGCCCGGACCGGATCGGAGTGCTTACGCAGCCTTGCGGGCGATGGCCGAATAACGTTGCCAACTGGCCGAGACAGCCGACACGAGGTCTTCCATCGCGGTCAGCGGCAGACGCCAGAGACGATTCTGGCTGCGCACGAACGGGGTGACGCACGGCGCGCAGAAGTGCTCCTTTTCTTCTTCGAGCAGACGGAGGAAGGCATTCATCGCTTCGCCCCAGTACTCGGCATTGCCGACCCATCCGGTCGCCACGGTGGCTTCGCGCACCGCTTCATGCCAGAGGGTGGTGGCCCGTTCGATCGGGATGCCGGCTTTGCGCGCATGCCAGGGCAAGAGCTTGGGTGTCTTCATGATTGGTTCTCCTGTGAGCTTGTCGGCCTTGTCGGCTTTTGCGCCGGGACAGACCTTGTAAGTCCACCGTTCGAGGCGCTGTTAATGCGGTGCAACATACAAAAATTTCGCGAATTCTGCGCCGCTCAAGGAGGTAATTCCTTGATAAAACGCAAACGGATGCTGCGTTGCACAATTTCAAACTAAAGGATCGTCCGGGGCAAATCAACGTCGTTGTTGTGCCGATGCAACAGTGCCATTTTTTACGTTGTCGCGATCGCGATTCCGAGCGAGCCCGAAGTTTCCCTCGCGTCCCGGTTAAAATTCGCTGTGCCCCAAGAGAAAACCGAATGTCCGATCTGCTCGCCAACCTCAATCCCGAACAACTCCAGGCCGTTACCTTGCCGCCGCAACACGCGCTGGTCCTGGCCGGCGCCGGTTCCGGCAAGACCCGCGTCCTGACGACGCGCATCGCGTGGCTCGTGCAGACCGGGCAGGTCGATCCGCAAGGTGTCCTGGCCGTCACTTTCACGAACAAGGCGGCAAAGGAACTGCTCGCGCGCCTGTCCGCGATGCTGCCGCTGAGCTTCAACCGGTCGGCGCGCGGCATGTGGATCGGCACGTTTCACGGACTCTGCAACCGTTTGTTGCGCGCTCACCACCGCGACGCCGGCCTGCCCCAACTGTTCCAGATCCTCGATTCGGGCGACCAGCTCGCCGCGATCAAGCGGCTCCTGAAGGCGCTGAACGTCGACGACGAGAAATTCCCGCCGCGCGAACTGCAGCATTTCATCAACGGCCAGAAAGAAGCCGGGCTGCGTCCCCATGCCGTCGAAGCTTGGGACGATTACACGCGCCGCCGGGTCGAGCTGTACATCGAGTACGAGTCGCAGTGCCAGCGCGAGTCTGTCGTGGATTTTGCCGAGCTGCTGTTGCGCACTTACGAGCTGCTGGAGCGCAATGAGCCGATCCGCAAGCATTACCAGCAGCGTTTCCGCCACATCCTCGTGGACGAATTCCAGGACACGAATCGGCTCCAGTACCGCTGGCTGAAGCTGCTTGCCGACACGGGTCGCGACGGCGCAGCGAAGCTGTTCTGCGTCGGCGACGACGACCAGTCGATCTATCGTTTCCGCGGCGCCGACGTCGGCAACATGCGCGATTTCGAGCGCGAGTTTCACGTCGCCAACGTTATCCGCCTCGAGCAGAATTACCGTTCGCACGGCAACATCCTCGATGCCGCGAACGCGATCATCCGGCATAACGCCGGCCGTCTCGGCAAGAATCTGTGGACCGAACGCGGCGCCGGCGAGCCGATCCGCGTGTTCGAGGCCTGCGGCGACCTGGACGAGGCGCGCTGGATCGTCGACGAAATCCAGTCGCTGGTGCGCGACGGCATGAGCCGTTCCGGCATCGCGCTGCTGTATCGCTCGAACGCGCAGTCGCGCGTCCTGGAGCACCAGCTCTTTTCCAGCGGCATTTCCTACCGCGTCTACGGCGGCCTGCGTTTCTTCGAGCGGCAGGAAATCAAGCATGCGCTCGCGTACCTGCGCCTGATCGCCAATCCGGACGACGACACCGCGTTCAGCCGCGTCGTCAATTTTCCGACGCGCGGCATTGGCGCCCGTTCGATCGAGGCGCTGCAGGATGCGGCGCGCACATGGAACAGCAGCCTGTACGCGGCAGTGCCGCATGTGGCGGGGAAGCCGGGCACCGTGCTGGCCCAGTTCGTGCGCCTGGTCGAAGACCTGCGGCGCGACACCGCAAAGCTGCCGCTGCCGGAACTCGTCGACCATGTGCTCGATGTGTCGGGCTTGCGCAATCATTTCCGCAACGAGAAGGAAGGCCAGGAGCGGCTCGAAAACCTCGATGAACTGATCAATGCAGCAGCGAATTTCGTTGCCGAAGCAGGCGTGCAGGCCGATGCGCAGGACATGGCGCATGCGCTGCTCGCCGACTTTCTTGCGCACGCATCGCTCGAGGCCGGGGAGCACCAGGCCGATGCCGGCAGCGACGCGGTGCAGTTGATGACGGTGCATTCATCGAAAGGGCTGGAATTCGATGCGGTTTTCCTGTCGGGCCTCGAGGAAGGGCTGTTTCCGCACGAGAACAGCATCATGGAGACGGAAGGGCTGGAGGAGGAGCGGCGGCTGATGTATGTAGCGGTGACGCGGGCACGCCAGCGGCTTTACCTGTCGTTCGCGCAGAGTCGCATGCTGCACGGGCAGACGCGCTACAACCTGCGTTCGCGCTTTCTCGAGGAAATTCCGGAGGAACTCACGAAGTGGCTGTCACCGCCGAATCCGCGCACGAGCGCGGTGCGCAGCGGGTTCGGCGGCTACTATCAGCCGTCGCGCGGCGGCGTGGTGGCGAAGGCGCCGGAACAACCGGTTTCGCGCAGCCGCGATCTGGGCGGCTTGCGTGTGGGTCAGCTGGTCACCCACGCCAAGTTCGGCCAGGGCGTGATCGTCGCCGCCGAAGGCAGCGGCTCGGACGCCCGACTCCAGATCAACTTCGGCGCCGCCGGCGTCAAGTGGCTGATGCTCGCGGTCGCGAAGCTCGATCCCGCGTGACTTCGGTCGCGCGCGATGCCGGCGGGCCGCGCCGTCGTCAGACGCCGTATTTGCGCGCCAGCGAGTCGTGCAGCGCAACGTACTCCTGCGTGAGCTTGTGCTTCGCGTCGAGATGGATCATCGGCCGCGCCTGCTCGTGGGATTCCTTGATCTTCACGGACGCGGACAAATAGGGCGTCAGCACCGACAGGCCTTCGTCGATCAGTTCCTGGACGACTTTTTGCGGCAGTGCGGCACGGGCCTGGAACTGGTTGACGACGATTCCTTCGACCTGCAGGTCGCGATTGTGGTCGCTGCGGATTTCCTGCACGTTTTCCAACAGCGAGTACAGCGCGCGGCGGGAAAACTCGTCGCAGTCGAACGGAATCAGGCAGCCCTCCGCGGCGATCAGCGCGGAGCGGGTGTAGAAATTGAGCGCCGGCGGCGTGTCGATGTAGATGCAGTCGTAGCGGCCGGCCAACTCCTCGAGCGCATCGCGCAGCTTGTAGATCTTGTAGCGGGACTCGAGCTTGCCCTGCAGATCTTCGAGCCCAGGGTGCGAAGGCATCACGTCGAGCCCTTCGAAAGGACTCGGGACGATGAACTCGCTCGTCTTTTTCGGGTTCAGCTTGAAGTTGAGCGTCTGGTCGAAGAAATCCGCCAGCGTCGTGTCGACCTCTCCGCTGGAGCGGCCGAGCAGATACTGGGTCGAGTTGCCTTGCGGGTCGAGGTCGACGACCAGCGTACGCCTGCCCTCGTGGGCGCTGATCGCCGCGAGGTTGCAGGTAATGGTCGACTTGCCGACTCCGCCTTTCTGATTGAACACCACGCGTCGCATCTTGGTTTTCCTGGTTGGGCTGCCACGCGATTGTGCCAAAAAATGTCCACGGTTACGTGTCGATGTACGCCGACGCCGCGCCGGAACACCAAGCCAGAAGATGGCGCGCGCCGCCATGCCGGTTTGCCCTGACATCCCTCTGCCCAAGGCTGGGCGGCTGCGCTAAACTTTCGCCTCGTCAAAGGTGGCGTCAGCGGCTGTCGCATGAAGCCGCCGTCATGCGGGCGCCGAGCCCGATCCGCTGCGATGCCCGGTTCAATGCCGGCCATTCGATCAGAACAAGCCACATCGTTGCGGACATTCCTCATTGATTGGCGAGGCGCCGGTGCGAGCGCAGAGCTTTTTCCGCACGTTCATAAACAAAGACAACCCAATTAGCACGAGAGGGAGCGCAATGGATCAGGATTTCATCACCGCGGCACTGGATTATCATCGTTCGCCGACCCGCGGAAAAATTTCAGTTGTTCCCACCAAGAGCCTGACGAACCAGCGTGACCTCGCGCTCGCCTACTCGCCGGGCGTGGCCGCGGCGTGCGACGCGATCGTCGCGGACCCGGGACAGGCGCGCGAACTGACGTCACGTGGCAATCTCGTCGCCGTCGTGACGAACGGCACCGCGGTGCTCGGCCTGGGCAACATCGGCCCGCTTGCGTCGAAGCCGGTCATGGAAGGCAAGGGCTGCCTGTTCAAGAAGTTCGCGAACGTCGATGTGTTCGACATCGAACTCGCCGAGCGGGACCCGGACAAGCTCATCGACATCATCGCGTCGCTCGAGCCGACGCTCGGCGGCGTCAACCTCGAGGACATCAAGGCGCCCGAGTGCTTCTATATCGAGCAGAAGCTGCGCGAGCGGATGAACATTCCGGTCTTCCATGACGATCAGCACGGCACCGCGATCATTTCGTCGGCAGGGCTGATCAACGGTCTCAAGATCGTCGGCAAGGACATCGGCGAAGTCAAGTTGGTGTGCTCCGGCGCAGGCGCGGCGGCGATCGCATGCCTCGACCTGATGGTCGGGCTCGGAGTGAAGCGCGAGAACGTGTTCGTCTGCGACTCCAAAGGCGTGATCCGCGTCGGCCGCGACGAGAACATGGAGCCGAACAAGGCCCGCTACGCGCAGTGCACCGATGCGACGACGCTCGGCGAAGTCATCGAGGGCGCCGACGTGTTCCTCGGCCTGTCGACCGCGGGGGTGCTGAAGCCCGAGATGGTCAAGCGGATGGCGAAAAAGCCGCTGATCTTCGCGCTCGCGAACCCGAACCCGGAAATCCTGCCCGAAGTGGCGAAGGAAGCGCGTCCGGACTGCATCATCGCGACCGGTCGGTCCGATTATCCGAACCAGGTCAATAACGTGCTGTGCTTTCCGTTCATCTTCCGCGGCGCGCTCGACGCCGGCGCGACGAAGATCACCGAGGAGATGAAGCTCGCGTGCGTGAAGGCGATCGCGGAACTCGCGCGCGCTGAGCAGAGCGACATCGTCGCTGCCGCCTACGGCAACGCCGACCTGCATTTCGGCCCGGACTACATCATTCCCAGCCCGTTCGACCCGCGCCTGATCGTCAAGATCGCGCCCGCGGTCGCAAAGGCGGCGATGGAGTCGGGTGTCGCGACCAGGCCGATCGAGGATTTTGCGGCGTACGCGGCGAGCCTGTCGGATTTTGTCTATCAGTCGGGCATTGTCATGAAGCCGGTGTTCTCCGCGGCGAAGCGGATTCCGGCCGAATTCAAGCGCGTGCTGTACGCCGAAGGCGAGGACGAACGCGTGCTGCATGCTGCCCGCGTCGTCATCGACGAGGAACTCGCGCGGCCGATCCTGATCGGCAGGCCGAGCGTGATCGAGATGCGCATCCAGAAGATCGGCCTGAACCTCGTGCCCGGACGCGACTTCGACATCATCAATCCCGAGTCCGACCCGCGCTACCGCGAGCTGTGGCAGGAATACCACCGCATGATGTGCCGCGACGGCGTGACGCCCGAACTGGCGAAGGCGAAGATGCGTCGCGACACGACGCTGATCGGCTGCATGGTGCTGCGTCGCGGCGACGCCGACGCGCTGGTGTGCGGCACTTTCGGCTCCTACGATTACCACTTCAAGACCGTTGAGGACGTCATCGGGTTGAAGAAGGGCTCGAAGCTGTTCGCGGCGATGAGCCTGCTGCTGCTGCCCAAGCGCATGCTCGCGATCACCGATCCGTACGTGAACGAGAATCCGAGCGCCGAGGAAGTCGCTGAAATCGCCCGGATGGCCGCCGAAGAGCTGCGCCGTTTCGGCATCGAGCCGCGCGTCGCGCTGTTGTCGCACTCGAACTTCGGCAGCTCGCGTTCGACCTCCGCGCGCAAGATGCGCGAGGCGTCCGAGATCCTCCGCCGCATCGCTCCGGGTCTCGAATGCGATGGCGAGATGCACGGCGATTCGGCGCTGTCGCCGGATATCCGCAAGAAGTCGAACCCGGAGTCCATGCTCGCCGGCGAAGCCAACCTCGTCGTGATGCCGAACCTCGACGCGGCGAACATCTCGTTCAACCTGATGAAGATCGCGAACGGCGACGGTGTGTCGGTCGGTCCGATGCTGCTTGGCGCGGCGCTGCCTGTGCATATCCTGACGCCGTCGGCGACCGTGCGCCGGCTCGTGAACATCACTGCCGTGTCGGTGGTTGACGCCTTCGAGCAGCGGCAGTTTGCCGCTGCGCAGGAGTAAGGTCCTGTCCGGGCGCCGGTTCCGTCGAGGAGCCGGCGCCCGCAACGAACGTCGTCCCGTTCATGCAACGCCTGCTGATCGTCCTCGGCTTGATCCTGGTTGCCGCGGGCCTGTTTTGGCCGTGGCTCTCACGCCTGCCGTTCGGCCGGCTTCCCGGCGACTTCCACATCGAGCGGGAAGGCTTCGGCTTCTATTTTCCGCTGACGACCGGGCTGATCGTCTCGATCGTGATCAGCCTTATCCTCTGGATCTTCCGCCGCTGAAGGCCGGCGCCGGTCAGCCCTACAGGAGACCCCGGATGCGAATTCCCGTGCTCGCGGTCGCGGCCGCGATGCTTCTTGGTGCGCCCGCAGCCCGGGCTGAATGGCTGCTGGCGGCTTTCGCCACGCGTGTGGTCGCCGGGCAACCGCTGAACATTTCGATCGTCCGTGACGCTTCCGACGAGTTGCCGCTGCCGGATCGTCTCGAAGCCGTCATCGAAGTCGGTGAACAGCGGGTCGCCGTGGAACTGCTGGCCGCAGGGGCAAACGAGGGCGCCGCGTTCCGGCGCGATTACGTGCTGAACTGGCCAGAGCAGCTCACGGGAGCAGCAGTCGTGGAACTCGCCGATCGCGGTTCGTCGCGCCTGCTGCTGATCGCGCAGGAAGCTGCCGCGCCGCCCGGCGCCGACGTGGCCAAGGCTGCGCAGGAGCCAGTCCTGCCTGCGGCGACACTTCCGCCGGCCCCGGCGCTGTCGGTCAACGAGCCGATGTACTTCCTCGTCGGCGGCGGGGCCGGCCGCTCGGCGCGCCTCCAGCTCAGTTTCAAGTACCGCATCTTCGAGCCCGAAGGCCCCGTCGCCGAACTGCTGCCGCCGTTGCGCGGCCTGCATTTCGGTTACACGCAGACTTCGGTGTGGGACCTGCGTTCGGACTCGAAGCCGTTCCGCGACACGAGCTACCGGCCGTCGCTGTTCTACGAGTGGCGACTCGCGTCCGACCCCGACCGCCAGCACGGCATCACCGTACGCACGGGCTACGAGCACGAATCGAACGGGCGGGACCGGGAGAACTCGCGCAGCCTCGACACGCTGTTCGCGTCGCTGGACTGGCGTCATCGCGTTGGCGAGCGGCAATCCTATGTCGGCATTACCCCGAAGATATGGGGCTACCTCGATCGCGACGAAAACCCGGACATCCACCGCTATCGCGGTTATGGCGAGCTCGGAGTGCGTTTCGGCCGGGACGACGGGTTTCTCGCTCAGTTGCGCCTGCGCCACTCGACGCACGGGGGCAGTTCGCAGCTCGATCTGTCATATCCGCTGTCGCGCGCAATCCTGTCGGACACCGCGTCCTACCTGCATTTCCAGGTGTTCAACGGTTATGGCGAAACGTTGCTCGATTACAATCGGTCACGCGGAACGCAGTTTAGAATCGGCTTCTCGATCCAGCGCTGAACCGCGGGCGACGGCGGTTGCCATCCTGCGCTTGCCTGCGCCGCGCGGGCTGCATCGAACCCACAAGGAGACCAGTATGCCCCATGCGATTCGCTTCCATCGAACCGGCGGTCCCGAGGTCCTGCAATGGGAGGCTGTCGACGTTCCGCCCCCTGCACAAGGCGAGGCGCGCGTGCGGCAGCATGCCGTCGGGCTCAATTACATCGACACGTACCATCGCACCGGGCTGTATCCGGCGCCGTTGCCGTCCGGCATCGGTCTCGAGGCTGCCGGAGTCGTCGAGGCGGTCGGCGAGGGGGTGGACGATCTCGCGCCGGGCGATCGGGTCGCCTATGCCGGAGGCCCGCTCGGCGCCTATGCGGACCTGCGCAACATGCCGGCCGACCGGCTCGTGAAGCTTCCCGACCCGGTCTCGTTCGAGCAGGGCGCGGCGATGATGCTGCAGGGGCTGACTGCGCAGTATCTGCTGCGTCGCACTTATCGCGTGCAGCCGGGTGACACGATCCTCATCCACGCTGCCGCGGGCGGAGTCGGCCTGATCGTGTGCCAGTGGGCGAAGGCGCTCGGCGCAACCGTCATCGGCACTGTCGGTACGGACGAGAAAGCTGCACTCGCCCGCGCGCACGGCTGCGACCATTCGATCGTCTACACGCGCGAGAACTTCGCCGAGCGGGTCAGGGAGATCACCGGCGGCGAAGGGTTGCCGGTGGTCTATGACTCGATCGGCAAGGATACTTTCATGGAGTCGCTGGGCTGCCTGCGCCCGCTCGGCATGATGGTGCTGTTCGGGGCCGCTTCGGGGCCGGTGCCGCCGTTCGATCTCGGCCTGCTCGCGAAGATGGGGTCGCTGTTCATCACGCGCCCGACTCTGTTTACCTATTCGGCCAAGCGGCCGGATCTGCTGGCGATGGCGGCCGATCTCTTCGAAGTCGTCGTCTCGGGCAAGGTGCGGATCGAGGTCAACCAGCGTTTTGCGCTGAAGGACGCCGCGCAGGCGCACCGTGAGCTCGAGGCCCGTCGCACCACCGGTTCGTCGATCCTGCTGCCGTGAGTGCGCGCCGCGAAGGTGCATCGCCGGGAGGCCTGCTGGCGCTGTGCCTGATCCTGGTCTTTCCGGCCGCGCCGCTCGTGCCGCAGGCGCTGGCGCAACCGGCGGGCCAGAGCGCGATGAGCCCGGCCGCGACGGCGTTCCTCGCCGCGAGCAGCCGCCGGATCGAGGACCACTTCGTCAGCGAGGTCGTGCGCATCACCGGGGCCACCCCGGCACAGGTGCGTAGAGCAATGCCCGACGAACGCCGCATCACGTCGACGGCTTCGCGACTCATCTCCGCGCTCGAAGCGGAACTCGGCGCGCCGTTGCCGCCTTCGCAGCTGCAGGCGATTCTCGAGGCCGACGACGCGCGCAAGCGGTCGCTGGCACAGGCTCGCGAAGCCGCGCGGCAGCATTGAGCGATCACGTGAGGTGGCAGGGCATCGGGTAAAATTCAGCCCATGACTGCCTCACACGAACCCTGTTTCATCCATCTGCGGCTGCACTCCGAATATTCGATCTCCGACGGCATCGTCCAGATCGACCAGGCAATCGCCCGCGCCGCCGCCGATGCCATGCCGGCCCTCGGCATTTCCGACCTGGCCAACCTCTTCGGCATGGTCAAGTTCTACAAAGGTGCCCGCGGCAAGGGCATGAAGCCGGTCGTCGGCGTCGACACCTGGATCACCAACGACGCGGACCGCGACAAACCTTTCCGTGCCCTGCTGATCTGCAGGAACCGCAAGGGTTACGGGCAGTTGTGCGAATTGCTGACGCGCGCCTATCTCGACAACAAGTATCGCAGCCGAGCCGAGATGCACCGGCAGTGGTTCGCCGACGGCGCGGCATCGGATCTGCTCTGCCTGTCGGGCGCGATGGGCGGGGACATCGGCCAGGCGCTGGTGAATGGCAATCCGGACGTCGCGGAGCGACTCGCAGCCGAGTGGGCGCAGCTGTTTCCCGACGCGTTCTACATCGAGCTGCAGCGCGCCGGCCATCCCGGTACCGAAGCCTATATCCGCCAAGCCGTGCAGCTTGCGGGCAAGCTCGGGCTGCCGGTCGTCGCGACGCACCCCGTGCAGTTCCTCGAGCCCGAGGACTTCAAGGCGCACGAGGCGCGCGTGTGCATCGCGCAGGGCTACGTGCTTGCCGACAAGCGCCGGCCGCGCGACTTCACCGAGGAGCAGTATTTCAAGAGCCAGGACGAGATGTGCGCGCTGTTCGCCGACATCCCGGAGGCGCTCGAGAATTCGGTCGAGATTGCCCGGCGGTGTTCGCTGACGGTGCAGCTCGGCAAGAACTTCCTGCCGCAGTTCCCGACGCCGGAAGGCATGACGCTCGACGAGTTCCTCGTTGCCGAAGCGAAATCGGGCCTCGAAGTACGCCTCGCGGAGCTCTACCCGGCAGAAGCCGAGCGGGAACGCCAGCGCCGGACTTACGAGGACCGGCTCAAGTTCGAGACCGACACGATCGTCCAGATGGGCTTTCCCGGCTACTTCCTGATCGTCGCCGACTTCATCAACTGGGCGAAGGAAAACGGCGTGCCGGTCGGGCCGGGGCGCGGTTCCGGCGCCGGTTCGCTCGTCGCATACAGCCTGCGCATCACTGACCTCGACCCGCTCGCGTACGCGCTGCTGTTCGAGCGCTTCCTGAACCCGGAACGGGTGTCGATGCCCGACTTCGACATCGACTTCTGCCAGGACAACCGCTACCGCGTCATCGAATACGTGCGCAGCCGCTACGGCAAGGAGGCGGTCAGCCAGATCGCGACCTTCGGCACGATGGCGTCGAAAGCGGTCGTGCGCGACGTCGGTCGCGTGCTCGACCTGCCGTACGGGCTGTGCGATCGCCTGTCGAAGCTGATTCCGATCGAAGGCGCGAAGCCCGTCTCGCTCGCCAAGGCCTACGAGATGGAGTCGCAGATCGGCGAGATGATGAAGGACGGCAACGACGGCGAGTCGGTACAGGAGCTGTGGAGCCTCGCCGAACCGCTCGAAGGTTTGAGCCGCAACGTCGGCATGCACGCCGGCGGCGTGCTGATCGCGCCGGGCAAACTCACCGACTTCTGCCCGCTCTACATCGCCGACGGCGACGAGGCGACGCCGGTGTCGCAGTTCGACAAGGACGATGTCGAGGCGGTCGGCCTCGTGAAGTTCGACTTCCTCGGCCTGAGGAACCTGACGATCATCGAGCTCGCCGTCGAGTATGTCGAGCGCCTCACCGGCGAGAAGCCCGACCTCGCGGCGCTGCCCTTCACCGACCCGGCCGCGTACCAGATCCTCAAGGACGCGAACACCACCGCGATCTTCCAGGTGGAATCGGAGGGCATGAAGAAGCTGCTGAAAAAGCTCGCCCCTGACCGCTTCGAGGACATCATCGCGGTGCTCGCGCTGTACCGCCCCGGGCCGCTCGGCTCGGGGATGGTCGACGACTTCATCCTGCGCAAGAAAGGCCAGCAGGAGATCGACTACTTCCACCCGGACCTCAAGCCCTGCCTCGATCCGACGTATGGCGTGATCGTGTATCAGGAACAGGTGATGCAGATCTCGCAGATCATCGGCGGCTACACGCTCGGCGGCGCCGACATGCTGCGCCGCGCGATGGGCAAGAAGAAAGCCGAGGAAATGGCGAAGCACCGCGAGACGATCGCCGCCGGTGCGAAACAGAAAGGCTACGACCCGGCGCTTGCCGAGCAGCTCTTCGACCTGATGACGAAGTTCGCGGAGTACGGCTTCAACAAGTCCCACACGGCAGCCTACGCGGTTGTTACGTACCATACCGCGTGGCTGAAGGCGCACCACTGCGCGGCGTTCATGGCCGCGACGATGTCGGCCGATCTCGACAACACCGACACGATCAGGATCTTCTTCGAGGATGCCGTCGCGAACGGCGTGACGATCCTGCCGCCGGACGTCAACGCTTCCGACTTCCGCTTCGTGCCGACCGACCGCAAAACGATCCGTTACGGCCTTGGGGCGGTGAAAGGAGCCGGGGAGCCGGCGGTTCGCGCAATCCTCGCGGCACGGGAGGCGGGCGGAGCGTTCCGCGACCTGTTCGATTTCTGCGCGCGGGTCGATCGGCGCGCGGTCAACCGTCGCGTCATCGAGGCGCTGATCCGCGCCGGCGCGTTCGACCTCATCGAGCCGAGCGGGACTGCCGACCGCGCGCGCTTGCTCGCGACCGTCGGGCTGGCGATGGAAGCGGCGGAGCAGGCGGCGGCCAATGCGATGCAGGGCGGGCTCTTCGACCTGATCCCGGAAGCGGCCGGGGCCGCGCCGGAGTACGTACGTGCCCGCCCGTGGAGCGAACGCGAGCGGCTCAAGGAAGAGAAGCTCGCGATCGGCTTCTTCCTCTCCGGCCATCCATTCAACAGTTTCCGCAAGGAGGTGCGCCGCTTCGTCCGCCGCCCGCTCGCCGAGCTCGAACCTTCGCGGGATCTGCTGATGCTCGCCGGCGTCGTCATGGACGTGCGCACGAAGATGACCGGCCGCGGCAAGATGGCGTTCGTCGTACTCGACGACGGCAGTCATGTGCGCGAAGTGTCGGTGTTCTCGGAACTGTTCGATTCGCAGCGCAGCAAGATCGTCACCGACGAAGTGTTGGTGGTCGAAGGGAAGGTGAGCAACGACGACTTTACCGGCGGGCTGCGCATCGTCGCCGACAAGCTGATGACGCTCGGCGAAGCGCGCTCCCGGTTTGCCCGTGCGCTGCAGCTGACGGTCAATGGTGAGGTGAAGGCTGCGGGGGGCGCGAGCGCTGCGGCCGACCGTCTGCAAGGCCTGCTGACGCCGTTCCGCGAAGGAGGCTGCCCGGTCCGGCTACGTTACCGCAACGAGGTTGCCGAAGCGGATCTGCCTCTCGGCGAAGGCTGGCGCGTGCGCCTCGACGACACGCTGCTCGACGGTCTGCGCCAGTGGCTGCCGGCGGACGCGGTCGAAGTGCTCTATCCGAACTGAGTTTTCGTCCCCTGCCGGAAGCAAAACGGCCGCGGCCCTTTCCGGGACGCGGCCGTTTCTATCCGACAGCCCTGATCAGAGCGATTCGGCGTGGTGCGCGAGGTAGTCGGCGACGCCGCTCGGGTCAGCCTTCATGCCGGCCTTGCCCTTGTTCCAGCCGGCGGGGCAGACTTCGCCGTGCTCTTCGGTGAATTGCAGCGCGTCGACCATGCGCAGCATCTCGTCGATGTTGCGGCCCAGCGGCAGGTCATTGACGACCTGGTGGCGCACGACGCCGGCCTTGTCGATCAGGAAGGAGCCGCGGAACGCGACGCCGCCTTCGGATTCGACGTCATACGCACGGCAGATCTCGTGTTTGGTGTCGGCCACCATCGGATACTGCACTTGTCCGATACCGCCGCTATTCACCGGCGTGTTCTTCCACGCGAGGTGCGTGAACTGGCTGTCGATCGACACGCCGAGCACTTCGACGCCGCGCTTCTTGAATTCATCCAAACGGTGATCGAACGCGATCAGCTCGGACGGGCAGACGAAAGTGAAATCGAGCGGGTAGAAGAACAGGACGGCGTACTTGCCTTTCGTGAATTGCGAGAAGGTGATGTCCTGGATCTGATTGTCGCCGAGCACCGCTGCCGCGGCGAAATCGGGGGCTTGTTTGCCTACGAGGACTGCCATGGTTGATCTCTCCTCTTTGGTTTGAACGGGGTGTATGCATCTTGGGCCACCCTGTCCGAGGCGTCAAATTGCAATTGCAATGGTGTGTTGATAGTTTTTCTCTATCGTTAGGCTTCGTTCTGCATCGACAGGGATGAGTGAGTTGGCTGTTTGGCTCCGGAGTTCCGCGTCCGGCAAATATTTCTGTCGCCTCTTCCCGGCAGCAGGGGCCGTCGTGCGGTTCCGGTCGCGCCGCTATGCCGTGGGACGGACCGAAAATGCGCCGGGCTCCGGCCACTCCGCTGCAGTGACTGCCACATCGTGCACGTGGGCGGCCGGTGGGCCTCGCCGCGCCCATTCGATGAAATGTTCAACCGCTGTCTCGGGACCCGCGACCAGCGCCTCGACCGAGCCGTCCAGCCGGTTGCGCACCCATCCCTCCAGTCCGAGGCGAACGCCTTCATCCTGTGCGCTCGCTCGGTAATACACTCCCTGCACGCGGCCGCGGATCGTCAGACGGCGTGAAACGGTTGCGTCAGGCATACGACAGCTCCGGTTCGTATCCGCGCAGCTGCTGGGCGCGGATCAGGGCTTCGGTCATGTTCGCCGCGATGTTGTCGTCGCCGAGGCTCGCCTGGAATCCGGAGCGGAACACGAGCGACGCGGGCTGGTCGTTCAGGTCGCACAGGATCAGCTGCGCGCCGCGCTTTTGCAGCGTGCGGTGCAGGGTCTGGAGCGCGTCGAGGCCGGTGGTGTCGATGTTGATGACCTTTTCGAGATCGAGGATCACGGCGTCCGGATGGCCCTCCTGCATCAGCAGCAGGTTCTCGAGCTTGTTCGCCGCGCCGAAAAACAGGCTGCCGAATACCCGATAGGCAATGATCCGCGGTGTGTCATCGCTCCGCGACAGGGCTTCGACACCGTAATAGTCTTCGAGCGGGATTCGTTCGATGCGGGTGAGGTCCGACATCCGGTAAATGAAAAACAGACTCGCGAGCAACATTCCGAGTTCCACGGCGAGCGTGAGATCGAACACCACCGTCACGAAAAAAGTGCCGAGCAGGATCAGGCGGTACTGATTCGAATAGCGCGCCAGATCCTTCCATGCGAAGGCGTGCCATTCGCCCATGTTGACCGACACCATGACGACGATCGCCGACAGCGCGGCGAGCGGGATATCGCTTGCGAGCGGCGCCAGTGCGAGCACGACGGCGAGCAGCACCAGCGCGTGGACCATCCCGGCGATCGGAGTATGCCCTCCCGACCGGACATTGGTCGCAGTGCGGGCAATCGCGCCGGTGGCCGCGAAGCCGCCGAACAGCGGCGCGACGACGTTCGCGAAGCCCTGCGCGATGAGTTCCTGGTTGGGATCGTGACGGTCGTCGATCAGGTTGTCGGCGACGCGTGCCGAGAGCAGCGATTCGATCGCCCCGAGCAGCGCGATCGTCAGGGCCGGCGCGATCAGCTTGCCGAGCGTGCCGAGCGACAGCGCAGGCAGACCGATGTCCGGCAGTTCCTGGGGAATGCCGCCGAAGCGGCTGCCGATGGTGTCGATCGGCAAGTGGACCAGCGCATTGACTGCCGTGGCGACCAACAGCACTGCGAGCGGTCCGGGCAGGCGGCGCATCCATGCTATCTGCCTCGCCGCATGGTTCCATGCGATCAGGACCGCGAGCGACGCGATCGAGATGGCCACGGTCGGGAGATCGATCGTGTGCATCGCAGCCAGCAAGGTTTCCATCTTGCCGAAGAACTCGCCCGGCATGTTTTCGATGTCGAGTCCGAGGAAGTCCTTGATCTGCGAAATGAAGATCACCACGGCGATGCCGTTGGTGAATCCGATGACCACCGACACCGGGATGAAGCGGATCATGCTGCCGAGCTTGAAGGCACCCATGCCGAGCAGCATCACGCCTGACATCATCGTAGCGATCAGCAGGTTCTGTACGCCGAAGTCGGCGACGATCGCGTACACGATCGGGATGAAGGCGCCGGTCGGGCCGCCGATCTGCACTTTCGAGCCACCGAAGGCGGAGATCAGGAAGCCGGCGACGATCGCCGTCCACACGCCGGCAGTCGGACTCATGCCGCTGGCGATCGCGAACGCCATCGCCAGCGGCAGCGCGAGCACGCCGACGGTGACGCCGGCGGAAAAATCGTTGATGAATGTTGCCCGGCCGTAGCCGGGCAGGGTGTCAAGCAGTTTCGGGCGAAACCTGGTCATGAAGCCTCCTGAATTCCTCGCTGTGTTGCTTACGCCGGGTGCTACAGCACTGCCGCGGCCCGGGGCCGGTCCGATGCTGCACGAACCAGCGTTTCGAGGGAGTCAGGGGCATGTCGAGTCTATGCCGGAATCATTTCACGCGCATGCCGGAAGCGGCCCCTGTGTCCGGTGACAGAAGGTAGATCCCTGAGCTCTTGTCGTCCGCGCTGGAGGCGGCGAGCACCATGCCCTCGCTGACGCCGAACTTCATCTTGCGCGGCGCGAGGTTGGCGACCATCACCGTGAGCCGTCCGACGAGCGTTGCCGGGTCGTACGCCGACTTGATGCCGGCAAACACCTGGCGCAGCTTCGCCTGGCCATTTTCGCTCTCGCCGATGTCGAGTCGCAGGCGGATCAGCTTGTCGGCGCCTTCGACGTGTTCGGCGCCGACGATGCGGGCGATGCGCAGATCCACTTTCGTGAAATCGTCGATCGAGATGTGCGGCATCGCCGTTTCCGCGGACTGGGCTTCGTGCTGCTGCTTTTCCGCGTGGCGCTGCTGCGACGAGGCGACTTTTGCGGCGGGGGCGGCCGGCGCGAGCGATTCGCGGTTCGCCTCGAGCAGCGCGTCGATCTGCTTGCGCTCGACGCGGGTCATCAGGTGCGCATAGGGGTTGATGGTGTGCGCCGCGGGCAGCGGCTGCCAGGTTTGCGGCCAGACGAGCGGGTCGATCGCGAGGAACGCTTCGACTTTTTGGGCGAGAGCGGGCAGGACCGGCTTGAGATACAGCGTAAGGTCGCGGAAATGCGTCAGCGCCGTGCTGCATACGACGTGAAGATGCGCCTCCTGGCCTTCCTGCTTCGCCAGTTCCCACGGCTTGTGGTCGTTGACGTACTGGTTCGCCAGGTCGGCGAGCCGCATGATCTCGCGCAGCGCGCGGCCGTAGTCACGTTCTTCGTAAGCGTGCGCGATCGTCCCCGCTGCAAAGGCAGCTTCGAAATCGGCGGTCGCCTGCGGATCGCTTGCGCCGAGCTTGCCATCGAAGCGCTTGGCGATGAAGCCTGCGCAGCGGCTGGCGATGTTGACGTACTTGCCGACAAGGTCCGAATTCACTTTTGCGACCATGTCGTCGAGGCTGAGATCGACGTCTTCCATCGTGCCGTTCGACTTGGTCGCGAAGTAATAACGCAGCCATTCCGGGTTGAGGCCCCGCGAGACGTAGGAGCGCGCCGTGATGAACGTGCCGCGACTCTTGCTCATCTTCGCGCCGTCGACGGTCAGGAAGCCATTGACGCACAACTGCGTGGGCGTGCGGTAGCCGGCGAACCGGAGCATCGCCGGCCAGAAGAGGGCATGGAAGTAGAGGATGTCCTTGCCGATGAAGTGCACCATCTCGGTGCCCGCCGTTTCGGCGCGGACGGCGTCGGTGAAGTCGTCGACGGCAATGTCGCCACGCTGCTCGGCAAGGTTGCGGAAACTCGCGAAGTAGCCGATCGGGGCGTCGAGCCAGACGTAGAAGTATTTTCCCGGTGCGCCGGGAATCTCGAAACCGAAATACGGGGCGTCGCGCGAAATGTCCCAGTCCGACAGCGTGTTCCCGCCGTCGCCGACGGTTTCGTCGCCGAGCCACTCCTTCATCTTGTTTGCCGCTTCGACCTGCAGACGACGAGTGCCGGCAGCATTCGTGCCGCGCGTCCATTCGCGCAGAAATGCCACGGCGCGCGGGTCGGACAGGCGGAAAAAGTAATGCTCCGACGTCTTCAGCACGGGCTTCGCGCCGGACACGGCCGAGTGCGGGTTCTTGAGCTCGGTCGGCGCGTAGGCGGCGCCGCATGCTTCGCAGTTGTCGCCGTACTGGTCGGCCGCGCCGCACTTCGGGCATTCGCCCTTGATGAAGCGGTCCGGCAGGAACATCTCCTTGACCGGATCGTAGAACTGCTCGATCGCGCGAGTGTCGATCAACTCGGCAGCCTTGAGCTTCGTGTAGACGTCTTCCGCGTAGGCCCGGTTTTCGACGCTGTGAGTGCTGTGGTAGTTGTCGAATGCGACGCCGAAGTCGGTGAAGTCACGCAGATGTTCGCCATGCACCCGCCCGATCAGCGCTTCGGGCGTGATGCCTTCCTTCTCGGCGCGCAGCATGACCGGCGTGCCGTGCGTGTCGTCCGCGCAGACGTAATGCACCGTGTTGCCGCGCATGCGCTGGTAGCGCACCCAGATGTCGCCCTGGATGTACCCGACCAGATGGCCGAGGTGAATGTCGCCGTTGGCGTAGGGCAGAGCGTTGGTGACCAGTATCTTGCGCGGCATGATGGGCGGAAAGGGAAAAAGAAAGAGTGTAACAAAGGCGTCGCCGTTGTCTTGCGACGCGGCGGGAAACCGTCGTTGGGATCTATTCGAACGGACGCAGGACGATCTCGACGCGACGGTTCTTCGCGCGTCCCGCCTCGGTGGCGTTGTCGGCGATCGGCTCCGCTTCGCCCTTGCCGTCGGCATGAAGACGAACGAGCGGGATGCCGCGGCGGCGCAGATGCTCCGCGACGGTTTCGGCGCGCTGGATCGAAAGCTGCAGATTGTGCAATTCACTGTCCAGGCTGTCGGTATGACCGAACACCCGGATTTCGACCTCGGGGGACGAGGCCAGCGCCGATGCGACACGGTCCAGGTTCGGCGTCAGTACCGGCTGAGGCTCCGTGCCCCCACGGGAAAAGGCTTCGGCGCCCGGGAGCAGCAGTTGCAGGGTGCCATTGTCGAGCACCCGGGTTGCGATCTCGCTGGAGCCGCTCAAGCGTTTGACGATGCGGTTGCGCTCGGCGGGCCAGTCGAAGGCCGTATTCTTCGCGACGGGCACGGTGCGATGGATCGGGGTCGCGGTGCCGGGAGGAGATGTCACAGTCGTCGTGGCGCACGCCGACAGGAGCGTGCTCACGCCAACCAGGACGAATAGCGAAAATCGGTTCATGCTGTCGGTAATCCCGGGGGGTGAATGCAATCAGTTCGGGGAAATCAGTTCGCCAAGGAGCGTATTTTACCGCGTGGGGGGCGCTCGCAGAATGACCCTGATGAACAAGAGGGTGAGCGGGCACGCAGGCTTAGGTATGATTTACCTTCTTGAGGCCCGAATCGCGGGCTGCCGATCGTCGAGGATATGCCATCATGAGTCTCACCCAGGAATCTGTCATCGAAGCGCTCAAGGGCGTTGTCGATCCGAACACGGGCAAGGATTTCGTTTCCACGCGCTGCGTCAGGAATGTCAGCATCAGCGGCAGCGACGTGCGCGTCGAACTCGAGCTCGGCTACCCGGCGAAGACACAGCATGAATCGATCCGCGAAATGCTCGCCGCCGCGATCGCCACGCTTCCCGGTGCGGGGCGCGCGACGATCGACGTGCACAGCAAAGTCGTCGCGCATGCGGTGCAGCAGGGCGTGAAGCTGCTGCCGGGTGTGAAGAACATCATCGCCGTCGCTTCCGGGAAAGGGGGAGTCGGCAAGAGCACGACTGCCGTGAACCTCGCCCTTGCCCTGACGGCAGAAGGCGCGACCGTCGGTCTGCTCGATGCGGATATCTATGGTCCGTCGCAGCCGCATATGCTGGGCATCGGCGAGCAACGTCCCGAGTCGCTCGACGGCAAGACGATGGAGCCGCTGCAGGCACACGGCCTGCAAGTAATGTCCATCGGCTTTCTCGTCGATGTCGAGACGCCGATGGTGTGGCGTGGCCCGATGGCGACACAGGCGCTCAACCAGTTGCTGAAGGAAACCAACTGGAAAGATCTGGACTACCTCGTCATCGACATGCCCCCCGGCACCGGCGACATCCAGCTCACGCTGTCGCAGAGCGTGCCGCTGACCGGCGCCGTGATCGTCACCACGCCCCAGGATATCGCATTGCTCGATGCGCGCAAGGGACTCAAGATGTTCGAGAAAGTGGGCGTGCCGATCATCGGCGTCATCGAAAACATGAGCATCCACATCTGTTCGAGTTGCGGTCACGAAGAAGCGATCTTCGGCACTCGCGGGGGCGAGCGCCTGTGCGCCGACTACAACGTGCCTTTCCTCGGCGCGCTGCCGCTCGATCTGCAGATCCGTCAGGAGACCGATGGCGGGGCCCCGACCGTCGTGTCCGATCCGGACGGCCGCATCGCGGAACTCTACAAGGCGATCGCGCGCAAGGTGGCGGCACGCGTGGCGGTCAAGGCGAAAGACATGACGCACAAGTTCCCGAGCATCGTCATCAAAAGCACGTGAAAGCGGGCCGGTCACGGAATCCGTTTTTCCCGCTTTCGATCCGGCACGGCTTAGCCTAAACTAGCCGATTTTTCGCGTCCGGCGGGTGCCGGGCCGGCCCCGGAGGAAACCCCACGTCATGTCCATCAAGTCCGACAAATGGATTCGCCGCATGGCGGAACAGCAGGGGATGATCGCGCCGTTCGCGCCCGAGTTGGTCCGCCACAACGGCACGGGGAAAATCGTTTCGTACGGCACTTCGAGCTACGGCTATGATGTGCGCTGCGCGAATGAATTCAAGATCTTCACCAACATCAACTCGACGATCGTCGACCCGAAGGATTTCGATGCGCGGAATTTCGTCGATTTCGTCGGCGACGTATGCATCATTCCGCCGAACTCGTTCGCTCTCGCTCGCACGGTCGAGTATTTTCGCATCCCGCGCAATGTCCTGACGGTGTGCCTGGGCAAGTCGACCTACGCGCGGTGCGGCATCATCGTGAACGTCACGCCACTGGAACCCGAGTGGGAAGGCCACGTGACGCTCGAGTTTTCGAACACCACGCCGCTGCCGGCGAAGATCTACGCGAACGAGGGCATCGCGCAGATGCTTTTCTTCGAGGCCGACGAGGTGTGCGAAACGTCGTACAAGGATCGCGGCGGCAAATATCTCGGCCAGACGGGTGTGACGTTGCCGAAAATCTGATTCATCGACTCGATCCGCTGCGCGCGGACCACACGACGAACGGGGCCGGCTGACGGCCCCTTGTCCTTTCCGGTAACCGGGAAGCAGGATTTACATGGGCATCATGCCCATTGCCCCAACGCAAGAAGCTGGAGAAGAGGGATGCGCTTTCACTTTCCGATCATCATAATCGACGAGGATTTCCGCTCGGAAAACACGAGCGGCCTCGGCATTCGCGCACTGGCCAAGGCGATCGAGGAAGAGAGCATGGAAGTGCTCGGGGTCACGAGTTACGGTGACCTGACCTCGTTCGCGCAGCAGCAAAGTCGTGGTTCAGCCTTCATCCTGTCGATCGACGACGAGGAGTTTTCGTCGCCTGAGGCGTCCGACAAGGCCATCGCCGACCTGCGTGCGTTCGTCGAGGAGATCCGGTTGCGCAACGCCGACATCCCGATCTTCATCCACGGCGAAACCCGTACCAGCCGGCACATCCCGAATGACGTGCTGCGCGAGCTGCACGGTTTCATCCACATGTTCGAGGATACGCCCGAGTTCGTCGCCCGCTATATCGTGCGCGAAGCAAAGAACTACCTCGAGAGCCTGGCGCCGCCGTTTTTCCGCGCGCTGGTGCATTACGCTGCCGACAGCTCGTATTCGTGGCACTGCCCGGGCCATTCGGGCGGTGTGGCGTTCCTGAAAAGTCCGGTCGGGCAGATGTTCCACCAGTTCTTCGGCGAAAACATGCTGCGCGCAGATGTGTGCAACGCGGTCGAGGAACTCGGTCAGCTGCTCGACCATACGGGTCCCGTGGCCGCTTCCGAACGCAACGCTGCACGCATCTTCAACTGCGACCATCTCTATTTCGTCACCAACGGCACCTCGACGTCGAACAAGATGGTGTGGCACACGACGGTCGCGCCCGGCGACATCGTGGTCGTGGATCGCAACTGCCACAAATCGATTCTCCACTCGATCATCATGACTGGAGCGGTGCCGGTGTTCCTGACGCCGACACGTAACCACTACGGCATCATCGGTCCGATCCCGCTGGAAGAATTCAGCATGGAGACGATCCGGCGCAAGATCGAGGCGAACCCGTTCGCACGCCCGAGCGCCGGCAAGAAGCCCCGCATTCTGACGATCACGCAGTCGACGTACGACGGGGTTGTGTACAACGTCGAGACGATCAAGGAGATGCTCGACGGCGAGATCGATACGCTGCACTTTGACGAAGCCTGGCTGCCGCACGCCGCGTTCCATGATTTTTACGGCGATTACCATGCGATCGGGGCCGACCGCCCGCGCTGCGAGAAATCGATGGTGTTCTCGACGCAGTCGACGCACAAGCTGCTGGCCGGTCTGTCCCAGGCTTCGCAGATCCTCGTGCAGGACTCGCAGACTCGCAAGCTCGACCGCGACATCTTCAACGAAGCCTACCTGATGCACACTTCGACGTCGCCGCAGTACGCGATCATCGCTTCGTGCGACGTCGCGGCGGCGATGATGGAGCCTCCCGGGGGGCCGGCGCTGGTGGACGAGTCGCTAGCGGAAGCCGTCGAATTCCGCCGGGCGATGCGCAAGGTGGAAGCCGAGTTCGGTCCTGCTGACTGGTGGTTCAAGGTCTGGGGGCCCGAATATCTGCCCGAGGAAGGGATCGGCGAGCGGGAGGACTGGATGCTCAAGGCCGGCGAACGCTGGCACGGCTTTGGCAATCTCGCGCCGGGCTTCAACATGCTCGACCCGATCAAGGCGACGGTGATCACGCCGGGGCTGGACGTCGACGGCGACTTTGCCGATTCCGGCATCCCTGCCGGGATCCTCACCCGTTATCTCGCTGAGCACGGCATCATCGTCGAAAAGACCGGGCTGTACTCGTTCTTCATCATGTTCACGATCGGTATCACGAAGGGCCGGTGGAACACGATGGTGACCGAATTGCAGCAGTTCAAGGACGACTACGACCGCAACCAGCCGTTGTGGCGCGTAATGCCGGAATTCATTGCGAAGCATCCGCGCTACGAGAAAGTCGGCCTGAAGGACTTATGCGCGCAGATCCACAGTTTCTACAAGTCGTACGATATTGCGCGGCTCACGACCGAAATGTATTTGTCGGATATGGTTCCGGCGATGAAGCCGGCCGATGCGTTCGCGAAGATGGCGCATCGCGAGATCGAGCGGGTGCCGATCGATGAACTCGAGGGGCGTGTGACCGCGATGCTCGTCACGCCCTATCCGCCAGGGATCCCGTTACTGATTCCAGGCGAGCGTTTCAACGCGACGATCGTGCGTTACCTGAAGTTTGCGCGTGATTTCAACGCGGGCTTTCCTGGGTTCGAGACCGATATCCACGGCCTCGTCAGGGAACGCGCAGAGGGACGGTTCGACTATTACGTCGACTGTGTGAGGCAGGACTGACCGACGACGCTGAGCCGGGAGTTTCGCGGTTCAGCGTGTCTTGCGCCGATACTCCACGAAATCGAACGAAAATTCGTTATGCGCGTCCGCGTCGTGCTGTTCGCGCCTTACTTCGTCGAAGTCTCCCCGGTCGAACGGCGGAAAATAGGCATCTCCGGCAACATCGGCGTGCACCTCCGTAAGCAGCAGCGCGTCGGCGCTGTCGAGCAACTGGCGATACAGCTCGGCGCCGCCGATGACGAAGACGGTCTCGTCGCCCGCAGCTTCGAGCGCTGCTTCCGGATCCGGAAAAACCTCCGCCCCGGTCGCGGAGTAACTACGGTCACGCGTCACGACCAGATTGCGTCGGGCCGGTAGCGGCCGCCCCAGCGATTCCCAGGTTTTGCGCCCCATCAGCACGGGATGCCCGATCGTCGTTTCCTTGAAACGGGCGAGATCCGACTTCAGTCGCCACGGCAATTGATTGTCTCTTCCGATCGCGCCGTTTCGCGCAGTCGCTGCGATGATGATCACTTGCGGCTTGCTCGCGCTCATACGGCCACTTCCGCTTTGATATGGGGGTGGGGGTCATAGCCTTCGAGACGAAAATCTTCGAAGCGGAATCCAAAGATGTCGGTGACGCCGGGATTCACGATCATCCGCGGCAAAGCGCGTGGTTGCCGGGAGAGCTGCAGACGTGCCTGATCGAGATGGTTGAGGTACAGGTGGCAATCCCCCCCTGTCCATACGAAATCCCCGGCCCGCAGCCCGCAGACCTGAGCCACCATCAGTGTCAGTAGCGCGTAGGACGCAATGTTGAACGGTACTCCGAGGAAGATGTCGGCACTGCGTTGGTACAACTGGCAGGACAGTCGGTCACCCGCAACATAGAACTGGAACAGTGCGTGACACGGGGGAAGCGCCATTCCGGCCACTTCTCCCGGATTCCACGCTGAAACCAGATGGCGGCGCGAATCAGGATTGTGCTTCAGTCCGTCGATCAGTTGTGCGATCTGGTCGATAGTGGCGCCGTTTGCCGTCTCCCAGCGGCGCCATTGCTTGCCGTACACCGGCCCGAGATCGCCATTCTCGTCGGCCCAGTCGTCCCAGATCGACACGCCATTCTCGTTGAGGTAGCGGATATTGGTATCGCCGCGCAGAAACCACAGCAATTCGTGAATTATCGAACGGGTGTGCAGTTTCTTCGTCGTGAGCAGAGGAAAGCCGTCGTCGAGATTAAACCGCATCTGCCAACCGAAGATCGAAAGTGTGCCGGTGCCGGTCCGGTCGGATTTCCGGTCGCCATGATCGAGGACATGGCGCATCAGGTCGAGATACTGTTTCATGGGAAGTCCTTCGCGTCGAGGCCGAAATTCTACGACTACCTACGACTACCAAAGACACCCCCCGCCTTATTTTTCGAGCGGCCTCGCTTCAACAACCGGTTGACTGCCTGTTGGATGTGTCTATAATCCGCCGTTCTTCGCGCTCCAGTCGGTTTTTTGCGGTGGGGGGCGAGGCGCGGTGGCGGTAGAGGGAGCTTCACCGGTGGTCAGGAAAGAAGCCGGTGGGGGTTGACGGCAGCAGCGAAGTCGGTCAGAATCTCTTTCTCGCTGCAACGGCAGCGGTTCTTTAAAAAGTTGAACAACCGATAAGTGTGGGTACTGGGTTGCTGCGGTGGCCGGATTGTCTTCGGGCAGATCCGGCATTGCAAAGATCGAGTGCTCGCAGAAGTCAGTAAAGATTCTTTGAGTGCTTTGTTGGATTGAACTTAAGAGTTTGATCCTGGCTCAGATTGAACGCTGGCGGCATGCTTTACACATGCAAGTCGAACGGCAGCGGGGGCTTCGGCCTGCCGGCGAGTGGCGAACGGGTGAGTAATGCATCGGAACGTACCCAGTCGTGGGGGATAACTACGCGAAAGCGTGGCTAATACCGCATACGCCCTGAGGGGGAAAGCGGGGGACCTTCGGGCCTCGCGCGATTGGAGCGGCTGATGTCGGATTAGCTGGTTGGTGGGGTAAAGGCCTACCAAGGCGACGATCCGTAGCTGGTCTGAGAGGATGATCAGCCACACTGGGACTGAGACACGGCCCAGACTCCTACGGGAGGCAGCAGTGGGGAATTTTGGACAATGGGCGCAAGCCTGATCCAGCCATGCCGCGTGAGTGAAGAAGGCCTTCGGGTTGTAAAGCTCTTTCAGACGGAAAGAAATCGGGCGGGTGAATAGCCTGCCTGGATGACGGTACTGTCAGAAGAAGCACCGGCTAACTACGTGCCAGCAGCCGCGGTAATACGTAGGGTGCGAGCGTTAATCGGAATTACTGGGCGTAAAGCGTGCGCAGGCGGTTGTGTAAGACAGGTGTGAAATCCCCGGGCTTAACCTGGGAACTGCGCTTGTGACTGCACGGCTGGAGTACGGCAGAGGGGGGTGGAATTCCACGTGTAGCAGTGAAATGCGTAGAGATGTGGAGGAACACCGATGGCGAAGGCAGCCCCCTGGGCCGATACTGACGCTCATGCACGAAAGCGTGGGGAGCAAACAGGATTAGATACCCTGGTAGTCCACGCCCTAAACGATGTCGACTAGTTGTTCGGTGCGGTAACGCGCTGAGTAACGCAGCTAACGCGTGAAGTCGACCGCCTGGGGAGTACGGCCGCAAGGTTAAAACTCAAAGGAATTGACGGGGACCCGCACAAGCGGTGGATGATGTGGATTAATTCGATGCAACGCGAAAAACCTTACCTACCCTTGACATGCCTGGAATCCTGCAGAGATGCGGGAGTGCCTTCGGGAGCCAGGACACAGGTGCTGCATGGCTGTCGTCAGCTCGTGTCGTGAGATGTTGGGTTAAGTCCCGCAACGAGCGCAACCCTTGTCGCTAATTGCCATCATTAGGTTGGGCACTTTAGCGAGACTGCCGGTGACAAACCGGAGGAAGGTGGGGATGACGTCAAGTCCTCATGGCCCTTATGGGTAGGGCTTCACACGTCATACAATGGTCGGTACAGAGGGTTGCCAAGCCGCGAGGTGGAGCCAATCCCACAAAGCCGATCGTAGTCCGGATCGTAGTCTGCAACTCGACTACGTGAAGTCGGAATCGCTAGTAATCGCAGATCAGCATGCTGCGGTGAATACGTTCCCGGGTCTTGTACACACCGCCCGTCACACCATGGGAGTGGGTTTCACCAGAAGTAGGTAGCTTAACCTTTCGGGGAGGGCGCTTACCACGGTGAGATTCATGACTGGGGTGAAGTCGTAACAAGGTAGCCGTATCGGAAGGTGCGGCTGGATCACCTCCTTTCAAGAGAAGAGGCCGCGGCGACGCAGTATCCACAACTTATCGGTTGTTCAGGCAACGAGAGCCTCGAAGGCATGAGGGTCTGTAGCTCAGCTGGTTAGAGCACCGTCTTGATAAGGCGGGGGTCGTTGGTTCGAACCCAACCAGACCCACCAAGCGATCAAGCGGGGGATTAGCTCAGCTGGGAGAGCACCTGCTTTGCAAGCAGGGGGTCGACGGTTCGATCCCGTCATCCTCCACCAGTGTTCGGGGTGGGTAGAGGCGTCGGAAAAGGGCTAAGCCGTGCGGATCGTCGGGTCCGCAGGGCTTAGGCCTTGGCAGGTTTTTGAGGCTGCGTTCTTTAACAAAGTGGAAGAAGTAAAGTGTGCGACAGTGGGCCGCGAGGCGCGCTGTTGCATGGGTTGGTGTGATTGCATTTTTGCGGTCATTGGCGCTTTGAACCAGCGGCCGGTGACTGCGCACAAGCGTGAGTTCGTCTATGGCGGTGGTGCCCTGGCAACAGGGTCCATGGTTATAGGATCAAGCGACTAAGTGCATGTGGTGGATGCCTTGGCGATCACAGGCGATGAAGGACGTGCAAGCCTGCGAAAAGCGGGGGGGAGCTGGCAATGGAGCTTTGATCCCCCGATGTCCGAATGGGGAAACCCACTCCTTTTGGAGTATCCCGCGCTGAATACATAGGCGTGTGGAGGCGAACGCGGCGAACTGAAACATCTAAGTAGCCGCAGGAACAGAAATCAACCGAGATTCCCCAAGTAGTGGCGAGCGAACGGGGAGCAGCCTGCACGACTAAACCAATTACTTAGCAAAACGGTCTGGAAAGTCCGACGATACAGGGTGATAGTCCCGTATGCGAAAAGTAGCTGGCGGGTCTGAGCGTGCGACAAGTAGGGCGGGACACGAGAAATCCTGTCTGAAGATGGGGGGACCATCCTCCAAGGCTAAATACTCGTGATCGACCGATAGTGAACCAGTACCGTGAGGGAAAGGCGAAAAGAACCCCGGGAGGGGAGTGAAATAGATCCTGAAACCGCATGCATACAAACAGTGGGAGCCTCCTTCGTGGGGTGACTGCGTACCTTTTGTATAATGGGTCAGCGACTTACGTTCAGTAGCGAGCTTAACCGAATAGGGGAGGCGTAGGGAAACCGAGTCTGACAAGGGCGACTGAGTTGCTGGGCGTAGACCCGAAACCGGATGATCTATCCATGGCCAGGATGAAGGTGCGGTAACACGCACTGGAGGTCCGAACCCACTAATGTTGAAAAATTAGGGGATGAGCTGTGGATAGGGGTGAAAGGCTAAACAAATCCGGAAATAGCTGGTTCTCCCCGAAAACTATTTAGGTAGTGCGTCGTACGGACACTTGCGGGGGTAGAGCACTGTAATCGTTGGGGGGGTCACTGCGATCTACCCCGCGATAGCAAACTCCGAATACCGCAAAGTGATATACGGCAGACAGTCCTGGGGTGCTAACGTCCTGGGACAAGAGGGAAACAACCCAGACCGCCAGCTAAGGTCCCAAATACATGGCTAAGTGGGAAACGAAGTGGGAAGGCCCAGACAGCTAGGAGGTTGGCTTAGAAGCAGCCATCCTTTAAAGAAAGCGTAATAGCTCACTAGTCGAGTCGTCCTGCGCGGAAGATGTAACGGGGCTCAAGCCATGAACCGAAGCTGCGGATCTCGCAAGAGATGGTAGGGGAGCGTTCCGTAAGCCTGCGAAGGTGTCTCGAGAGGGATGCTGGAGGTATCGGAAGTGCGAATGCTGACATGAGTAGCGATAAAGGGTGTGAAAAGCACCCTCGCCGAAAGCCCAAGGTTTCCTGCGCAACGTTCATCGACGCAGGGTGAGTCGGCCCCTAAGGCGAGGCAGAAATGCGTAGTCGATGGGAAACGGGTCAATATTCCCGTACCGGTCCTAGATGCGATGGGGGGACGGAGAAGGTTAGGCCAGCCGGGTGTTGGATGTCCCGGTTTAAGCGTGTAGGCGTGCCCCGTAGGCAAATCCGCGGGGCTGAGCTGAGGCGTGATGACGAGGGCTCTTTGAGCCCGAAGTGGTTGATACCATGCTTCCAGGAAAAGCCTCTAAGCTTCAGTCTAGGATCGACCGTACCGCAAACCGACACAGGTGGGCAGGTAGAAAATACCCAGGCGCTTGAGAGAACTCAGGAGAAGGAACTCGGCAAATTGATACCGTAACTTCGGGAGAAGGTATGCCCCGTTAGCTTGTAGGAGTACATCCGAAGGGCGAAGGGGCCGCAGAGAATCGGTGGCTGCGACTGTTTATTAAAAACACAGCACTGTGCAAACACGAAAGTGGACGTATACGGTGTGACGCCTGCCCGGTGCCGGAAGGTTAAGTGATGGGGTGCAAGCTCTTGATCGAAGCCCCGGTAAACGGCGGCCGTAACTATAACGGTCCTAAGGTAGCGAAATTCCTTGTCGGGTAAGTTCCGACCTGCACGAATGGCGTAACGATGGCCACACTGTCTCCTCCTGAGACTCAGCGAAGTTGAAATGTTTGTGAAGATGCAATCTCCCCGCGGCAAGACGGAAAGACCCCATGAACCTTTACTGTAGCTTTGCATTGGACTTTGACGGGACTTGTGTAGGATAGGTGGGAGGCTGTGAAACGGGAACGCCAGTTTCCGTGGAGCCAACCTTGAAATACCACCCTGGTGTCGTTGAGGTTCTAACCTTGGCCCGTGAATCCGGGTCGGGGACCGTGCATGGCAGGCAGTTTGACTGGGGCGGTCTCCTCCCAAAAGGTAACGGAGGAGTACGAAGGTCGCCTAGACACGGTCGGACATCGTGTTGATAGTGCAATGGCAAAAGGCGGCTTGACTGCGAGACCGACAAGTCGAGCAGGTGCGAAAGCAGGTCATAGTGATCCGGTGGTTCTGCATGGAAGGGCCATCGCTCAACGGATAAAAGGTACTCTGGGGATAACAGGCTGATTCCGCCCAAGAGTTCACATCGACGGCGGAGTTTGGCACCTCGATGTCGGCTCATCACATCCTGGGGCTGTAGCCGGTCCCAAGGGTATGGCTGTTCGCCATTTAAAGTGGTACGTGAGCTGGGTTTAAAACGTCGTGAGACAGTTTGGTCCCTATCTGCCGTGGGCGCTGGAAGTTTGAGAGGACCTGCTCCTAGTACGAGAGGACCGGAGTGGACGCACCCCTGGTGTACCGGTTGTGACGCCAGTCGCATCGCCGGGTAGCTAAGTGCGGAAGAGATAACCGCTGAAAGCATCTAAGCGGGAAACTCGCCTCAAGATGAGACTTCCCCGGGGCCTCGAGCCCCCTGAAGGGTCGTCGAAGACCACGACGTTGATAGGTCGGGTGTGGAAGCGCAGCAATGCGTTGAGCTAACCGATACTAATTGCCCGTGAGGCTTGATCCTATAACCCTGGATCGAACACCGCGACAACTCACCGAAAAACGCATCACACCAACAACACCCCACACACTTTGCTTCTCCGCTTTGTTACCCTTTACAGTCTGACGACCATAGCGTCCTGGCACCACCCCTTCCCATCCCGAACAGGACCGTGAAACAGGACCGCGCCGATGATAGTGCCTAAACGGGTGCGAAAGTAGGTCATCGTCAGACTACCCTTTGCTCTGCACAAAAGCCGCTCCCCCTCCCCGGGAAAGCGGCTTTTTGCTGTCAACATCCCCCCTCCAGGCAAGGCGCGCGCCGCCCGGCCGGAACGCCCGTCCCGCTGGGCCTCCCGTCCGTGACGCGCCCACGCGCTGCGCCGCGGCGCCCCCCGCCCTCGGCGTGACTTGCCGCGCGCGTTGCGGCAGAATCCTCCCTGCGGCTCATGTCGCCCACGGGGCGGCCCCGACGACATTAGCCCCGGCATGGCGTCTATCCCGTCTTACTCAGAAGACAGGAACTTAAGCGACAAATTCAAACTGGAAAGCTAATGATTTCAATCTATTGCGATGAATATATGGGCCGACGGTGTCGTCCTACTTGCTGACTTCTGAGTAACGCCTACCCAATCCCCGGAGCATGATCATCGGATTCCGGTACAGAATGTCTTCGGAATTTCGGATATGCTCGGAGAACTTAATTCGACAGCGAACCACCATGCAGGTCGTCGTCGGATTTCATGCTATTAACGAGCCAAAACGGGATGCAAGATGAGTGAAGCGGTCCGCGACTTTTCGCAGTGCTACGGTCACGATTTCGAGGACCTGAAAGTTGGTATGTCAGCGGCCATCGGGCGCACCGTGACGGAGGCGGATATCGCTATTTTCGCTGGCATTTCGGGTGATACGAATCCCGTTCACCTCGATGCCGAATTTGCGGCGTCGACGATGTTTGGCGAACGAATCGCTCATGGGATGCTGTCGGCGAGCTTCATTTCTGCAGTGTTCGGTACGAAGCTGCCAGGACCGGGATGCATCTATCTCGGGCAGTCGCTGAACTTCAAGGCCTCAGTGAAAGTCGGCGAAACGGTCGTCGCCCGTGTGACAGTACGCGAGCTCGTGGCTCACAAGCGCCGGGCGTTCTTTGATACTGTCTGTACGGTGGCCGGAAAAGTGGTACTCGAAGGCCATGCGGAGATCTACCTTCCCGCCAGGCAATAACGGGTCTTCCCTCCCCTCTGGGTCAAGATAGTTGTCGCCTCGATAGAATCCGAAACCCGAGGGCGATAACGGAAGAACGAAGTGGCCAGATACGGACAAGCATTCAAGGACAAGGCGGTAGCACGGTTGTTGCCACCGGAGAGCGCATCGGTGGAGACGGTTTCCCGCGAACTGAGCATTTCAACGGCCACGCTGGAGCGGTGGCGCGCGGATGCGCTGTCCAGGCCCGCTCGCGAGCGGGCCTGGACAGCGCCGGCCCGATTCGAGGCAGTGCTGGTCACCGCAGCGATGGACGAGGCGAGCAAGAGCGCCTGGTGCCGGGAGAACGGCGTGTATCCGCAGGAGCTCGAGCAATGGCGCACGGCGGCCACACAGGCGCTGGCCGACCCCGAAGACGCGGCGCGCACCAGCCACCGGGAACAGAAGGCCGACCGGCGTCGCATCAAGGACCTCGAGCGCGACCTGCGCCGCAAGGAGAAGGCCTTGGCCGAAGCCGCCGCGCTGCTGGTGCTGTCAAAAAAGCTCGAGGTGATCTTTCCAACGGACAAGGACGAGGACGCATGATCGGCCTGGAAGATCGCCAAACGATGGTCCGCCACATCGAGACTGCTCACGCAGCCGGTGCGCGCTTGCGCCCGGCGTGTGAGCTCGCTGGCATCACCGTGCGTACCCTGCAACGCTGGAAGGCCGAGGACGGCCTGCAGGTCGGAGACCGCCGGCCTCTGGCCGAGCGCCCGACGCCCGCGCATGCGCTCACCGACGAGGAGCGCGCCCGCGTCCTGGCGGTGGCCAACGAGCCGCGTTTCGCCGATCAGCCGCCGGCGCGCATCGTGCCGGCGCTGGCCGACGAAGGCGTCTATATCGCCAGCGAATCGAGCTTCCAGCGCGTGCTGCGCGCCCACGGGCAAACCCGTCACCGGGGTCGCGCCCGGGCGCCCCAGCGCTCGCGCACGCCGACCACGCATGTGGCCACCGCGCCCGGCCAGGTCTGGTGCTGGGACATGACCTATCTGCCCACGCAGGTGCAGGGGCGCTGGTTCTATCTCTACCTGATCCAGGACCTCTACAGCCGCAAGATCGTCGGCTGGGAGATCCACGACGCCGATGACGCTGACCATGCGGTGAGCCTGCTCAAGCGCACCGCGCTCTCCGAAGGCGTCCACGCGATGATCGACAAACCCGTGCTTCACGGCGACAACGGCAGCACGCTCAAAGCCACCACGGTGCTCGCGATGCTGCACTGGCTGGGCGTCAAACCGTCGTACTCGCGCCCGCGCGTCTCCGACGACAACGCCTACGTGGAGTCGCTCTTCAAGACGGCGAAGTACCGCCCCGAATTCCCGGCGCGCGGCTTCGCCACCCTGGAAGACGCCCGCCTCTGGGGACACGACTTCGTGCGCTGGTACAACTTCGAGCACCGCCACAGCGGCATCCGCTACGTCACGCCGGCGCAGCGACACGCGCTGGAGGATCGGGCGATCCTGGCTGCACGCCATCAGACGTATCTCCAGGCCCGCGAGCGCCACCCCGCACGCTGGTCCCGTGGGACACGCGACTGGACCCCGATCGGCGCGGTCACGCTCAATCCGGAGCGCGACGCGGTCGTACGCGACCACTTGCATGCTGAAGACATAGGGCGGTTGGTTGCATGAATCAGGCGACAACTATCTTGACTTGTTCCGCCTCGCTGGCAACAGCGAGGGCGTGACTGAGCGCGGGCTTCAGTTCGCGCCAACAACCAAGCGCTTGTCACATTCGATCAGCGCATACGCCGAGTGATTGTGGATGGATTCGAAATTTTCTGACTCCACCCGATAGCAGTCGATGCGGGCCTCGGCATTGAGAAGACCGGCGACGTCCCGAACCATGTCCTCGACAAACTTTGGATTGTCGTACGCATGCTCCGTGACGTATTTCTCGTCCGGGCGCTTCAGAAGGCCGTAGAGCTGGCAGGAAGCCTGGCTTTCGACGAGCTGCACGAGTTCTTCGATCCAGAGGAAACTGTTCGTTTGAGCAGTGACGGTGACGTGAGAGCGCTGATTGTGAGCGCCATATTCCGAGATTTTTTTCGAGCACGGGCACAGGCTCGTTACCGGTACGACGGTCTTCATCGTGAAAGTGTACGCGCCCCCTTCCCGTATTTCTGCCGTAAACGTGACCTCATAGTCCATGAGGCTCTGCACTCCGGAGATCGGGGCGGATTTGTTGATGAAATAGGGGAAGGTAAGTTCGATCTGACCTGTCTCGGCTTCGAGGCGCTTGACCATTTCACGCAGCATCGGCTCGATGGACTCGACCGAAATCTCCCGCTCGTTTCCATTGATGATCTCGATGAAGCGCGACATGTGGGTTCCCTTGAAGTTATGAGGGAGGCCGACGTACATGTTGAAAACGGCAATCGTGTGCTGCACGCCGCCGTTCTTGTCACTGACTCGCACGGGATGACGAATGGATTTTATGCCGACCTTGTCGATGGCCAGTTTCCGGCTGTCGTTGAGGTTCTGGACGTCGGGAATGGCATGAGCCTGTTGGGAAGTCATCTGCTGTTCTCTGGTGAAACTGGTAATGAATCCTATCATTCCCGACAAAAACGCTCAATTATTGTCAGGGCTGAAGCGGCGCCTTATTGCGGCCACAATGCCCGGAGCGTCAAGCCCGACCGACTCGAGGAGCTGGGACTGGTCTCCGTGGTCGATGAAGGTGTCCGGCAAGCCCAGGCGCAGCAGCTGGGGACGGTCTGACAAACTTTCCAGCACTCTCGCCACCTCCGATCCGGCGCCTCCGATGACGATATTTTCCTCGAGGGTGACGAGGAGGTCGTGGCTGGCGGCCAGTTCCTCGATAAGCGTGACGTCGAGCGGTTTGACGAAACGCATGTTGGCCACGGTCGCGTCGAGCTGCTCGGCGGCCTGCAGTGCATTGAAGAGCAGGCTGCCAAAGACGAGCAGCGCGATGCGGTGGCCGCTTCGGCGGATCTCGCCCTTGCCGATCGGTAGCGCCGACATCGCGGTTTCCGGTCCCACCTGCATCCCGCCGCCGCGCGGATACCGCACGGCGGCGGGTCCGTTGTGACGGTAAGCCGTGTAGAGCATCTGCCGACACTCGTTTTCATCGGCGGGTGCCATGACGACGAGGTTGGGAATGCAGCCGAGGTAGGAGAGATCGAAGGCTCCGTGATGCGTGGCGCCATCGGCCCCGACGAGTCCGGCGCGGTCGATCGCAAACATCACCGGGAGGTTTTGCAGCGCGATGTCGTGGATGAGCTGGTCGTAGGCGCGTTGCAGGAAGGTCGAATAGATCGCCACAACGGGCTTGAAGCCTTCGCATGCAAGGCCAGCGGCGAACGTCAGCGCGTGCTGCTCAGCGATTCCTACGTCATAGTAGCGATTCGGGAATTCCTGCGCGAACCGCACCATCCCGGAGCCCTCGCGCATCGCCGGTGTGATGCCGATGACTTTTTCATCCTGTGCGGCGATGTCGCATAGCCAGTCTCCGAACACCTGTGTGTACGTGAGCTTGGCGGCACCTTTGGCGGTCTGGATGCCTGCTGTATGGTCGAATGTCGAAACCCCGTGGTAAAGGACGGGATCTGCTTCGGCGAGCTTGTACCCTTGCCCCTTGCGCGTGATGACGTGCAGGAAGTGCGGGCCGTTGAGCTTGCGCAGGTTCTGCAGTGTCGGGATCAGGGCGTCGAGATCATGCCCGTCGATCGGGCCGTAATAATGGAAGCCGAACTCCTCGAACAGCGTTCCCGGGGTGATCAGGCCCTTCACATGCTCTTCGACCTTGCGGGCGAAGTCGAGCATCGGCGGGGATACGCCCAGCACCTTTTCGCCGGCACGGCGCGCGGCATTGTAGGTACGACCCGAAAACATGCGGGCGAGGATCTTCGTCAGCGCGCCGACAGGAGGTGATATCGACATTTCATTGTCGTTGAGAATCACCAGAAGGTTGATGTCACGCATGTCTCCAGCATTGTTCAGGGCTTCGAAGGCCATGCCCGCCGACATCGCGCCATCGCCGATCACCGCAATCGAGCGCCGTTGTTCGCCGCGGTTGCGCGCAGCCACCGCCATCCCCAGCGCCGCCGAGATCGAGGTCGACGAGTGCGCTGTGCCGAACGTGTCGTAGCTGCTTTCCGAGCGGCGCGGGAAGCCCGAGATTCCGCCGAACTGGCGCAGCCTGCTCATTGCCTCGCGTCGACCGGTGAGGATCTTGTGTCCGTAGGTCTGGTGGCCTACGTCCCACACGATGCGGTCCTCCGGCGTGTCGAAAATGTAGTGCAGCGCGATCGACAGCTCGACAGTGCCAAGGTTGGAAGACAGGTGTCCGCCGGTCTTCGAGACCGACTCGATCAGAAATGCGCGCAGCTCCGCGGCCAGGGCCGGGAGTTCGCGACGGTCCAGCTTGCGCAGATCAAACGGTGAGTCGATGCGGTGAAGCAGGGGGTACGGGGGCATGTGCAGGTCCGGCGGAATCGGAATTCAGAATCTTCGATGGACGATGAAAGTGGCGAGTTCGTCGAGTCTGGCGGCCTGGGGTCCGAAAGGCGTGAGGGCTTCACGGGCGTCGGCAAGCAGCGATTCGGCGAGCGCACGGGCTTCCGTCATGCCGAGGAGGGTTACGTAAGTCGGTTTGTTGTTGTCGGCATCCTTGCCGGCTGTTTTTCCGAGTGTCGCCGTGTCGGACTGCGTATCGAGGATATCGTCGACGACCTGGAACAGCAGGCCCACGAGCTTCCCGTAGTGATCGAGGCGTTCCAGGCGGTCTGAGTCGAGTCTCGCGCCGCACGCAGCTCCGAGCAGGACCGAGGCCCGGATCAAGGCGCCGGTCTTGTGGATATGCATGTATTCGAGCTCTTCGCGGCTAAGCTGTTTGCCTACCGCAGCAAGGTCGATCGCCTGTCCGCCCGCCATGCCCCGTGAGCCGGACGCGCGTGCGAGCTGGGTGATCATCGACAGCTGTTCCGACGGGTCCTCGGTCAGCGGGTGCTCGGAGAGGGACTGGAAGGCGAGTGCCTGCAGGGAATCGCCCACCAGCAACGCGGTGGCGTCATCGTATTCGACATGCACCGTCGGTTTGCCGCGCCGCAGCACATCGTTGTCCATGCACGGCAAGTCGTCATGGACCAGGGAATAGGCGTGGATCAGCTCGACGGCGCACGCAACTTTGTCCAGCCGTTCAGGGGCAGCCCCGACGAGACCTCCTGCCGCATGGACGAGCAGCGGCCTGATGCGCTTGCCGCCACCCAGTACCGCGTAGCGCATCGCTTCGTGAAGCCGGGCGGGAGCGATGTTCGCGTCGGGGAGAAGGTTTTCCAGTGCGGTTTCGGAGCGTCGCTGGATGGCTTCCATCCAGGCCAAAAAATTCATGTGGCTCATTCCTGGTCCCTCATGTCTTCAGCCGGATTCCGCGGGGCCAGAACATCGTTTTCCAGCTGGCGCACCCGCTGTTCGGCAGCTTGCAGAGTTTCCTGACAGTGTTTCAGCAGGTTGGCGCCGCGTTGATACCGTTCCAGCGCCTGTTCGAGCGAGATTGCTCCGCTTTCCATTTCCTGAACAATCGCTTCGAGTTCGGCAATGGCGGATTCGAAGGATTTTGGCGCAGTTGGGGCCTTGGCCATGACTCGGGGCCGTGCAAAATAAAAGGGGGAAAAGTAACCGATCGGGCTACTGGCGGTCAAACAACTTCTCGAATAGAATCATCCGCTCATTTTTTCCGAATTTCTTGGGATTTACATGGGAGGTTCGGGGATGTCCGATCTCGCATCCAGGGCCAAAATGGCCCCGGCGGTTTCCCAGTTGCCGGTTTCGATGTACTTCGACGAAAAAATCTTCGAACTCGAGAAGCGCCTGTTGTTCCAGGGCGGGGCGGGATACGTCGGCCACGAGCTGATGGTACCGGAAGTCGGAAACTATCGCTCTCTCGAATGGCTGGACCATTCCAGGCTGCTGTTTCGCACGCAGGACGGCATCCATCGACTTTCGAACGTCTGTCGCCACCGCCAGGCCATCATGTTGCAGGGCACCGGCACTGCCGAACGGATCGTCTGCCCGGTCCATCGCTGGACGTACGACCAGCAGGGCCGACTTCTCGGTGCGCCCCGTTTTCCTGAGAATCCGTGTCTCGACCTCCAGCGCGACGCGCTGGAAAACTGGCACGGGCTGTTGTTCGCCGGCCCGCGCTCGGCCCGTGCCGACCTGGCGGGGATGGAACTGGCGCCGGAACTGGGTTTTTCGGGCTTCAAGCTCGATCGGGTCGAGATTCACGAGTGCAATTACAACTGGAAGACTTTTATCGAGGTGTACCTCGAGGATTACCACATCGCGCCTTTCCATCCCGGACTGGGAGGCTTCGTCACCTGTGACGACCTGACCTGGCAATTCGGGGACTGGTATTCGGTGCAGCGTGTGGGCGTCACTTCGCTGGCCAGACCGGGTTCGGATGCATACCGAAGATGGCATGAGGCGGTCCTCGCCTATTACGGCGACAACCGGCCGCCCCAGGGCGCGATCTGGCTGACGTATTACCCGAACGTGATGGTCGAGTGGTATCCGCACGTGCTCGTCGTCAGCACGCTGATTCCGCGGGACGTAAACAGGACGACCAACGTCGTCGAGTTTTACTACCCTGAGGATATCGTCGAGTTCGAACGCGAGTTCGTCGCAGCCGAACAGACTGCCTACATGGAGACCGCGATCGAGGACGACGACATCGGCGAGCGTATGGACCGGGGTCGCCGGGCGTTGCTGCAGGAAGGGCGCGACGAGGTGGGGCCGTACCAGTCGCCGCTCGAGGACGGGATGCAGCATTTCCATGAGTTCTACCGGCGCATTCTCGGGCCGCATCTCTGACTTCGGCGGGCGGTGAGGGAGGCCGGTACGGTGCCTGGCGATCGCGTCTGGTGATGTGCCGGGCGCGTGCCGGCGGGAGTTCAGTCCGGAGTCTGAAGCTCGCGCGGTAGCGGGAAGGTTACGCGCTCGGGCACTCCCTCCAGCGTGCGCACCGAGCTTGCCCCCAACTCCTTGAGGCGTTCGACGACCGCATCGACGAGCACTTCCGGCGCCGATGCCCCGGCCGTGACGCCGACGCGTTTCTTGTCTTCGAGCCATATCGGCTCGATGCCCTCGGCGTTATCGACGAGATAGGCCGGCACGCCGAGCAGTTCGGCAACCTCACGCAGGCGGTTCGAATTCGAACTGTTGCGCGAGCCGACGACGAACACGACATCGACTCGCGGCGCCATGAACTTGACCGCGTCCTGGCGGTTCTGCGTCGCGTAGCAGATGTCGTCCTTCTTCGGTCCGACGATCGCCGGGAAGCGTGCCCGGAGTGCGGCGACGAGCGTGGCGGCGTCATCGACCGACAAGGTCGTTTGCGTGACGTACGCGAGCTGCTGCGGGTCGGCGACCTCGATGTTCGCGACGTCCTGGACGACTTCGACGAGGTGGATGCCGTCACCAACCTGACCCATCGTCCCTTCGACTTCGGGATGGCCCTTGTGTCCGATCATCACGATCTCGCGCCCCTGCTCGCGCATGCGTGCGACTTCCAGATGCACCTTGGTCACCAGCGGGCAGGTCGCGTCGAAAACTCGCAAGCCGCGCCTTTCCGCTTCGCTGCGCACGGCCTGCGGCACCCCATGCGCGCTGAAGATCACGGTCTGGCCAGTCGGCACTTCGTCAAGTTCTTCGACGAAGATCGCGCCCTTCGCACGAAGTCCGTCGACGACGAACTTGTTATGCACGACTTCATGGCGTACGTAGATCGGCGCGCCGAAACGTGCGAGTGCCTGTTCAACGATCTCGATCGCGCGCTCGACGCCTGCACAGAAGCCGCGCGGATTTGCGAGCAGGATTTCCTTGTCGTCCATGGCTGGTCCCTGGGGTGGCTGGGGTCGGGGGTTCGCGTTCAGCGCGTGCTCAAAGAACGCCGATCACTTCCACTTCGAAGCGGATCGTCTTGCCGGCGAGCGGGTGGTTGAAATCGACGACCGCGAACGTTTCGTTGATTTCCCGCACCAGCCCCGAATAGCGGGAACCGTTGGGCGCGCCGAATTCCATGATCGTCATCGGTTCGATCTCCTCTTCGGGCATGTGCTCCCGTTTCACGCGCTCGACGAGCTCGGGATTGTGGGGGCCGAACGCCTCTTCGGGCGCGAGCGTGAACAAGTGGTGCTTGCCGATCTCGAGGCCGGCGAGCAGGCGTTCGAGGCTGGGAAGCAGCTCTCCAGCGCCCAGCTGCAGCGTCGCGGGCGTGCTTTCGAAGGTGCTGATCAGCGGCTGGCCGTTTTCCATGGCGATGCGGTAGTGCAGCGTCACCAGGCTGTCGGGTTGGACGATCTGGGTCACGAGGGGTTCTCCGAAGTGGATGAGTCGCGGGAGGCGTCACGAGGTGAGCGAAACTGCGCCCACAGCATCACGGCGACACCGACAGTGATGGCGGAGTCGGCGACGTTGAAGGCCGGCCAGCCGTGGCGGCCGATATGGAAGTAGAGAAAATCGACCACTGCGCCATGCACGATCCGGTCGATGACATTGCCGACCGCTCCGCCGATGATGAGGCTGAACGCCAGCGGCAGTGCACGTTCGTGCTGGTGATGGCGCAGCATCGCGAGCAGCCAGCCGCAGACGACGAGCGCGAGTGCAATGAAGAACCAGCGCTGCCAGCCCGAATGGTCGGCAAGAAAGCTGAATGCCGCGCCGGGGTTGTAGACCAGAACGAGCTGGAAAAAGCCCGTGACGGGCACCGCCTCGCCGAAGTCGAGCCGTGACAGCACCAGCCATTTCACGAACTGGTCCAGCGCCACGACCAGCGCAGCCAGTGCGAGCCAGCCGAAGAAGCGTCGCGTCAGCCCGTGCGGTGCGGCGGGCGCGGGTTCTCGGGAGGCCTCAGGCATGCGTGCGGCTTTCCCCGTCGCCATGGAGGTTCGTGCAGCAGCGTCCGCACAGCTCCGGGTGATCGGCATCGACGCCGATGTCTTCGCGGAAATGCCAGCAGCGACCGCACTTCTGGTGACTGGATGGCGCAGCGTCCACGCCTTCATCGGCTTCGGTTTCGACCCGTACCAGTTCCGCGCGGGACGTGATCAGCACGAAATGCAGATCCGCGCCGACGCTCGCGAGCGCGTCGAAACGCGCCCCGCTCGCGCGCACGCGCACTTCTGCCTGCAGCGAAGCGCCGATCCTGCCGTCGCTGCGCAGGCTTTCGAGCACTTTCTGCACCTCCGCCCTCGCGCTGCGGATCAGCTCCCAACGAGCGAGGATTTCATCGCTTGCCCCGAGTTCGGGCAATTCGTGCCAGGTGTGCAGCATCACGCTGTCCTCGGCGTCGTTGCCCGTCACCCGCCAGATTTCCTCGGCAGTGAAAGTCAGGATCGGCGCCATCATCCGGGTGATCGCCTGCGTGATGTGCCACAGCGCGGTCTGGGCGGCGCGGCGGGCGCGGGAATCAGCCTTCGTCGTGTACAGGCGATCCTTGAGGATGTCGACGTAGAACGCGCCCAAGTCCTCGGCGGCGAAGTTCTGCAGCGCCTGCACGATCTTGTGGAACTCGAAGCGCGCGTAATCGCCGGTGACCTGCTCCTGCAGTCGGCGAGTCAGCGCGAGCGCGTAATGGTCGATGTCCAGCCACTCCTCGACCGGTACGCCGTCGCGGGCGATGTCGAAATCGCCAGTGTTGGCGAGCAGGAAGCGCAGCGTGTTGCGCAGGCGGCGATAGACTTCGACGACACGGTCGAGGATCTCCTTCGAGATCGTGAGCTCACCCGAATAGTCGGTGGCGGCGACCCACAGGCGCAGGATCTCGGCGCCGAGCTTGTCCGAGACTTCCTGCGGCGCGACGACGTTGCCTTTCGACTTCGACATCTTCTTGCCCTGGCCGTCGACAACGAAGCCGTGCGTCAGCAGTGCGTCGTACGGTGCACGTCCGTCGATCGCGCAGCCGGTCAGGAGCGACGAGTGGAACCAGCCGCGGTGCTGGTCCGAGCCTTCGAGATAGAGGGCCGCCGGCCACTGGCTGTCGGCAGCGTGCGAGCCGCGCAATACCGTCCAGTGCGTCGTGCCGGAGTCGAACCAGACGTCGAGCGTGTCGCGCATCTTGTCGTACTGCGCGACGTCGCTGCCGAGCAGCTCGGCCGCGTCGAGCTTGAACCAGGCGTCGATGCCGTGCTGTTCGACGCGCTGTGCGACCTGCTCGAGCAGTTCGAGCGAGCGCGGATGCGGTTCGCCGGTTTCCTTGTGCAGGAACAGCGGGATCGGGACGCCCCAGTTGCGCTGGCGCGACACACACCAGTCGGGCCGGTTCGCGATCATCGAATGCAGCCGCGCCTTGCCCCACGCGGGATAGAACTGCGTCTCGTCGACGGCCTTCAGCGCCAGTTCGCGCAGCGTCGCGCTGCCGGGCTCGACCGCTTCGCGTCCCGGCAGGCGGTCCATGCCGACGAACCATTGCGTCGTCGCGCGATAGATCACCGGCGTCTTGTGGCGCCAGCAGTGCATGTAGCTGTGCGTCAGCGTGCCCGAGGCGAACAGGCTGCCGACTTCGGCGAGCTTGTCGACGATCTTCGGGTTCGCATCCCACACCGACAGGCCGCCGAAGAAGGGCAGGCTCCCGGCAAAAGTGCCGTCGGCCTGCACCGGATTCAGGATTTCGTCGTTGCGCATGCCGTAGCGGGTGCAGGAGACGAAGTCGTCGAGGCCATACGCGGGCGCGCTATGCACGATGCCCGTGCCAGCATCGGCCGCGACGTAGTCGCCAAGGAAGACCGGCGAGAGACGGTCGTAGAACGGATGGCGGAAGTTGATGCGGTCGAGCGCGACGCCCCGAGCCGCAGCGAGCACGCGGCCTTCGAGCTGGTAGCGTTCGAGGGCCGATGCCCGCAGTTCGGCAGCGAGGATCAGCAGACCCTTCGGTGTTTCAACCAGTTCGTATATCAGTTCGGGATGCACATTGAGCGCCTGATTGGACGGAATCGTCCAGGGCGTCGTCGTCCAGATCACGATATAGACGGGCTGCTCCGGCAGGGTATCGAGGCCGAAGGCGTGCGCAAGCTTGTCACGTTCGTTGTCGACAAGCGGGAAGCCCACGTCGATCGCCGGCGATTTCTTGTCCTGGTACTCGACTTCGGCCTCGGCGAGCGCCGAGCCGCAATCGAAGCACCAGTTCACGGGTTTCAGTCCCTTGAACAGGAAGCCTTTGCGGAACAGCTCGCCAAGCGCGCGGATCTCGTCCGCTTCATTCGAGAAGTTCATCGTGCGGTAGGGATTGTCCCAGTCGCCAAGCACGCCGAGGCGGATGAAGTCCTTCTTCTGCCGCTCGATCTGTTCTGCGGCGTACTCGCGGCACAGTTCGCGCGCGCGATCGGCCGGCAGGTGCTTGCCGTGCTGCTTCTCGATCTGGTGCTCGATCGGCAGGCCGTGGCAGTCCCATCCCGGAACGTAGGGTGCGTCGAAGCCGGCTAGCGTCTTCGAGCGGACGATGATGTCCTTGAGGATCTTGTTCACCGCGTGCCCGATGTGGATGTCGCCGTTCGCGTAGGGCGGCCCGTCGTGCAGGACGAACTTCGGCCGCCCGGCCGCCGCCTTGCGGACCTTCTGGTAGAGCTTCTTCGCCTGCCAGTCGGCGACCCACCCCGGTTCGCGCTTCGCGAGATCGCCGCGCATCGGGAACGGGGTGTCGGGCATGTTCAGGGTCTTGCGGTAATCAGCCATGATGGTGTTTTCGGCCTCAGGGGCGAATCGGGTGTTGTGCGAACCAGGCGTGGGCATTTTCCGCGTCCCGCGCAATCTGGGCGATGAGCGCGTCGAGCGATTCGAACTTGGTTTCGTCGCGCTGCTTGTTGAGGAAATGGACGCGCAGATGAGCGCCGTAACAGTCGCGGTTCCAGTCGAAGAGATGGACTTCGAGCCTCGGACGCCCCGAAGCGGTTATCGTCGGCCGCACGCCAATGCTCGCGACGCCTGCGACGGGTTCCGCGGCGAGTCCTTCGACAGCGACCGCGAACACGCCGGACAACGCCGGCCGCCGGTGTTTCATCTGGATGTTGACGGTCGGATAGCCGAGCGTGCGGCCGATCTTGTCGCCGTGGACGACACGCCCGGCGATGCTGTAGGGACGGCCGAGCAGGCGCGCGGCATGCGCGAGATCGCCTTCGGCAAGGGCCGCGCGGATCGCAGAGCTGGAAGCGCGTTCGCCATCGATGTCGAGGGTCGGCATCGCTTCGACCGCGAACCGGTGGCTGGCGCCCCGTGCCTGGAGCAACGCGAAGTCGCCCTGGCGCTTCACGCCGAAACGGAAGTCGTCGCCGATGATCAAGTGGCGCACGCCGAGGCCGCGCACGAGGATGTCGTCGATGAACTGGTCCGCGGTCAGCGCTGCGAAGCGCGCGTCGAAGCGGCAGACGTGGACGCGGTCAACACCGCAGCTGGCGAGCAGCAGCAGCTTTTCGCGCAGCGACGCGAGGCGTGCCGGCGCATCGGCCGGGCAGAAGTATTCACGCGGATGGGGTTCGAACGTGAGCACCACCGCCGGCAGGGCCAGCGAACGGGCCTTGTCGGTGAGCAGCTTGAGCAGCGCCTGGTGGCCGCGGTGCACCCCGTCGAAATTGCCGATGGTGAGAACCGAGGACTGCGCGGCGCGCTCCGGAATCCCGCGAAAAACCTGCATGACCGCCCGAAAAAGCGGTAATTATAACGGCAACGCGAGCGCTCTGGCGGTTCCCGCCGGTCAGTCCAGCTGCGCGACCCGGGTCGGCCCGAGCGGCGGGTTGTCCTTGAAGTAGCGGCGCAGGCCCCGCATGATCGCTTCAGCCATTTTGTCCTGATAGGCGTCGTCGTTCAGGCGTCGCTCTTCCTCCGGGTTGCTGATGAACGCGGTCTCGACAAGGATCGACGGGATGTCCGGCGCTTTCAGCACCGCGAATCCAGCCTGTTCGACGTGCGCCTTGTGCAGCGTGTTGATGTCGCCGAGCTCGTTCAGCACTGCCTTGCCGAGCTTCAGGCTGTCGTTGATCGTCGCCGTCTGCGACAAGTCGAGCAGCGTTCGCGCGAGATGACCTTCCTGTTTCGCGAGATTCACGCCACCGATCAGGTCGGCGTCGTTTTCCTTTTGCGCGAGCCAGCGCGCGGCCGAACTCGAGGCGCCCCTTTCCGACAGCACGAACACCGAGCTGCCGCGTGCTTCGGGGCGGACGAAAGCGTCGGCGTGGATCGACACGAAGAGGTCCGATTGTACCTGTCGTGCCCGCGTCACCCGCTGGCGCAGCGGCACGAAATAGTCGCCGTCGCGCGTCAGCACCGCGCGCATGTTCGTCTCGGCGTCGATCTTCCGCTTCAGCCGGCGTGCGATCGACAGCGTGACGTTTTTCTCGAAGCTGCCGCGCCGCCCGACTGCGCCGGGGTCCTCGCCGCCGTGGCCGGGGTCGAGCGCGACCGTGAGCAGCCGGTTCGCGGGTGGACGTTTCTGACGCTTTGCCCTGTCCTGCACGGCCGCCTGCTGCACCGGCGCGTCGTCGCTTCCCGCAGCTGCGGTATCGCCGGCGGCGGCATCGAGCGGCGAGGATTTTTCGATCAGCGCCAGCAGCGGGTCGACCGGCACGGTGGGATACAGATCGAGCACCAGGCGGTGGCGGTAATCGCCGACCGGCTCGAGCGTGAATATCTGCGGAGCGATCTCGTTCTTCAGTTCGACGACCAGCCGCACCACGCCGGGGCGATTCTGCCCGGCGCGAATCAGCCGGATGTACGGATCGGACTCGAGCACCTTGGATGGCAAGGTCTGCAGCACGCTGTCGAGTTCGACATCTTCGAGATCGACCACGAGGCGGTCGGGATCCTTGACGAGAAGGTGGCTGAACTTCAGTTGGCGGCTGCCTTCGAGGGTGATGCGTGTGTAATCGTCGGCGGGCCAGACACGCACTGCCACGAGGCTCGCGGCAGCGGCGACCGGACTCACCAGCAGCACAAGGGCGCCGCCGGCGAACTTCAGAAGGTCGCGCCGGCAGAATTTCGGCGTGGCAGGCGTCACGGAGCAGGCCGGTTCAATTCCGAGTTCAGTTTTCTTGTACATGTCCGTCCTGCCTCCGTCAGCCCAGAGACCTCGAGGCGCCGACCCGTTCCGGCGACGACGAGGCGCATTTCAACGTCCGGTGGCGCGAGATACGGGCTGGCCTTGTCGGGCCATTCCACGAGGCACACGCCAGTGTCGCCGAAGTACTCGTCGAGACCTGCTTCCAGATATTCTTCCGGCACTGCGAAGCGATAAAAATCAAAGTGATATAAGTTTAATCTAGAAAGAACATAAGGTTCAATCAAGGTGTAGGTCGGGCTTTTTACTTTTCCGCCGTGACCGAGTGCGTGCAGCACGCCGCGGACCAGCGTCGTTTTCCCGGCGCCGAGGTCGCCGCGCAGGTAAATCACCAACCCGGGGTGCAGCGCCGGCGCGAGCGCTGCGCCGGCAGCTTCGGTGTCGGTTTCGTCATCGAGCTGCGCGATGAATCCGCAGCCGCTATCATCTGCCGGGTGAAGAATCCGAATCATCAGGGTGCCTCCGGGCACGCCGCGCCGCACGAATCGCTCGCGACCGTCGCGGAGCAGCTGAATATATGGGCCAGGGAACTGGGTTTCGCCGCCGTCGGTATCGCGGACATCGATCTTGCCGGCGCCGAGCTTGGCCTGGAGGCGTGGCTCGCCAGCGGTTTTCACGGCGAGATGGATTATATGGCGCGCCACGGCATGAAGCGGGCGCGCCCCGCCGAACTGGTTCCGGGCACGCTGCGCGTCATCAGTGTACGGATGAATTACTGGCCGCAGGCCGCTGCCGCTCAAGCGACGCTCGATGAGCCCGCACAGGCCTACGTGTCCCGCTACGCGCTCGGTCGCGACTACCACAAGCTGATGCGCAACCGCCTGCAGAAACTCGCCGAACGCATCGCCACCGAGGCGCCGCACGGTTACCGCGTGTTCGTGGACTCCGCGCCGGTGCTGGAGGTCGAACTCGCGACGCGCGCCGGGCTGGGGTGGCGCGGCAAGCACACGCTCACGCTCGACCGCTCGGCCGGTTCGTTCTTTTTCCTCGGCGAGATCTTCACCGACTTGCCGCTGCCGGTCGACGTGCCGACCAAACCCCATTGCGGCTCCTGTCGTGCCTGCCTCGACGCGTGTCCGACCGGGGCGATCGTGGAGCCGTACCGGGTCGACGCCCGACGCTGCATCTCGTATCTCACGATCGAGCTGAAAGAAGCGATCCCGGAGGACCTGAGACCGCTGATCGGCAATCGCATCTACGGCTGCGACGACTGCCAGCTGGTGTGTCCGTGGAACCGCTTCGCGCAGCTCACCGCGGAGCCCGACTTCGCGCCGCGCCACGGACTCGACCGCGCGAGCCTGGTGGAACTCTTCGCTTGGACCGAGGCGGATTTTTCGACGCGCATGGCGGGCAGCGCGATCTACCGCATCGGCTTCGAGCGCTGGTTGCGCAATCTCGCCGTGGCGCTCGGCAATGCCCCCACCTCGCCGGCCATCGTCGCCGCGCTGCGCGCGCGGGCCGACGACCCGTCGGAGCTGGTGCGCGAGCATGTCGCCTGGGCGCTGAAGCGGCACGATGCGGCCTGAAGCGGATTTCGCCGAAGGCCTGCCAGGCAGCCCACCGTCTGTCGCCCACGGATTGCGGCTAGAATCGCGCGCTTCCAACCGTTCCGGGCTTCTTCGTGAATTCTTCGCGACCAATAGGCGTTTTCGATTCCGGCATCGGCGGGCTCACGGTCGTGCGCGCGCTGATGGAACGGCTGCCGCTCGAGCATATCGTCTACTTCGGCGACACCGCGCGCGTTCCGTACGGCGTCAAGTCGGTCGCGACGATCCGGCACTTTACCGAACAGATCACCGACTTCCTGCTGCAACAGGACGTCAAGATGCTGATCGTGGCATGCAACACGATGGCTGCGGTCGCGGCCGAAACCGTGCGCCAGCGTGCGGGCAGCATCCCTGTGCTGGATGTCATCGAAGCCGGGGCGCAGGCCGCGGTCGCCCAGTCGCGCAGTCGCGGCATCGGCGTCATCGGCACGCCGACGACGGTCAATAGCAACGCCTACGCGCGTCGCATCCACGCGCTCGACTCCGGTGCGCGCGTTTATTCGCAGGCCTGCCCGCTGTTCGTGCCGCTCGTCGAAGAGGGCTGGCTCGATCACCCCGTGACGCGGCTGACCGCGCAGGAATACCTCAAGCCGGTGCTCGCCGAGGAGGTCGACAGCCTCGTGCTCGGCTGCACGCATTACCCGTTGCTGAAACCACTGCTGCGTGACGTCGTCGGCCCGGGCGTGCGGCTCGTGGACTCCGCGTTGACGACCGCGGAACTCGCCGCGGCGAAACTGCACGCGCTCGGCCTTGCGAACACGCATCCGGGCGAAGCGACGTACCGGTTCGTCGTCACCGACGTGCCGCTGCGCTTCCAGACGATCGGCGAACGTTTCCTCGGACGTTCGCTCGGCGAAGTCGAGAAGCTCGACTGGTAGCAACTGCTGGCACCGCTTTGCGGCCGCTGTGCTGCGCAGTCTTTTTTCGTGAACTAAGCTTCAGGCAGACGCGGTGCGCCCGCACGAGCGCCGTGATGCGTAGGAGGCGGACATGGAGCAGCAGCGGAAGCTTGCGGTGATCGTGGGGGCCGGGCCGGGGCTGGGCTGCGCGCTCGGGCGGCGTTTCAGCAAGGCGGAGATGAACGTCGCGATGGCGGCCCGCGACGTCGCGCGGCTGGAGTCGCTGACGATGGAGTGCGCGGCGATCGGGCATGGCGCGAAAGCGTATTCGTGCGATGCCGGCAACGAGAAATCCGTCGAGGAGTTCTTCAGCCAGGTGCGCGCGGAGTTCGGCGAGCCGGATGTCGTGATCTACAACGCCGGCGCCTTCGTGCCCCGCGGGCTTCTCGAAACTACCGCGGAAGAGTTCGAGCGCTGCTGGCGCGTCGGCTGCATGGGCGGTTTTCTCGTCGGCCGCGCCGCGGCCAGATCGATGCTGGAACGGATCGGGCGCGGCGGGCGAGGCGGCACGATCGTCTTCACCGGCGCGACAGCGAGCCTGCGAGGCAGCGCAGGTTTCCACAACCTTGCGGTCGGGAAGTTCGGCCTGCGGGCGCTCGCCCAGAGCATGGCGCGCGAGCTGCAGCCTAAAGGCATCCACGTCGCGCATGTGATCCTCGACGGGCGCATTCGCCCATCATCCAGCATCGAGCACAGCGCAGAGGCAAGCGACGACATGCTCGACCCGTCGGCGATCGCTGAAGCCTATTTCCAGCTGCATTGCCAGCTGCGCAGCGCGTGGACGCAGGAGATGGACCTGCGCCCGTGGGTCGAGAAATTCTGAAGCCTGTTGCCGTTGCGGGAGCTACGGGAGTGTGCGCGGCGGGCTGGAGCCGATTACGCTTGTCCCGGTGCCGCGCGTCCTATTCCTCCGGGCCGGTCGCGATCGGTCGGCGTGGGTCGGCGCACCACTCGCTCCACGACCCGGCGTAGAGCCGCGACCCGGACAGGCCGGCCGACTCCATCGCCAGCAGATTGTGGCAGGCGGTGACGCCCGATCCGCACTGGTGGACGACGCGGCGCGCGTCGCGCCCCTTCAGCAGTGTGCCGAACTCCTCGCGCAGCACCGAAGCTTGCTTGAAACAGCCACCCCCGACGAGGTTGTCGCGGAAAAACCGGTTTTTCGCTCCCGGAATGTGGCCGCCGACCGGATCCAGCGTTTCGTTCTCGCCGCGAAAGCGGTCCGGGCTGCGGGCGTCGATGAGCATGATGTCGCCGGTGTAGAGGTGGTCGAGCACGAACGCGATATCGACGACGGTGGGTTGCAGCGAAAGCGAGTAGGTCGTGGGGTGGACGGACGGAGTTTCGGTCGTCAGTGCCTGCGCTGCCGCGCACCACGCGACGAGGCCGCCGTCGAGCACCGCGACGCGGCGGTGGCCGAGCCAGCGCATCATCCACCACAGCCGGGCGGCGAACATGCCCCCGGCGTCGTCGTAGGCGATCACCTGGGTGTCGTTGCCGATGCCGAGGCGCCCGAGCCGGGCGGCGAAGTCGGCCGGCTCGGGGAGGGGGTGGCGTCCGTTGGTACCGGTCATGCGGCCCGACAGGTCCTCGTCGAGATGCAGGAAATGCGCGCCCCGCAGGTGGCCGCGCTCGTACGCCGCCCGTCCGAAGCCGGGGTCGGCGAGATCGTGCCGGCAATCGACGATGCACCAGTCGGGATCGTCGAGGTGCTCCGCGAGCTCGCGAGCGGCGATCAGCGTGCTGTACGAAGCGTTCACTGCGCGGGCTCCGCGGCCGCCTCCAGCCAGCTGCGCGCTTCGGTTTCGTCGGCAAAGACAAGCACTTCGGCCTCGACGAAGAGCTGCGAGATCCATGCGCTCCACGTCAGCCACTGGTCTTCGGTCAGCACTGCGATGCGGCGGAAATCACGGGCGTGGCGACGCGAGAACTTGATTTCTTCCCACGCGACATCCAGCGTGAAGCCGGCCATCTCCCGCAGGTCGAAGAGCAGGTTGACCGGGCCTTCGAACTGCACCTTGTAATTGACGATCTCTTCGAACTCCTTGTAGTCGGCGAGGGTGAATTCGCCGAAGACGGCGACGGAGACGAGGTTGGGTTGGTGGTCTGTCGTGATCATGGCTGCCTCCGCAGGGCCATTGAATTATGCGGACTACTATAGTCCCGGCCGATGGGCGCTTCAATCACGATGTCCGCCGCCGGCAGACGGTCGCCCGGGATGGTCACACGGACGGGCGCGCGGTAGTCTTGCGTCATTGCGAACTCAGCCGGAGGCGTCATGAGTTATCTGCTGGCCCTGGATCAGGGGACGACGAGTTCGCGGGCGCTCGTGCTGGACCGCGACGGGCAGGTGAAGGGAGCTGCCCAGCAGACGTTCGCGCAGCACTACCCGCAGCCCGGCTGGGTCGAGCACGATCCGGCGGAGATTCTCGCGACCCAGTTCGATTGCGCGCGCACCGCCCTTGAGCGGGCCGGCGTCGCCGCTTCCGCGCTGGCTGCAGTCGGCATCACGAATCAGCGCGAAACCACGCTGTTGTGGGAACGTTCGACCGGCCGGGCGCTTGCGCCAGCGATCGTCTGGCAGGATCGGCGCACCGCGGCGGCATGCGACCGGCTGCGCGAGGCTGGTCACGCCGACACGATCCGTGCGAGCACCGGCCTCGAGGTCGACGCCTATTTCTCGGCGACGAAGCTCGCCTGGCTGCTCGACCATGTCCCCGGCGCGCGTGCCCGGGCGCGGGCGGGCGAACTGGCGTTCGGCACCGTCGACAGCTGGCTGGTCTGGCATCTCAGCGGCGGGGCGCTGCACGTGACCGACGCCGGTAATGCGTCGCGAACGATGCTGTTCAACATTCACCGCTGCGAGTGGGACGAAACGCTGCTCGCGCTGCTCGACATTCCGCCCGCGCTGTTGCCGCGCGTCGTCGACAGCAGCGGAGTGTGCGGCACCACCTGCGCCGAGGTGCTCGGCGCGGCGGTACCGATCGCCGGCATCGGCGGAGACCAGCAGGCAGCGACGTTCGGCCAGGCATGCTTTGCTCCCGGAATGGCGAAAAACACTTACGGCACCGGTTGCTTCCTGCTGATGAACACCGGCGCGGCGCCGGTGACCTCGACGAACCGCCTGCTGACGACGATCGGGTGGCGCTCGCGGGGCGAGACCTGCTACGCGCTCGAAGGCAGCATTTTCATCGGTGGCGCGCTGGTGCAGTGGCTGCGCGACGGGCTGGGGCTGATCAGGCGTGCCGAGGACGTCGAGGCGCTCGCTGCGAGCGTCCCGGACAGCGAGGGCGTCGTGCTGGTGCCGGCGTTTACCGGGCTCGGCGCACCGTACTGGGACGCGTACGCGCGCGGCACGTTGTTCGGGCTGACCCGCGGCACGGGTGCTGCGCACATCGCCCGTGCGGCCCTCGAGGCGATCGCGCTGCAGACGGTGGATCTCGTCGCCGCGATGGACCGTGACGGCGCCGGGCCGCTGGCCGAACTGCGAGTCGATGGCGGGGCGGCGGCAAACGACCTGCTGATGCAGATCCAGGCGGATCTGCTCGGGGTTCCGGTGGTCCGTCCGAAGATGCTCGAGACCACTGCGCTCGGAGCGGCGTATCTCGCGGGGCTCGGAGTGGGGATGTGGTCCGGCATCGAGGAGCTTGCGTCGCACTGGCGCGCCGAACGCCGCTTCGAGCCGGTGATGGCTGAGGATCGGCGCGAGGCGGCAATCGCGCGCTGGCGGCGGGCGGTCGAACGGGCCCGGGGCTGGGTCGCGGCATGAGTGCGGGCGGCGAGGAGGGGAGCGTCCAGGAAACCAGTCTTCATGCGCACGCCCGATCCGCTGCGGCGGAGCGCCGACTTGCCCGCACGGTGCTGCTCGATCGCCTGCGCAAGTCGCAGCGCTGGGACGTGGTCGTCATTGGCGGGGGTGCGACCGGGCTCGGATGCGCGGTCGATGCCGCCGCACGCGGCTATTCGACGCTGCTCGTCGAAGCATGCGACTTCGCGAAAGGAACCAGTTCGCGGGCGACGAAGCTGATTCACGGCGGCGTGCGTTATCTCGCACGGGGCGAGCTGGGGCTGGTGCGCGAAGCGCTCGCCGAGCGTTCGCGGCTGCTCGCGAACGCGCCTCACCTCGTTCATCCGCTGCGTTTCGTCGTGCCGGCCTATCACTGGCACGACCGGGCGCGATTCGGGCTGGGGCTCGGGTTTTACGATCTGCTTGCCGGCATCCACGGCATCGAGCGCAGCCGCATGCTCGACGCGGCCGCGACGGCCGCAGCGCTGCCGGGCTTGAATCCCTCCGGGCTGAGGGGCGGGATCGCCTACTGGGACGCCCAGTTCGACGACGCGCGGCTGGCAATCGCGCTGATGCGCACGGTCTTCGACCTGGGCGGCCTGGCACTCAACTACCTGCCGGTCGACGGTCTGATCCTCGAAGCCGGCCGCGTGCAAGGGGTCATCGCGCGTGATGCGGAAAGCGGCGAGGTTTTCCGCATCGCTGCCCGCGTCGTCATCAACGCGACCGGTGTATGGGCCGACGCGGTGCGGCGTCTGGAACGTCCCGCGGCCAGCGCGCTGGTGCGTCCGAGCCAGGGCGTGCACGTCGTCGTCGACCGGAGTTTCCTCCCGGGCGATACCGCGCTGCTGGTGCCGGAGACGCCGGATGGACGCGTGCTGTTCGTCATTCCGTGGCAAGGCAAGGTCCTGATTGGGACGACCGATACGCCTCGCTCCGACGTTCCGCTGGAGCCCGAAGCGCTGCCCGGTGAAGTGGATTTCATCCTCGCGACCGCGGCCCGCTATCTCGCGCCGGCCCCGACACGGGCCGATGTGCGCAGCATCTTCGTCGGCCTGCGGCCGCTGGTCGGTGAGGACGACAGGACGGCGACGCACCGGCTGTCGCGCGAACATTGCATCGAAGTGTCGCCCGGCGGGTTGGTGACGATCACCGGCGGAAAATGGACGACGTACCGGCGAATGGCAGAGGAAACCGTCGACCAGGCCTGCGCCCTCGGCATGCTGCCGCGACGCCCGGCAGCGACCGCCGCGCTGCGCCTGCACGGCGCGACCACCGGTTTTTCCGGCGACTGCTATGGCTGCGACCGCGCCGTCGTCGACCTGCTGCCGGGTGCCGCCCGGCGCATACAGGACGGCCTGACGCTGACCGAGGCCGAAGTACGCCATGCCGCACGGTTCGAGCTTGCACGTGGCGTCGAGGACGTGCTGGCGCGCCGGCACCGCGCGCTGGTTCTCGATGCCGCACGGGCTGCCGCGGCAGCACCGGCGGTCGCGGCGCTGCTCGCCCAGGAACTCGGACACGATGCGCAGTGGTGCGTGGACGAAGTCGCGCGCTTTCGCGCGCTGGCGATCCGCTATGGTGCGCCGGCCGGAGAATGCTCGTGACGAAAATCGGTGCGATATCGCTGACGGCGGTCGCGATGCTCGCGTTCGCTGCGAACTCGGTGCTGTGCCGGCTCGCGCTGCAACAGGACGCGATCGACGCGGCGAGCTTCACCGTGATCCGCCTGCTGTCGGGTGCGCTGGCATTGGCGCTGCTGCTCGGCGCGCGCGGCGTCCCGCCCGCGCGGGCGGGGAACTGGCCCTCCGCGTTCGCGCTGTTCGCATATGCCGCGGCATTTTCGTTCGCGTACGTGTCGTTGCCGACCGGTGTCGGCGCGCTGCTGCTGTTCGCGGCGGTGCAGGCGACGATGATCCTCACCGGGCTCGTGCGTGGCGAGCGGCTCACGCGGTTGCAACTGGCGGGGTTGCTGCTCGCGTTCGGCGGGTTCATCCATCTGCTGTCGCCGGGCCTGTCCGCTCCGCCGCTCGGCGGCGCGCTGCTGATGATCGGTGCCGGTGTCGCGTGGGGCGTCTATTCGCTGCGCGGGCGCGGCACCGGAAACCCGCTCGCGGCGACCGCCGGAAACTTCCTGCGCACCGTGCCGATGGCGATCGGGCTCGCAATGCTCGGTGTCGCCGGCGTGAACATCCAGTCGTCCGGCGTGCTGTACGCGGTGCTGTCCGGTGCGTTGGCGTCCGGTGGCGGCTATGTCGTTTGGTACGCCGCGCTGCGCGGCCTCAGCGCAACGGGCGCGGCGACTGTGCAGCTCAGCGTGCCGGTGATCGCCGCGCTCGGCGGTGTGCTGTTGCTCGGCGAACTCGTGACATTGCGGCTCGTACTGGCGTCGGTGGCGATTCTCGGAGGCGTTGCGATCGTGCTGCGCGGGCGTTAAGGGCGGCGGGGCCGTCGGGCGGCGAGGCCCGTGGATCGGTTCCGGTTCATTCAGCGTGCCGCACTGCTGGGCGTGCCCGGGTGCGGCAGCGTGACGAGCGCTTCGAGCCCGCCGTCGCGCCGGTTCGCCAGCGAAACGTCACCCCCTTGTGCGCGCAACAGATTGCGCGCAATGGCCAGGCCGAGGCCGGTGCCGCCGGTGTCCCGGCTGCGCGACGCTTCGGCACGATAGAAAGGCTCGAACACTTTTTCGAGTTCTGCTTCCGGCAAGCCCCGGCCGTGGTCGCGCACGCGGATCTCGAAATGTTCCGGCGTTTCGGCGACCGTGACGTCGACGCGGCCACCGAACTTCACGCCGTTTTCGATCAGGTTCCACAGCGCGCGGCGCAACGCGTCCAGGCGCGCATGGCATGGCGTCCCGGCCCGCCCTGCAAGCGTCACCTGCCAGCCCATGTCGCCCGCGTCTTCGCACAGCGCAGCGACCAGCGCGTTGAGGTCGATCGCCTTGGCGGCAGCGCTCACATCCAGGCTGCGCGCGTAGTCGAGGCCTTCCTTCGCGAGCGCCTGCATGGCGTCGAGATCGGACTGGATTTTCGCCCGTACTGCTTCGTCCTCGACGAGCTCGGCGCGCAACCGCAGCCGCGTGATCGGCGTCTGCAGGTCATGCGAGATTGCAGCCAGGATCCGTGTGCGCTCGCCGACATGCTGCTGCAGGCGTTGCTGCATCCGATTGAATGCGTGCGCCGCACGGGCGACTTCGACCGGCCCGCCGGTGTCGATGGGCGGGTGGTTCGGATCTGCACCGAGCGCATCGGCTGCGGCAGCGAGCCGCGACAGCGGCCGCGTCGCGATGCGCACCGCGAGCCACGACAGCAGCGTGACGCCGGCGATCAGCGCCAGCAGCGCGGCAACGAGGCTGCCGGGCGGCAGTGGCGGTGGAGTGCCGAACAGGACCCCCGGCAAGCGGACCGTCAGCGGCGCGCCGTCGGCGAGGCGTACGCTGGCGAGCGGTTGCGGACGGCGCGGGTGGCCGTCGTCATGTGCCCGGGACCGCTCGAAAACTGCCACCGCGCGCTCGGGCAGGGCCTGATTCAGCGCTTTTCGCAGTGGAGAACCAGCTGACAGCGGCTGCGCGTCGGGCGGCGGCACGTCGAGCGTGAGCCGCAGGCGGCGCCGGCCAAGCGTCCTGATCCAGTCCTCGCGCTGCTCGGGCGGGAGGCTGTCGAGCACGTCGACGATCGCGGCGATCTCCCTCGCGACGCCTTCGAACAGCACGTCGCGTCCATGCCGATCGCGTTCGCTGACGAACAGCGCAAGGCTCACCGCCAGCACCAGCGCGATGCCGACCAGCCAGATCAGCATCAGGCGGGCGAACAGCGTGCGTGGCCAGGGAGGTCTCATGAGTCGGCGGGCGGCTCGGCGACGGTGACGGTGCTCGCGAGCACGTAACCTTCGTTGCGCACCGTCTTGATGATCGCGGGCTCGCGTGCGTTGTCGCGCAGGCGCTGGCGCAGCCGGCTGACAAGCAGGTCGATCGAGCGGTCGAACGCATCAGCTTCGCGGCCCTGCGTCAATTCCATCAGCTGATCCCGGCTGAGCACGCGCTGCGGGTGGGTGAGGAACACCATCAGCATGCGATGCTCGGCGCCCGACAGCGGGACGATGGTGCCGTCCTGGTCGATCAGGTGCCGGCCCGCGGTATCGAGCCGCCACCCCGCAAAGTGCAGCTGGCCCGCATGATCGGCGGGCGAGCCTTCGAGGTTCGGCGGTAGCGCGCGAGCCCGCCGCAGGATCGCGCGGATGCGGGCGTAGAGCTCGCGCGGCACGAACGGCTTGGGCAGGTAATCGTCGGCGCCCATCTCCAGGCCGACGATGCGATCCATGTCTTCGCCGCGCGCGGTGAGCATCAGCACCGGCAGGTTTGCATGGGCACCCGCACCGGCACGCAGGTTGCGGCACAGCGTCAGGCCGTCCTCGCCCGGCATCATGATGTCGAGCACGATCAGGTCGACGCGATGACGCTCGAGGGCCGCTTTCATCTCGCGTCCGTCGGCCGCAGTGGTGCAGCGCAGCCCCTGTTTCTCGAGATAGTCGGCGAGCAGGCTGCGGATCTCTTTGTCATCGTCGACGATGAGGATGTGGTCGTGGGAGGCAGTCATGTCCTGGCTTGGCGGCGGTCGAAACGGGACGGGCGGATGAGGCCCCGATGTGAATCATAAGGGGAGAGCGGGAGTGTCTTGTATCCCAGAGTATCCCCGGCCCGCGCCGAGACATGCGCATGCAAACGGGAGTGCTGCGGACAAATGCGGCTTACATCCCGGTGTTCAAATGGTTTCGCCGCCCGCAGCCGAAGGGCGTTCCAGATCAACACGGAGAACCATCATGAAAAAAACCTGGATCAAGACCGCAGTTGCCGTCGCTGTCGCAGCGACCGTGGGTTTCGCCGCCCCCGTCGCCATTGCCGGAGGCGGCGGGGGCTGGCATGGAATGCACGGAGGCATGCACGGCATGAAGCATCGCATGGATTCCGCAGCGATGAGTGCACGCGCGGACCAGCGTCTGGCCAGACTGCAGGAAGCCCTCGCGCTTCGGCCGGAGCAGCGCCCGGCGTGGGAGACATTCAGCGCCGCGATGCGCAGCAGGGGGCAGAAGGCCGCCGAGCAGATGCAGTCGATGCGAGCCGGGGAGCGGCCGATGACCGCGCTCGAACGGATGGAGCGCATGGAGACGTTCGCCGAAAGCCGGCTCGCATCGATGCGCGAAATGCACGCGGCCGCCGCGAAGCTTTATGAGGTGCTCGATGCCGCGCAGAAGAAGACCTTCGACGAGCAGTTTCGCGTCGGTGGCTCTCGCCGGGGCGATTGGCAACAACGGCCGGGGCGCATGGAGCGTTCCCCGGCGCCGACTCCCGCACCGTGAGTTCGTGCTGACGGCCTCGGCCGCCAGGGAGCGAAAGCGAAAATTGCGCGGGGCCGTGCTTTCACAGCCAGCCCTGCGCGAAACGGATGCCGTTCCCCAAACAAAAAGCCGCGTCTTGTGAACGCGGCTTGCTGCGACGGGCAGGCCTGATGGCGGCCTGCCCGAATCGGAACGATCAGTGGAACTGTTCTTCTTCGGTCGAGCCGGTCAGCGCGGTAACGCTCGAGGTGCCGCCCTGGATCACCGTCGTCACTTCGTCGAAGTAACCCGTGCCGACTTCCTGCTGGTGCGACACGAAGGTGTAGCCACGGTCGCGTGCGGCGAACTCGGGTTCCTGGACTTTCTCGACGTAAGCCGACATGCCGCGCTTCGCGTAGTCCTGGGCGAGGTCGAACATGTTGTACCACATCGAATGGATGCCGGCCAACGTGATGAACTGGTACTTGTAGCCCATCGCGCCGAGTTCGCGCTGGAACTTGGCGATGGTTGCATCGTCGAGGTTCTTCTTCCAGTTGAACGACGGCGAGCAGTTATAGGCCAGCATCTTGCCCGGGTGCTTGGCATGCACGGCTTCGGCGAACTTGCGCGCGAACTCGAGGTTCGGCGTGCCGGTTTCGCACCACACGAGGTCAGCATATTCAGCGTAGGCGATTGCGCGGGAGATGGCCTGGTCGAGCCCCTTGGAGGTCTTGTAGAAGCCTTCAGCCGTGCGCTCGCCAGTCAGGAAAGGCTTGTCGTTCGCGTCGTAGTCGCTCGTCAGCAGGTCGGCGGCTTCCGCGTCGGTACGGGCGATGACCAGCGTCGGCACGCCCATGACGTCGGCGGCGAGGCGCGCGGCAAGCAGCTTCTGCACGGCTTCGGCGGTCGGCACCAGCACCTTGCCGCCCATGTGGCCGCACTTCTTCACCGAGGCGAGCTGGTCTTCCCAGTGCACGCCCGCGGCGCCGGCACGGATCATCGCCTTCATCAGTTCGAAAGCGTTCAGCACGCCGCCGAAACCGGCTTCGGCGTCGGCAACGATCGGCGCGAAGTAGTCGACGTAGCCCTTGTCGCCCTTGTTGATGTTCTTCGACCACTGGATCTGGTCCGCACGCTGGAACGCGTTGTTGATGCGCTCGACCACCGTCGGCACCGAATTGACGGGATACAGCGACTGGTCCGGGTACATCGCGGCGTACGAGTTGTTGTCAGCTGCAACCTGCCAGCCCGACAGGTAGATCGCCTTGATGCCGGCCTTGACCTGCTGCATCGCCTGACCGCCGGTCAGCGCGCCGAGGCAATTGACGTACGGTTCGTTGTTCACAAGGTTCCACAGCTTTTCCGCACCGACGCGCGCCAGGGTGCTTTCGGGCTGGATGGAACCGCGCAGGCGGACGACATCGGCGGCAGTGTAGTTGCGCTTGATGCCTTTCCAGCGGGGGTTTTCAGCCCAGTCTTTCTCGATGGCGGCGATTTGCTGTTCGCGGGTCAGGGTCATGGCAGGTTCCTTGTTGGCTGACGATTTATGAGCGTGGAAACGTTCCTCGCGCGCGTCTGACGATGTGCCCGCGGATCATTTCCGTTCGATTGCCGTCGTGCTGCAGAGGCGGCGTCGAGTGAGGAGGAGTATAGGAAGGTTTTCGCTCTGCAGCAACAGGTCTTATATAAGATATAAGAAATTATTTAGGCTTTGTTTTTCAGGAGCTTAAACTCTGCATTTTGTATCGTGGAACGGCAGACGGCGTTGTGAAATGAATTGCTGCTGCATTGCCGCAGAAAATGCTGTTGCCCGAGCCGTTGTGGAAAGCCTCCAGTGGGGCATGCAGTGAATGAAGCCGGCGCAGCTCGACGCCAGCTTGCGGGGGAATGAATCAGAGCAGCGACGATTCCGAAACGACGACGCCATCCTCGTCGGCGTAAATGAAATGCCCGGGAGTGAAAGTTACGCCGCCGAACGTCACCGCGATGTCCACATCTCCAGCGCCTTTCTTGATGCTCTTCAGCGGATGGGAGCCGAGCGCGAACACTCCCAGTTCCATCGTGCCGATCGCCTTCGAGTCACGGATGCAGCCATACACGATGACCCCGGCCCATTGATTCTTCACGCCGAGCAGCGCGAGCTGGTCGCCGACGAGCGCGCACCGCATCGAGCCGCCGCCGTCGACGACGAGCACTTTGCCTTGCCCCGGCCCTTCGAGCGCAGTGCGCACCAGCGAGTTGTCCTCGAATACTTTGAGCGTCGTGATCCGGCCGCAAAAGGCACCGCGCCCGCCGTAGCTCCGGAACATCGGGCTGACGATTTTGACGCGGCTTTCGTTGGCATCACACAGATCGGCGGTCTGGAATTCCATGCTTCTTCCTTCGTTTTGAGGGGGGGAAAGTGTACTGTGGCGATGCCATTCACGAGCGACACCGGATGCTTCGGGGTAAAAAAAGCGGCCCACAGGCCGCCTTTTCGGAGCGCGCGGAATCACACCGTGGCCGCCTCCATCTGGTCGAAGACCAGCTTGACCTTCCCGTCGGCATCCAGATCGATGGTCACCTTGCCGCCGTTCGCCAGCCGGCCGAACAGCAACTCGTCGGCGAGCGCGGACCGGATCGTGTCCTGGATCAGGCGAGCCATCGGACGCGCGCCCATCATGGGGTCGAAGCCTTCGCCGGCCAGCCATGCCTTCAGCTCGTCGGTAAAATGAGCCTCGACCTTCTTCTCGTGCAATTGCGCCTCGAGCTGCATCAGGAACTTGTCGACAACGCGCAGGATGACTTCGTTGTCGAGCGCCTTGAACGAGATCGTCGCATCGAGCCGGTTACGGAATTCCGGCGAGAACATGCGCTTGATATCCGCCATCTCGTCGCCCGCTTCACGCTTGGCAGAAAAACCGATAACCGCCTTCTGCATCGATTCCGCACCCGCGTTCGTCGTCATGATCAGAATGACGTTGCGGAAGTCCGCCTGGCGGCCGTTGTTGTCCGTCAGCGTGCCGTGATCCATCACCTGCAGGAGAATGTTGTAGATGTCCGGATGCGCTTTCTCGATTTCATCGAGTAGCAGCACACAGTGCGGCTTCTTCGTGATCGCCTCGGTGAGCAGCCCGCCCTGGTCGAACCCGACATATCCCGGCGGCGCGCCGATCAGGCGGCTGACTGCGTGACGTTCCATGTATTCGGACATGTCGAAGCGCACCAGCTCGATGCCCATCGTGAACGCCAGTTGTCGCGCGACTTCGGTCTTGCCGACGCCGGTCGGACCGGAGAACAGGAAGCTGCCGATCGGTTTCGCCGGATTGCCCAGACCGGAGCGCGACATCTTGATCGCCTTCGCCAGTGCGTCGATGGCCGCTTCCTGGCCGAACACGACGTTCTTCAGGTCGCGCTCGAGGTTCATCAGCGCAGTCTTGTCGTCGTTCGACACGCTGCGCGGCGGTATCCGTGCGATCTTCGCGACGATATCCTCGATTTCGCCCTTGCCGATCAGCTTGCGCTGCTTCGATTTCGGCAGGATCCGCTGGGCTGCGCCGGCTTCATCGATGACGTCGATCGCCTTGTCCGGCAGGTGACGATCGTTGATGTAACGCGCCGAAAGTTCTGCCGCAGAGGACAGCGCCGCCGCCGAATACTTGACGTTGTGATGTTCCTCGAAACGGCTCTTGAGCCCCTTCAGGATCTCGACCGTTTCCGCTACCGATGGCTCTGAAACATCGACTTTCTGGAAACGCCGTGACAGCGCATGGTCTTTCTCGAAGATCTGGCGGAACTCGGAATAGGTCGTCGCACCGATGCATTTCAGTTGGCCGGACGACAGCGCCGGCTTGAGCAGGTTCGATGCATCGAGCGTGCCGCCCGATGCCGCCCCTGCACCGATGAGCGTATGGATCTCGTCGATGAAGAGGATCGCGTTCTGGGTTTCACGCAACTGCTTGAGCACGGCTTTCAGCCGCTGCTCGAAGTCGCCGCGATACTTCGTACCCGCCAGCAGCGCGCCCATGTCGAGGGCATATACCTGAGCGCCGTCGAGGATCTCGGGAATCCGCCCTTCGATGATCCGCCGTGCCAGGCCTTCGGCGATCGCCGTCTTGCCGACTCCCGCTTCGCCGACCAGCAACGGATTGTTCTTGCGTCGCCGACACAGCGTCTGGATGACGCGCTCGAGCTCCCGGTCGCGTCCGATCAGCGGGTCGATCTTGCCGACCAGTGCCTGCTGGTTGAGGTTCTGCGTGTAATTCTCGAGTGCACCGCCCGGTTGTGCCGTTTCCGTCTCCTGTTCGCCTTGCTCGGGCTCGCTGCGTCCCGGTGCATTCGCACCTTGCTGCGGCGCTTTCGCGATGCCGTGCGAAATGAAGTTGACGACGTCCAGTCGGGAAATATTCTGCCGCTGGAGGAAGTACACAGCGTGCGAATCCTTCTCGCCGAAAATGGCGACCAGGACATTCGCGCCGGTGACTTCCTTCTTGCCCGACGACTGGACGTGCAGTATCGCGCGCTGGATCACGCGCTGGAATCCGAGCGTCGGCTGCGTGTCGATCTCGTCCGCGCCTTCGACCCTCGGGGTGTGCTCGTTGATGAAAGTCGTCAATTCCCGCCGTAGTTCATCGACGTTTGCCGCGCACGCGCGCAAGACTTCGGCGGCCGACGGATTGTCGAGCAGCGCCAGCAGCAGATGTTCAACAGTGATGAACTCGTGCCGCTTCTGTCGCGCCTCGACAAAGGCCATGTGCAGACTGACTTCAAGTTCCTGCGCGATCATTCTCAATTTTCCTCCATCACGCACGCCAGCGGATGCTGGTGCTGCCGGGCAAAGGCGACGACCTGTTCGACCTTGGTCGCGGCGACGTCCTTCGGAAAAACGCCGCACACCCCCATGCCTTCTCTGTGGACTTGGAGCATGACCCGTGTCGCCCGTTCGCGGTCCATGCCAAAAAATTTCTGCAGCACGACTATGACGAAATCCATAGGCGTGAAATCGTCGTTGAGCAGTAGCACCTTATAAAGTGGCGGCGGCTTGGTGCGAGTTTGCTCCGTCTCGAGTAAAAACTCGTCCTGCTTTTGAGTGGCCATGCGGTTCATTCTAATGAAGTCGAGGCAGAGTGCAACAGGCCGCCGGGAGAGTGAAAACGGCCCGTGCGACAGCAAAAAAAGCGATGTCAGCGCTGTTGCGATGCAAGAACGGCTCCCGGGAGTGCCGATCAGCTTCATTAACGGGGATGGGCGTTATACGGCGAGAGGGGAGTGCAGGAATTGACGCGGTGCAAAAAAACTGCCCCCTATGAAACGCTTGACGCTGTTCGCGCAAATGCGTAAAAGCAGAATCGTGCGAAATGCGAAGCTAAACGCGGCGGTTCTGCACGTTTTGGCTGCTTGCGTAGTCCGATTTGGCTTTACCGGCTCCGTTTTACTGCGCATTGATGCACTAAAGGGGTGGTTTCCTGCATCGTTTCAAGCAATTTTCAAGGATTACGGCAACATGGCAACTGGTACTGTCAAGTGGTTCAACGACTCGAAGGGCTTCGGCTTCATTACTCCGGACGATGGCAGCGAGGATCTCTTCGCGCATTTCTCCGCGATCAACATGAACGGGTTCAAGACGTTGAAGGAAGGGGAGAAGGTTTCCTTCGAAGTTACCCAGGGCCCGAAAGGCAAACAGGCCTCTAACATCCAGAAGGCCTGATGGTCCTGGCAATCCGGCACGCTGAATCACTGTCGCGGGACGGGTTCCAGAAAGCAAGAGGCCGCCGGAGCGATCCGGCGGCCTCTTGCTGCCGAGGGGAGCGAACGCTTGCGCGGGCATCGCCCGCCAAGCACATCACTTCAGCTTGATTTCCTTGTACAGCACATGCTTGCGTACGACCGGGTCGTACTTGTTGAACTCGAGCTTGTTCGGGGTGGTGCGCTTGTTCTTCGATGTCGTGTAGAAGTGACCGGTACCTGCGGTCGACTCCAGCTTGATTTTTTCGCGGGCGCCTTTGGCCATGTGAGTCTCCGTACGTTTGCTTCAGTTGCGGGGCGTCAGACCTTCTCGCCACGGGCGCGAAGTTCGGAGACGACCACGTCGATGCCCTTCTTGTCGATCGTGCGCAAGGCGGCATTGGAAACGCGCAGGCGGATCCAGCGGTTTTCGGATTCGCTCCAGAATCTGCGGTTTTGCAGGTTCGGCAGGAAGCGGCGCTTGGTTTTGTTATTAGCGTGGGAAACGTTGTTTCCCACCATCGGTGCTTTACCGGTCACTTGACAGACGCGAGCCATACGATGCTCCAGGGAATTCGGATTTCGGAAAACCTCGGATGGTATCGTAGAAGCCCGGGTGGGTGCAAGAAAACAAAATGGAATCAGCGCTTCGGCGTGACTTCCGGGGCATCCTGGCGCAGGGCTTCGAGGGCCTGGTGTTCGGTCCGGTAATCGGCGTGCTTGCCGAGCCGCAGCCACAAGCCGGTTTTCTGCATCACGTCGATGACCTGTTTTTTCAGGCCGCAGAAAGCCAGGTTCCTGTTCGTCCCGCGCAGCCGCTCGATGAGCAGCGAGAGGGTGTGCAGGCCGGTCGCGTCGATCGTGTTGATGCCCGCGGCGGAGATCAGCACGGTGCGCACGCCGTTGTGGGTCGCCGCTGCGGCGAGCACGGCGTGCTCGAAGGCCGCAGCGGTGACGAACGTGAGCGGGCTGTCGAAGCGCAGGATGACGATGGCCGGATCGGGATGTTCGAGTCCGAAGCGTGCGAGGTCGCGATAAGTGCCGTCGGGGTGCAGGCCCAGCAGGGCGGTGCGCGGGCGCATCTCGCGGTAGAGCATCAGCGCCAGCGACAGCAGCAATCCGGCGACCACGCCGTTCTGGATGTTCGGCGCGAACACCAGCGTGCCGATGAAGGTGAGCGACGAGGCGAGGCCGTCGTCGCGCCCGGCCTGCCACGCGCGGGCGAGCGCGCGCAAATCGATCAGGCCGGTGATGACATGCAGGATGATCGCGGCGAGCACCGGCTTGGGCAGATGCCACAGGAGCGGCGTAAGGTAGAGCAGCGTCACGAGCACGCACGCGGCGGCGATCAGCGACGAGAGGCCGCTCCTCGCGCCGGAGACGTAGTTGAGCGCCGAGCGCGAGAACGACGCGCTGACCGGCAGCGCGCCGCTGATCGCCGCGGCGATTTTCGCCAGCCCCTGGCCGATCAGTTCCTGGTTCTGGTTCCAGTCCTGGCCGCTTTTTCCGGAGATCAGCTTGGCGCTCGAAGTCGCTTCCATGAAGCTCACCAGCGCGATGACGAAGGCAGTCGGGATCAGCGCGACGGCGGCATTCCAATCGAATTCCGGAACGCCGAGGACGGGGAGACCGGCCGGGATCGCTCCGACGACCGCGCCCCCGCGCGAGCCGTAGCCGACTGCGGCGGAGATCGCGGTTGCGCAGGCGACGACGATCAACACCGCCGGGGCTCCTGGCGCAAAACGCTTGAGCAGGAGCAGTGCGAGCAGGGAGCCTGCACCGAAGGCCGCCGACAGCGGATGCGCGGTGTCGAGGGCTCCCAGCGCGGTCCAGAAGTCGACCAGGAAATGCGTCGACTGCGGCATCACGATGCCGAGCAGCGCCGGCAGCTGCGACAGCCCTATGATCAGGGCCGCGGCGTTGATGAAGCCGGTCATCACCGGGCGGGAAAGGAGATTCAGCAGCCAGCCGGCGCGCAGCGCACCGAGTGCCAGCTGGATGAGTCCCGACAGCAGCGCGAGCAGGATCGCGAGCGTCAGAAAGGTCGGGGACGCCGGGTCGGCGAACGGCAGCAGGCTCGCACCGGTGAGAATCGACGTCAGCGCGACGGGGCCGGTCGACAGCTGCGCGCAGGAGCCGAACAGCGCCGCGACGATTGCCGGCAGCAGCGCGGCGTAAAGGCCGACATGAGGCGGCAGGGAGGCGAGTTGTGCGTAGGCCAGCGACTGCGGGATCATCATCAGCGCCACCGTGACGCCGGCGATCAGGTCGCCGCGCAGCGACGCTGCCGACCATTGCCGACGCCAGGCGAGGAAGGGGAGCAGGCGGTCGATCAGCGGCGGGCGCGAGGTCATCGAAACCGGAGCCTCGGAGGGCGGCGGGCGGGAAGTCGATGGTAGCAAATGGCGGATGGATGCATGGCGCAATCCGCAGGGGCGCATCAGGGTAAGTCCCGATGCTGACATCGAAACGTTTGGAGGTTAGCATTCGGAAGTTGTCAGACAAATTTGCGAAGACATGAGCGCCATCCCGATACCCGAACGTCCTCCCCATCTAAGCGCTGCCGTCGCCCGGCAGCTCGAGCAGTGGATCAGCGAGCAGCAACTCCCGAAGGGTGCGCAGTTGCCGACGGAAAAGCTGCTGTGCGAGAAATTCGGCGTGAGCCGGGCGGTGATCCGGGAAGCGATCTCCCGGCTCAAGGCCGACGGATGCGTGACGACGCGCCAGGGCTCCGGCGCCTATGTCGCCGCCCGTCCGGGGCAGGGCAGCTTCCGCCTGCTGCACGGACCGTCGCCATCCGCCACGATCCCGACGGACGAGATCTCCAATGTTTTCGAGCTGCGCTGTCTCGTCGAAACCGGTGCGGCCGAGCGCGCCGCGCTGCGCCGCACGCCGGCGGACTTGGCGCGTATGCGCGAAGCGCTCGCGCGGATGGACGACGCGCTGGCGACGGAATCCGATGCGGTGGGCGACGACGACGCATTCCATGTCGCCATCGCGGCGGCGACGCACAATCCGCATATCGAGCGTTTCCAGGCTTTCATGGGACGGCAGTTCTCCGATTCCCGGGCGCCGACTTGGAGCGGTGAGGGCCACCGCAGCGGACGCGTGCGGCAGGCACAGGCCGAACATGCAAGGATTTTCGACGCGATCGCGTGTGGCGATGCGGACGCCGCGCGCACTGCGGCGCAGACTCATCTCGTATGCGCCGCGCGCCGCCTCGGACTCGATCCGCTGCGCTGGGGTAATGAACGACTGGAGTGGGCACCATGAACTTCGACGCCGAAGCACCGGCACCGGCACCGGGTGAGCGGGACGTCGATTTTTCAGCGGTCGACAAGGTGCGGTTGGTCGAAGCGCTGGCGCGCGTGCTGCCAGCCGGGGCGCTGATGTATGACCCCGAGGACCTGCGCCCGTACGAATGCGACGGCCTTTCCGCATACCGGCAGCTGCCGCTGATTGTTGCGCTGCCGACGAGCGAAGAACAGGTCATCGAGGTGCTGCGCGCCTGTCATGAACTGGGCGCGCCGGTGGTCGCGCGCGGCGCGGGGACAGGACTTTCGGGCGGCGCGCTGCCGCATGCGCATGGCGTCGTACTGTCGCTCGCGCGCTTCAACCGGATTCTGCATCTCGACCCACATGCGCGCACCGCCGTCGTCCAGCCGGGCGTGCGCAACCTCGCGATCTCGGAAGCGGCGTCGCCGCACGGGCTTTATTACGCGCCGGACCCGTCGTCGCAGATCGCGTGCACGATCGGCGGCAACGTCGCCGAGAACTCGGGTGGCGTGCATTGCCTGAAGTACGGCCTGACGGTGCATAACCTGCTCCGGGTGCGTGGCGTGACGATCGAAGGCGACGTCGTCGAGATCGGCAACCACGCGCTCGATGCCCCGGGCTACGATCTGCTCGCGCTGATGAGCGGCTCGGAAGGGATGCTCGCCGTCGTCACCGAAGTCACCGTCAAGCTCACCCCGAAGCCGCAGCTCGCGCAGTGCGTGCTTGCCGCGTTCGACGACGTCGTCCGCGCCGGCGAAGCGGTCGCCGAGATCATCGCCGCCGGCATCATTCCCGCAGGGCTCGAAATGATGGACCAGCCGGCGACCGCCGCGGTCGAGCAGTTCGTCCATGCCGGCTACCCGCTCGACGCGAAAGCGATCCTGCTGTGCGAGTCGGACGGCACACCCGAGGAAGTCGCCGAAGAGATCGCGCGGGTGCGCGCGGTGCTCGAAGCGGGCGGCGCGACCGAGATCCGCGTGTCGCGCGACGAGGCCGAGCGGATGAAATTCTGGGGCGGGCGCAAGGCGGCTTTTCCGGCCGCGGGCCGCATCTCACCCGACTACTACTGCATGGACGGCACGATCCCGAGGAAGCGCCTCGGCGAAATGCTCGAAGCGATCCAGGCGATGGAACGCAAGTACGGGCTGCGCTGCATCAACGTCTTCCACGCCGGCGACGGCAACCTGCATCCGCTGATCCTGTTCGATGCGAACCGGCCGGGCGAACTCGAACAGGCCGAAGCGTTCGGCGCCGAGATCCTCGAGCTGTCGGTCGCGCTCGGCGGCACGATCACCGGCGAGCATGGCGTCGGCATCGAGAAGATCAACCAGATGTGCAGCCAGTTCGCGCGGCCCGAGATCACGATGTTCTTCCGCGTCAAGGCGGCGTTCGATCCGGCCGGGCTGCTCAATCCCGGCAAGGCGATTCCGACGCTGAACCGCTGCGCCGAGTACGGCCGCGAGCGCGTCAGCAAGGGGCACGTACCGTACCCGGATATCCCCCGCTTCTGATGGAGAAGGGGTGGATCCAGCTGCTGCTCGTCGGCGTGCCGGTGCTGTCGCTGATCGGCGCGTGGCTGGCGCTGCGCGGGGTCGCGCAGCGCGGCGCGCGGCGAATCCGGGACGGAGCATCAGACAATCATCAGGACAGAGGCGAATGAGCGACTTGATTGAGCAGTGGCAGGAACGCGTGTGGGCCGCCGCAACGGCTAGGACCGCGCTGCAGCTCCGCGGCGGCGGGACAAAAACATTCTACGGCCGCGAGCCGGTGGGCGAGGTGTTCGACACGCGCGACTACTGCGGCGTTGTCAGTTACGAGCCGACCGAGCTCGTCGTCACGGTGCGCGCTGGCACGCCGCTCGCCGAGCTCGAAGCGCTGCTCGCCGAGCATGGCCAGATGCTCGCGTTCGAGCCGCCGCATTTCGGCGCCGCGGCGACGGTCGGCGGCTGCGTCGCCGCCGGGCTGTCCGGCCCGCGCCGCGCTGCGGCCGGAGCGCTGCGCGACTTCGTGCTCGGCGTGAAGATCCTCGACGGACGCGGCGAAGTGCTCACGTTCGGCGGCCAGGTGATGAAGAACGTCGCCGGCTACGACGTCTCGCGCCTTGTCGCGGGCAGCCTCGGGACCTTGGGCGTGATCCTCGAAGTGTCGCTGAAAGTGCTGCCGCGCCCGGTTGCCGAAGCGACGTTGAGCCTCGCGATGAGCGAAGCCGAAGCGATCGCGCAGCTCAACGACTGGGGCGGCCAGCCGCTGCCGATCTCGGCCTCCGCGTGGCGCGACGGAGTGTTGAACGTGCGCCTGTCGGGCGCGGAAGCCGCAGTGCGCTCGGCGCGGGCGCGGCTCGGCGGGGAAGGGGTCGCGGAAGATGCGGCCGACGCGTTCTGGGGCGGCCTGCGCGAACAGACGGCGGACTTCTTCGGCGACGCCGCGCTCGACGAAGCGGGCACGTCGCTGTGGCGGCTGTCGCTGCCCAGTTCCGCTGCGCCGCTGCACCTCGCCGGCCAGCAGTTGATCGAGTGGGGCGGCGCGCTGCGCTGGCTGCGTTCCAGCGCTTCGCCCGCCGCCATTCGCGAACGCAGCGCGGCGCTCGGCGGGCATGCGACGCGGTTTCGCGGCGGCGACCGCGCAGGCGACGTCTTCCACCCGCTGCCCGCGCCGCTGAGGGCGATCCACCGCCGTCTCAAGCACGCTTTCGACCCGGCCGGCATCCTCAATCCCGGCCGCTTCTACGACAGACTCTGAACATGCAGACCCAGCTTGCCGATTTCATCAAGGACACGCCGGAAGGCCGTGAAGCCGAAGCGATCCTGCGCAGCTGCGTGCATTGCGGCTTTTGCACCGCGACCTGCCCGACGTACCAGCTGCTCGGCGACGAACTCGACGGGCCGCGCGGGCGCATCTACCTGATCAAGCAGCTGCTTGAGGGGCACGACGTCACCGAAAAGACGCGCCTGCATCTGGACCGCTGCCTGACGTGCCGCGCGTGCGAAACCACCTGCCCGTCCGGCGTGCAGTACGGCCGCCTCGCCGACATCGGCCGCCACCTCGTCGAAGCGCGCGTGCCGCGCCGCGGCGCCGAGCGCGCGAAGCGCTGGGCGCTGCGCGAACTGGTGCCGCGCGCAAGCCTGTTCGGCGCAGCGATGAAAGCCGGCCGCCTGGTGCGCCCGCTGCTGCCGCGAGCGCTGCAGGAAAAAGTGCCCGACGTGCGGCGGGCGGGGCCGTGGCCGGTGGCGCGTCATGCGAGGCGGATGATCGCGCTTGCCGGCTGTGCGCAGCCCGCGATGGCGCCGTCGATCAACGCTGCGACTGCGCGCGTGCTCGACGCGCTCGGCGTGTCGCTCGTCGAGCAGCCCGGGACGGGCTGCTGCGGCGCGGTGCGCTACCACCTCAACGACCAGGAAGGCGGGCGGGATGAGGCGCGGCGCAACATCGACGCGTGGTGGCCGGCGATCGAGCGCGGCGAAATCGAGGCGATCGTCATGACCGCGTCGGGCTGCGGAGTGCAGGTCAGGGACTACGGGCACTTGCTCGCGCAGGACGCGGCCTACGCCGCGCGAGCCGCCCGGATTGCCGCGATGACGCGCGACGTCAGTGAGATCGTCGCGGCCGAAGCCGGCCGGCTCGAAACCCTGCTGCAAAAGCGCGAACCTCGCGAGGCCGTCGCCGTCGCGTTCCAGTCCCCGTGCACGCTGCAGCACGGCCTGAAGATCCGCGGCGTCGTGGAAAGCCTGCTGGCCGCGGCGGGCTACCGGCTCACGCCGGTGCGCGACAGTCATCTGTGCTGCGGCTCGGCCGGGACGTATTCGCTGCTGCAGCCCGAGCTCTCGCATCGGCTGCGCGACGACAAGCTCGCCGCGCTCGGCGCGGGCGGGCCGGCGCTGATCGCCTCGGCCAACATCGGCTGCATCACCCATCTGCAGGCGGGTACGCAGACGCCGGTGCGCCACTGGATCGAGCTCATCGACAGCCGGCTGAACGGCACGGTGCTTTGAGCGCGACCCTGGCGGTCGTGTTCGGCGTCCCGCAAATATGATTTCGGTTTCGGCCCCGGTCATCGAGGAAGGTGCGCCGCGTCCTGAATGCATGCCTATCTCCTTCGTAATATGAGTGGACATATTGCGTGATGCATTTCACGCGGCACGTGCAGCAGATCGGCATGAACGTACCGCAGCGGGACGCGGCTGGCTATCATTGCCGGCGGTCAATCCCGGTCCTCACCATGCCCCTCATCGTCGAAACTTGCATCGCACGGCATATCGGGGATCGGAGCGAACAGCAGGATCGCGTCGCGGTGTTCGGGCACTCGTCGTGGCGTGGCACGATGATGGCCATTCTTGCCGATGGCATGGGCGGACACGCTGGAGGCGAACTTGCGGCTGAGCAGGTGGTGCTCCAGGCGAGGCGGAATTTCGAAGCTTGCGTTCCCGACTCCGGCTGTCTCGGGCAACTGCTGGAGAGGATCGTCGCCGACGCCCACCGGGGTATCCGGCAGGTTCGGGCCAGCACCGGGACGGATCCGCACAGCACCGCTGTCGCGCTGATGCTGTGGAGCGGACAGGCGGGCTGGATTCACTGCGGTGATTCCCGCGTCTATCACTTTCGTGGAGGCGAGACGGTGCGCCGCAGCCAGGACCATTCGCTGGTCGCCGAACTGCAGCGCCGGGGCAGGCTGGACGAGGTCGCGGCATCGTCTCATCCGCAGCGCGGAGTCCTGTTGTCGTGCCTCGGTGGTCACCGGCCGCCGCAGATCGCGTTCGGCGAAGCTCCCGCACGGGCCGGCGACAATTTCCTGCTGTGTTCCGATGGTCTGTGGCGCCATTTTCCCGACGCCGAACTGGCCGCGGTAATCGCGGCAAACCCGGCGCGGGAGGCAGCCGAGACGCTCGTCCGACTTGCGCGCCGGCGGGCCGCCGGAAGCGGCGACAACATCTCGCTCGCCATCATGAAGGTGTGCAGCGGTGCGGGCGAGGCAGGCACTGCAAAGCCCGAGACTATAGCCGCAGCCAGTTGCGCCGCCAGAAAATCGCCGCCATGCCCAAGGCCACCGATCCCATCATCCCCATTGCCACATAGAAGCCCCAGTCCTCGCCGAGCAGCGGCATGACCTGGAAGTTCATGCCGAAGATGCCGGTGATGAGCGTCGCCGGCAGGAACAGCGTCGTCAGCACGGTGAGAATGCGCACCTCAACGTTGAGGCGGTTGCTGACCGACGACAAATAGATATCCATCAGGTCGCCGAGCAGTTCGCGCACGGCGTCGAGCGTCTCGACGACGTGGACCAGATGGTCGTAGATATCGCGCAGGTACAGGCGGGTGTCGGCGCTGAAGAATCTGCTCTCGCCCCGGATCAGGCCGTTCAGCACCTCCCGCAACGGCCAGATCGCCCGTCGCAGCAGGTGCGTGTCGTGCTTGACGAGGTTGATCGTTTTCAGCAGCGCGGGCGTCGGACTGGCGAGCGCATCGTCTTCGAGATCCTCGGCGGTGTCTCCGAGGCGATCGACGATGACGAAATACTGGTCGACGATCGCGTCGAGCAGCGTGTAGGCGAGATAGTCGGTGCCGTGCTGCAGGAACGGTGAGTCGGGGATGCGCATTCGCTCGCGGATCGGCTCGAAAGTGCCGCTGCGCCGTTCCTGGAACGTCAGCACGAAATTTTCGCCGAGCACGAGGCTGACCTGATCCGAGCCGAGCGTCCGCGTTGCGCCGTCGTATTCGAACACCCTCGCCACGCAGTATAGGTACGTGCCGTAGTCTTCGATCTTCGGGCGCTGGTGAGTGTTCAGGATGTCTTCGAGCACCAGCGGATGGAGCCCGAAGCGGCGTCCGATCTCGGCGAGGATTTCAGCGTCCTGCAGGCCATAGACGTTCAGCCACAGCCGCTTGTGCTGCGGCCGGTAGGCGCGCGATTCGTCAATTCCCTGGAAGCGATGCTCCTCGATTCCGTCGTCGTCGTAGGCGAGCAGCGAGATCAGCGGGCGGTCCGTCTTGACTGCGCCGACATGCACCAGCGTGCCCGGCGGCAGGCCCGCCTTGACCGCCGTCAGCGACTTCGATTTGCGACGTTTCGTGTTCGCTCGTGTCGTGTTCATCTGTCGCACTGCAAAAAAACGGTATTGCGTTGAGGTAGGGTATCAGTATTATCCCGTATGCGCCGCTCATGCATCGGCCTTGATGCAGAGCATGAAATTCATAAAAGCAACAGGGTGACGGCGCGTTCACTCGCGAATACTCGCGGATCACGGGGGAGGGCGGGCGATGGACCCGATCGGGTGGCAGCGGTTGCTGCCTCCCGGTTTTTTTGTCTGTCGCCGGCCGTGGCTGGGTCTGCGCAAGGTTCATCACACAAACCTTTCAGGGAGAATGGCCTATGGCTCTGTTGATCGGAGTGCCTGCGGAAACCGTCCCGGGAGAGCGACGTTTGTCGGTCGTCCCGGACGTGGTCAAGAAGTACCTGGACCTCGGGGCGCAAGTCATGGTGGAGTCTGGCGCCGGCCAGCCTGCCCACTATCGCGACGAGACCTTTATCGACGTGAGGTTCGCCGCCTCGGCGGACGAAGTGTGCGCGGCCGCCGACGTGGTGTTCTGCGTCCAGCCGCCCTCGCCCGAGCGTATCTCGACGTTGCGTGAAGGGACGGTGCTGATCGGCCTGCTGCAGCCGTGGTCGGATGCCGGGCGCGTGAAGTTGCTCGCTGAAAAGCGCATCACCGCCTTTGCGATGGAACTGCTGCCGCGGATCTCGCGGGCGCAGAGCATGGACGTGCTGTCGAGCCAGGCTGCGGTCGCGGGCTACGAATGCGCGCTGATCGCGGCTGACCACAGCCCGAAGTTCTTCCCGATGCTGACCTACGCGGCCGGCACGATCCGTCCCGCCAAGGTGCTCGTCATCGGGGCCGGGGTCGCAGGCCTGCAGGCGATCGCCACCGCGCGGCGCATCGGCGCGATGGTCGAGGCGTACGACGTGCGCCCCGAGACGCGCGAGCAGATCGAGTCGCTCGGCGCGAAATTCGTCGACACCGGCGTCGCGGCCGCCGGCACGGGCGGCTACGCGCGCGAGCTCACTGACGAGGAGAAGGCGAAACAGGCCGAGCGCCTCGCGAAAGCGGTCGCGCAGTGCGACGCGCTGATCACGACCGCGGCGATCCCCGGCAAGCGCGCGCCGCGCATCATCACCGCCGCGATGGTCGCGCGGATGAAGGCCGGTGCGGTGGTCGTCGACATGGCCGCCGAATCGGGCGGCAACGTCGAGGGCACGGTCGCCGGCGAGAAGACCTGGATCAACGACGTGCTCGTCATCGGGCCGGCCAACATCGCCAGCCGCATGCCGGTCCATGCCTCTGAAATGTATGCCAAGAACCTGTTCAACTTCATTTCCCCGTTCATCAAGGAGGGCGCGCTCGCGCTCGACTGGGAAGACGAAGTGTTGGCCGGCACCTGCCTCACCCACGCGGGCGAGATCAGGCACGCGGGCGTCAAACAGGTACTCGGGCTCTAATCGGAGGACGCAATCATGGATGGCATAACTGCTCTGTACGTTTTCATGCTGGCCGCGTTCACCGGTTACGAGGTGATTTCGCGCGTGCCGGTGATCCTGCACACGCCGCTGATGAGCGGCTCGAACTTCATCCACGGCGTCGTGCTCGTGGGCGCGATGGTGGTGCTCGGCCACGCCGATCCGGAAGAACCGGTGCAGCTGGCGATCGGTTTCGTCGCGGTGTTCCTCGGCGCGGCGAACGCCGCGGGCGGCTACGTCGTCACCGAACGGATGCTCGCGATGTTCAAGTCCGACCGCAAGCCGGGAGGTGCGAAATGAACACGCTGATCCAGCTGGCGTATTTCGGCGTGGCGGTCGTCTTCATCCTCGGCCTCAAGGCGATGAGCTCGCCGGTGACCGCCCGCAAGGGCATCGTCTGGGCCGGCTACGCGATGATCGCGGCGACCCTCGTCACCTTCTACACCCCGGGCATGCAGAACTATGGCCTGATGATCACTGCGATCGTGCTCGGCGGCGGTGTCGCGTGGTGGAGCGGCCGCGTCGTCAAGATGACCGACATGCCGCAGATGGTCGCGATCTACAACGGCATGGGCGGCGGTGCGGCGGCGGCGATCGCGGCGCTCGAGTTCGCCCGCGGCGGCGTCCATAGTCCGGGCGTCGCGACGCTCGCGGTGCTGGGCGCGCTGATCGGCTCCGTGGCGTTCTCGGGCTCGTGCATCGCGTTCGCGAAACTGCAGGGCATCATGACGAAGACGTGGCGCCTGCCGCAGCAGAACCTCGTGAACATCGGGCTCGCTGCGCTCACCGTGCTGCTCGGACTCGCGATCGTCATCAGCGGCGCGCCGGTGCCTGCGCTCATCATCGCGTTCTTCATCGTCGCGCTCGCGCTCGGCGTGATCCTCACCAGCCCGATCGGCGGCGCCGACATGCCGGTGGTGATCTCGTTGCTGAACGCCTTCACCGGTCTCGCGGTCGGCTTCGAAGGCTTTGTCCTCGGCAACCCGGCGCTGATCGTCGCGGGCATCGTCGTCGGCGCGTCCGGCACCTTGCTCACGCAGCTGATGGCGAAAGCGATGAACCGTCCGATCAGGAACGTCATCTTCACGCCGATCACCGGCGAAGCGGCCGGCGGCGGCGAGGCGATCGAAGGTTCGATGAAGGAGTTCTCGGCGCTCGACGCGGCGTCCGTCATGCGCTACGCCTCCAAAGTCATCATCGTGCCGGGCTACGGCATGGCAGTCGCCGGGGCGCAGCACAAAGTGTGGGAGATGGCGCAGCTGCTGGAAGAAGGCGGCGTCGAGGTGGTGTTCGCGATCCATCCGGTCGCGGGCCGCATGCCCGGCCACATGAACGTGCTCTTGGCCGAAGCGGGCGTGCCGTACGACAAGATCTTCGATCTCGAGGAGATCAACGCCGACTTCCCGCAGGCGGACGTCGCACTGGTGATCGGCGCCAACGACGTCGTGAACCCGGTCGCGCGCACCGACAAGTCGAGCCCGATCTACGGCATGCCGATCCTCAACGCAGACATGGCGCAGAACGTCATCGTCGTCAAGCGCGGCAAGGGGGCGGGCTACTCCGGCATCGAGAACGCGCTGTTCTACAAGGACAACTGCCGAATGTTGTACGGCAGCGCGCAACAGGCGATCGGCGAGGTGATCACGCACGTCAAGGCGCTCGAAGCCTGAGCATGTCGTGAAAAGCTGCCCGCCGGCCCTCCTTCGGGAGGGCCGGCGGGTGACGTTTACGCGTTTGGTCCTCGCGCCGGAACGGGAGGCGTCGGCGCTGCGATGTTCACGGCGCTGCTGCAGGATCACCATGCATCACGACCATCGCGTCCGGGTGGCCTGCGGCGTCGATCCGGTAGGCGACGATGACGGCGTCGAAAGTCGTGCCATTCGCGCGGCGGTGCCGCCAGCTGCCGGACTCGGCGAGGCTGCGGCCGTTTTCCGGCTCACTGCGCAGGTCGGCAAGGCGCATCTGGCACAGGCGCTCATACGGATAGCCATACGCTTTCACCGCGCTGGCGCTGGCGGCAAAGATACGTAGCTCAGGGTCTTCGCACAGCAGCGTCCGCAATGGGCAGTCGGCGAACATCCGCTCGACCGACGCATCGTGGTTTGGTGCGGTGCGTTGCGTCAGAGCATCGGGAGGGCGCGTCGTCGCGGGCGCACTCGTTGCCTTCACCCGGCTTGCCGGGGGAAGTATCAAGAGCTGCCACCCGGGTTTCGGCCCGGGCAGGATGCGCCGGACCCGGAGTAGGCAGGTGTGCCGGGTCTATTTCCGGCCGAGGCCGCCGAGCAGCACCGCGATCGGGCGCTGCGTGCGACGCGACGAACCGATCTTTCCTGCGGCCTGATCCGCCAGCCGATTCGGATCGGCTGGCGAAGCTGCCGGTTCGTATGGCTTGGTGTAGTCGAACCCGTCTGCGGCGATCGTCGATCGTCCGGGGCGCCGCCGGGCTTCGCCGCTCCGCGCGGCCGAGGCGGGCCGGGCAGGGCGCGACGCAGGAGTCGTTTTCTGGCCGGTTTCCTTCGCCGGTTCGGGAGCGCTGGCGGCGGCCGTGCGGCGGCCATGCCGGCTGCGGCTGCCGGTTTCGAAAAAATCCGGCTCGGGGTCGAAGCCCGGCACGATTTCCTGCGGAATCTGCAGCTTGATGAGTTTTTCGATTTCCGCAAGATGGTGTCTCTCTTCGGCGCTCACCAGCGACACCGCGTTGCCCTGGCGCCCGGCACGCCCGGTGCGGCCGATGCGGTGCACGTAGTCTTCGGCGGTATGCGGAAGTTCGAAATTGATCACCGACGGCAGGTCGTCGATGTCGAGCCCGCGCGCCGCGACGTCGGTCGCGACGAGCACGCGCAGCTTGCCGGACTTGAAGGCTTCGAGCGTGTCGGTGCGCTGCGCCTGGCCTTTGTCGCCGTGGATCGCGTCGGCGGCGATGCCGTGGCGCTCGAGGAAATGCGCGAGCCGGCTGCACGCGAGCTTCGTTGCGACGAACACCAGCGCCTGCGTGTCCGGCTCATGGCGCAACAGGTGCGCGAGCAGGTTGCGCTTGAGGCCCGCTGAAACCGGGTGCACGCGGTGGGTGATCGTCTCGGACACCATGTTGCGGCGCGCGACTTCGATCAACTGCGGTTCCTTCAGCATCTGGTCGGCGAGCTTCTTGATCTCGTCCGAGAATGTCGCCGAGAACAACAGGCTCTGGCGCGCGGCGGGCAGCAGGTCGAGGATGCGGCGGATGTCGGGGATGAACCCCATGTCGAGCATGCGGTCGGCTTCGTCGAGCACGAGCATCTCGACCTGGCCGAGCTGGATGGTTTTCTGCTGGACGTGGTCGAGGAGCCGTCCCGGCGTCGCGACGACGATCTCGATGCCGTTGCGCAAATCCTGGATCTGCGGCTTCATGTCGACGCCGCCATAGATGCACGTGCTGCGCAGCGGGACGTACTTGCTGTAGGTCTTGACGGATTCGAAGACCTGCATCGCGAGTTCGCGCGTCGGCGCGAGGATCAGCGCCCGCACCGGGTGTCGCGCCGGACTCGTCGAAGTGCTGGCGTGGCGCGCGAGGCGCTGCAGCAGCGGCAGCGTGAAGCCGGCGGTCTTGCCGGTGCCGGTCTGGGCGCCGCCCATGACGTCGCGGCCGGACAGGACCACCGGGATCGCCTGCTGCTGGATCGGGGTGGGGGTGGTGTAGCCGGATTCGGCTACTGCACGTAGCAACTCGGGGATCAGTCCGAGGTCGGCGAAACTCATAGGCGCCTTTCTTCGATATGGGCCTGCCGCGCGAGATGCGGTGCCAGGAGAGGCGATTGCATGAACGGTATCCGGAACGGAACGGTTCCGGGAGGGCTCGTGCCATCCGGCAGGCCGGGTGCTTTAAACCGGCCATTATACATACCCATACAACTCGACGGCTTCCGACGGCGCATGTGATTTCCTGCCAGCAGACCGGGCCGGAGAGAGGCAGGCGGATCAGACGGCTGCGGCGCGCAACGCGAGGTAGCCTGTGATCTCTTCGCGATCGTGGTACAGGTGCTTGAAGCGCAGCTCGAACGGGCCTGCCTGGGCGAGGCGCTTGGTGATCAGCGCGCGGCACTGTTCGACGGCCTCGAGGCGTTTTTTCATCGGCAGCTTGAGGTTGAAGATCGTCCTGCGGCAGCGGCCGGTCGCGATCCAGTCGGCGACCAGCGCCGCGATCCGTGTCGGCTGCTCGACCATGTCGCAGACCATCCACTCGACCGGCCGCTGCGGGCGCCACGTGAAACCGTCGGCGCGTACGTGTTCGACCATCTCGGTCGCCATCACCGAAGGCGCCATCGGGCCGTTGTCGACCGCCGTCACCCGCAGGCCGCGATGCGCGAGCTGCCACGTCCAGCCACCGGGCGCGGCGCCGAGATCGACGGCGCGCAGCCCGGCCCGCAGGCTCGCGTTGCGCTCGGTTTCGCTCAGCAGCGTGAAGATCGCTTCGGCGAGCTTGAGCGTCGAACGGCTGGCGGCCTCGCGCAGCATGCGCAGACGCGGAATCCCCATCGGCCACAGCGCGGCCTGTCCGGGGAGGGCGGCGCACAGCCACGCCGTGGAGGTGTCGGGGAAGAGGATGTGCAGTTCGGGAAGACCTTTCGCGCCTTCGCGAAATGCGCCGATCCTTTCGAGTTCATGCTGCAGCGGCACCGTGAAGCGGCGGCAGAAGCCGGATTGCTGCTTGGCCTCGTCGGTGTCGGGAGTTTCCAGCATCAGCTGGGCGAAGCGCTGGCCGGCATTGCGCGTCGCCGTGGCGATCGGCGTCGCCCGGTCGCGTTCGGGCAGGTCGTCGACCCGGGCGAACCACGGCAGCAGCTGGCGTGCGAAAATCAGCGTGCGCCAGTCGCAGCGTTCAGCAAGGTCCGCAAATGCAACCGGCTCGTGAGTTTCGAAAGTCACGAACGCGCTGCCCGGACGGGTGCGGACGAAGCCCGTCAGCCCGATCCCGGCGGCGAAATCGTCCAGTTCGGCGGCGACTTCCTTTTCGAACCCGGCGCGGCACAGTGCGAGCAGGCCGGAGGCGGTCAGGCCGAGGCGATTCGGTGGAGTGGCAGGCATGGGGGTCCGTTGTGCGGCAAGCGTGTTGTTTCGGGTCGCCGCGGATGATAAGGCAAGTCGGCTCCCGGGCGAGGGCAAGTTTCCTTTTCCCCCAGGCAGTTTCAGATGTGGTGGGCCTGCAGCGGACTCCGGGCGACCTCGCGGAACTCTATACTGTGAAGGCTCGAAGTGCAGGTGTCACGTGAAGGATTGGAAAATGAGAGTGCTGACCGGAATCGCAACGAAATGGGCCGCGCTGCTGCTGTGCGGAGGAGGTTTGCTGGGGATGGGGATGGGGATGGGGGTGGGTGTCGCCCATGCGGCCAAGGCGGTTGTGCGTCCGCCGGCTGCGGTGGCGAGCGAGCCGAAGGAAATCCAGCTCGTCCACCAGCTCGGCCCGCAGCGGGAAGAGGCGTTGAAGCAGCTCGTCGAGCGTTTCAACGAGCGCAGCAAGGACTATCGGCTCAGTGTCAGGACGGGCACCTGGAGCGATGACGGCTCCCCTCACCTGATGATCCTGCCGGACGAGGACATGGAACGCTTTCTCGCCGGTAAGCCGCGCTACAAGGCGCTGTCGGCAGTCATGCGCGAAGGCGGGGTGCCGCTGCCGGCACTCAAGCCGCCGGCGATCATGGCGCGCGCGTTGGTCGATGCGAAGGGCCGGCTGCTGGCGTTGCCGGTCGGCTTGTCGACGCCCGTGCTGTACATCAATCGCGGCGAATTCCGCCGTGTCGGCCTGGATCCCGATGCGCCGCTGAAAACCTGGTTCGAACTGCAACAGGCACTCGGGCGACTGTTCGATTCGGGTTCGACGTGTCCCTACACGGTCTCGCAGCCCGGTCGGGTGATGATCGAGAACACCAGCGCCTGGCACAACGAGCCGGTGTCGGCGCGCCAGGGCAAGAGCGAGCGCCCGTCGTTCAACGGCATGCTCCAGGTCAAGCACGTGGCAATGATGGCGAGCTGGCACCGTGCCCGCTACCTGCGCATTTTCGGTGCCGAGAGCGAGGCCGAGCAGCGGTTCGCGAGCGGGGAATGCGCGGTGGTCGCCGCGCCGTCGGCGAGCTGGACCGATTTCCGCCGGACAGCGGAGTTCGAAGTCGGCATCGCGCCTTTGCCGTACCACGAGGATTTCCCCGGTGCTCCGCAGAACACCCTCGCTGACGGTGCCGCAATGTGGGTCGCCGCCGGCAAGCGACCCGCCGAATACAAGGCGATCGCGCGCTTCGTCGGCTTCTGGCTGCAGCCCGAGAACCAGGTCGTGTGGCAGCGTGAATCGGGCTATCTGCCGCTGAACCGCGCCGGCGTGTTCGCCGCTCAGAGCGAGGTGCTGGGGCCGGAACTGGAGAACATCAAGGTCGCCGTCTCCCAGCTGAACAACAAGCCGGCCACGGTCGAGTCGAGTGCGTCGCCGATTGCCGGTCATGCACGCATGCTCGACATCCTCGACGAAGAACTCAGCGCAGTGTGGGCGGATCGCAAACCGGCGAAGGAGGCGCTCGACAACGCAACGACGCGGGTTCAGGCTGCAGTTGCGCCGGTCGTGCGCTGATGGGTTTGACGACAGCGATGACGCCTCCGCGCTCCTGGCCTCTCGCCCGGGTGCTGGCCCACCGCTGCGGCGGCCTGCTCGCGCCCGAAAATACGCTGGCGGGTCTCGCGGCGGCGGCCGAAGCCGGATGCGGCGGCGTGGAATTCGACGTGATGCTCAGCGGCAGCGGCTCGCCGGTGCTGATCCACGACGAAACCCTGGAGCGCACGACCGACGGCCACGGACACGTCGCCCTGACCCGGGATGAAAACCTCCGCGCGCTCGACGCGGGAACATGGTTCGATGCGCGTTTCGCCGGCGAACGGGTGCCGACGCTCGAGGAGGCCGCTGCGCGATGCATTTCGCTCGGGCTGTCCGTAAATCTCGAGATCAAGCCGGCGGCGGGGCAGGACGAAGAGACTGCCCGCGTCGTCGCTTGCCGTGCGGACCACCTATGGGCCGGCGCTGCGGTTGCGCCGCTGCTGTCATCGTTTTCCGAGCTCGCGCTGGAAGTTGCCGCGCAGCTTGCCCCGCATCTTCCTCGCGGGCTGCTCGTCGACCGGGTGCCGCCGGACTGGCTGCAGCGCTGCCGCCGGGTCGGTGCGGCAGCCTTGCATGCGGACGCCCGATACCTCGATCGGCCAACTGTGATCGAGGCTCGTGAGGCAGGCCTGTGGGTGGCGACCTACACGGTGAACGACCCCGCCCGTGCGCAAACCTTGTTCGACTGGGGCGTCGATTGCGTCATCACCGATTGGCCCGGTGTCGTACGCCCAGCTGTGACGCAACACAGGAGCAGCGCACGATATCCTGCGGGGTCCGGCGCGCAGTCGTGTTGACGCCACGCCGGCCACCCCCATAACATCCGCCTTTTTCCCGCGAGTGCCCCGCCTTGTCGACTCAGCAGCTCTACGCGCCGATTGCCACCGACATGCAGGCGGTCGACGCGGTCATTCGTGAACGCCTTCACTCGGACGTCGTCCTCATCCGGCAGGTCGCGGAATACATCATCCATAGCGGAGGCAAGCGACTGCGGCCCGCACTGGTGCTTTTTTCCGCGGGCGCGATGGGTTACCGGGGTCAGTCGCATCACCAGCTCGCGGCGGTCGTCGAGTTCATCCATACCGCCACGCTCCTGCACGACGACGTCGTCGATGAGTCCGAGCTTCGTCGCGGCAACAAGACTGCCAACGCCCTGTTCGGCAACGCCGCGTCGGTGCTGGTCGGCGATTTCCTGTACACGCGTGCGTTCCAGATGATGGTCGGCGTGGGCGACATGCGCGTGATGCAGGTGCTCGCCGACGCGACGAACATCATCGCCGAGGGCGAGGTCCTGCAACTGCTCAATTGTCACAACGCGGATGTCGACATCGAGGATTATCTGCGCGTGATCCGCTACAAGACCGCGAAGCTCTTCGAGGCGGCGACACGCCTCGGCGCCATCCTCGGGGGCGCGAACGAAGAACAGGAACGAAAAGTGGCAGCGTTCGGCATGCATCTGGGCACCGCATTCCAGATCATTGACGACGTGCTCGACTATTCTTCCGACGAAGCGGCCACAGGCAAGCATCTCGGCGACGACCTGGCCGAAGGCAAGCCCACGCTGCCGCTGATCCACGCGATGAAACATGGTACTGCGGAGCAGTCCGCGCGGGTACGCAACGCCATCGAAAGTGGCGGCCGCGACGATTTCGAGGCAGTCCTGGCCGCAATCCGCGAAACCGGCGCGCTGGAGGAGGCGCGCCGTTGGGCGCGTGCCGAGGGGCAGTTCGCGATCGACGCTCTCGAGGTACTTCCCCCTTCCATTTTCAAAGATGCACTGCTACAATTATCGGACTTTGCAGTTGTCAGGAATTACTGATCGCTAAAGAACGTCGGGGAATAGCTCAGCCTGGTAGAGCACTGCGTTCGGGACGCAGGGGCCGGAGGTTCGAATCCTCTTTCCCCGACCAACAATTCCCGCAAAAAAGCCACTCGAAAGAGTGGCTTTTTTGTTTCTGCATGAAGACTCTTTCCCGTGAAGACCGCATCGGGAACGATCTCTCGGGGAGCCACGCCCGCCCTCGTCAGTGCTGTAAATCCTTCCCCTTACCGCCCGTGCAGATCTTCCAGCAGTGACGGCTTGTCCGGCTGCGCGAGCAGCAGTTGCGCGAGACGGACGCGCTGCGCTTCGTCGAGGATCTCGCGTTCGGCAAGCAGCTGCTCGATCATCAGCCGCTGCTGCTCGTGCTGCAGGGTGGCGATGGCGAGGCGCTCGGCTTCGATCGCGTTGCGATCCACGTTTCCGGCGAAAATTGTACGGATCATTTCGGCACGATGAGCTTCGATGCGCGCCGCGGCGTCGCTGAACTGGCGCAGGAAAGGCTGCTCGGCCGCGTGCCAGCGTTCGAGCTGGCGCGCGTCGAGGCCGAGGTGGACGGGCAGGGACGGGGTTGCCCCGGCGTTTGTCGAAGCCGGGCGCAGGACGTGGACGCCCGCCGCGGCCACGACGCCAAGGTTGACCAGGACCGAACACATCAAGGCGAAACGCAGCGTGGAAGGTTTCATCTGAAGCCATTTTCGGAAAGGTCCGATTTCAGGACGGGAAAAAGATTGCCGGGCGGAATCGGATCGAACACCGCCATCGTCAGCATTGCCGGGCCCTCGGGCATGTCGCCGGCAGCGGACCGCAGCAGCGTGCTCCCGAGGTGGAGACCCAGCGTCAGGGCTGCGGCGCCGCCCAGCGGAAACAGGAGCCAGCGCAGCCCGGGTCGTCGTGCGGTTCGGGACGGGCGGGATGGGGCCCGGATGCGGGCTTCGATCACGGCGCCGAGATCGAAGCCGAGCCGCTCCTGCGGCAGCACCTGGAGCCGACTGCGCAGCATTTCCAGTTCGCGCAACATTTCCTCGCAAGCTGCGCAATGGTCGATATGTGCGCGCAGAGCCCGGAGCCGGCGCGGCGGGAGCTGGCCATCGGACAACGCCGACAGCGCGAGCGTTCTCGGACACTGCTCAGCCACGATCCTCTCCTGTCTTGCACCCGAGCCGTTCCAGCAGGGCCGCGCGTGCCCGCGCGAGGCGCGACTTCACCGTGCCGGGGCGGATGCCGAGCGTCTGCGCGATATCGCTGTAGGTGAGGTCCTCGACTTCGCGCAGCAGCAGGATTTCCCGGTGCTCGGTCGGGATTCGTTGCAGTGCCCGGGCAAGCTGTGCGTCGTGCTGGCGCGCGGCGTAGCAGGCTTCCGGACCCATCGCGGCGTCGGCGATGTCCAGTTCGTCGTCGAGCGGCGCGAACTGGACAGCCTGCCGGCGGCGCAGCATGTCGATGCTGAGGTTGCGGGCGATCTGCAGCAGCCATGTGGAAAAACGCGCCTCCGGACGCCACTCGGGCAGCGCCTGCCACGCTTTCATGAACACTTCCTGGGTCAGGTCCATGGCTTCGTCGCGCGTTCCGGTAAGACGCAGGATGAAGCTGAACACGCGATCCTGATGGCGTCGCACGATCTCGCCGAACGCACGCGTATCGCCGGCGCGCGCAAGGACGATGAAGGCGTTGTCCCGCTCCGCGTCCGCATCCTCCATGCCTCTGTCCGGCGTTGCAGCTCAGTGCCCGGTAGCCACCGGCATCCACGCCGGGTGGTCGAAGTAGGTACCGTAGTTGTCGAGTGCCCCAATCAGATGCACGACGCCCTTGCTGCGGTCGTCCACGGCCTTCTTGCCCGTGACCACTTCGACTCCGTCGGCAAGCTCGGCGATGATGCCGTGCAACACCGTATCCGCTTCGGGCGCAAGCTTGCAGTTCTGCACGATGTAGGCGATCTCCTTTTCGACCGTATGGCCCAGGGACCGGTACTGGTCGTCGGTGAATGTGCCGCCGTGAACGGCGGGGAGGCTGTGTTCGACGGCAGTGCGGATTTTCAGCATGCCCTGTTGCAGGGCGGCGTCAGTATGCCATTTGCTGCCGGCATTGAGCTTGAGGACGGCTGTGCCGCTGTCGTGATCATGGCTGCCGGCCCCAATGGCTGGGGTGATTCCGGCCAGCGTCGCGGTGAGCAGACAGGTTGCAAGCAAGGTCGTGACAGTGCGTGTTTTCATTTTCCGTATTCCATTCGAGTTGGTTGAAGAGCCAGCCGGCCGGCCGCAGCTACGGCAGTTTCCTGCTGTCCTGTTCAATGAAACGAATGGGGACGGAGAATGTTCCATCAAAATGGCGTCGGTGACGTTGTCGATCTTCTGGATCTGTCGTGTCACGACGACAGCCATCACTCCAGGCACAATTCAAGTTGTTGAAAAATAATGAAAAAACAGGATGGAACGGGTGTCATGCGGTTCGCGGCATGAGCGTAAGCGGCTGAAAATACTGAGCGTGAGTTGTCGCCCATCAACGACGGCAGGCATGGAATCGTCTTCGTCGAAAGATTGCGAAAGCGCGGAGCGGCTCACTGAAGAATGCAAGAATGCTTCTTATTCATAAGGTTGTGCGCGTTACGCCGGATCTTTCAGGGCAGTCTCCGCACTGTTCCCGTTGCGTCCCGGAAAAGGCCCAGCAGCTTTGCCCGACGGCCTTCGTCCGCACGGAAAAGCCCGTAGCTGAAGTCGCTAAAAACGAAATAAAATCAAATGGATGGATGAGTTATGGAATACTGTTGAACGTGTTTGCTCTCATGGCGCACTTCTTGCATAAGATGCTGGCGGTCGGACATTCCGACGCCCCGCCGCACTTCGCGGAGGGGAAACTGCTCAACCAGAGCCGCAAGGCAGGAGGACGAGATGAAGATCAGCTATCGCAAGTCGTTGCTCGCCGGCGCAGTTGCCGTATTGGTCGCGACCCCGGCATGGGCCGGCACCGAGGCCTCGAAGACGAATGACAACATGCCGCGGGCCGAGGGCACCCAGAGCACGAATCCCCGGATGGACACTTCGCGGGCGAATCCCGGCAGCGTGGTCTACACCATGACGCCTCGCGAACTACGCGGGAAAGACGTGATTGGCCCCGGAGGCGATGAAATCGGTTCGGTGAAGGCGGTCGTGCATAGCCGCCAGGAGAAGAATATCCAGGCCGTGATTTCGGCTGGCGGTTTCCTCGGGATCGGCGACAAGGAAATCACTCTTCCCCTCGACCAGTTGCAGTTTGTCGATGGCAAGCTTCGCGTCAGCGCGAGCGAGGAGGAGTTGAAGGCGAGGCCCGAGTATCAACCCGAGCAGTTCGTGGAGCTGGAGCCTGCCGATCAGCCGATCACCGAGTTCTCGGCGTTCGAACTGGAGGAGTCGAGCCGTGACGCTGCGCCGCGCTCGCAAGACCAGTCGCCTCGCTTGCAGGACTCCGAGCGGGGAGACTGGACGCCGGGCAGCGATACGAACAGGGAGCCGCTTCCCTGAAAGTGATGTCTCAGCGCTCGAAGGCTGCGAGGTCGGCAGCCTTCGTCCGGGCGGCAGTGGTCGTTCCGCAATTGCTCAGGACGAGGCGCGGCGGGTCGAACGAGAAGATGAACGGGGCCGCCCGCTGCAGGGCATTGAGCCCGAGGATGGCCCGGGTCTTCCCGGGGAACACCGCCGCCTCGACGTTGTTGAGCCAGCATCCGTCGCCGATGCTCACGGCCTTGATCGCATAGACCGGCACGTCCAGCTCGCTGCCGTTCGCAAGCCGGCCGCGCAGTTGCCTGATGTATTGTGCCTGGCCTGCCCCCTGAAGCGTGGCCAGCATTTCCTCGTTGATGGTCATGTAGCCGGAACCGGTATCGACCATCAGGTCGACAGTTCCCAGCCCGCCAATCTTTCCCTGCACGTAGAAAGTCGTCGCGCTGTTCGCGCGCATGGCCACAGTGGTGTCGAATTCCCCGGCACCGGCAAGGGAAGAGGTGCCCGCCCAAAGTGTGAGTAGCAGGCACAGGAACTTCTGCATCGGATCGTCCTCGTCAAATCGCGTCGCGTGGTGAGCGTCCAGCGGATCGGACGCAGGACGAAAGGCAATAATGAAAGCAACAGATTGCAAGAAAGTCAAACATTCCGCGTGTAACAGTGTCGAGCAATCCCTGCTCGCCTCGGACTACCGTGCCAATGGTATCCCAAGAGGGGTGAGCAGAATCGCTGAAAGCAAGAGGCGTGGAGCCCGTGCGGCGGGGTGGCCGGCGGAGTCAGGCGCTACCGAGATGGCGTCCGCTGCTGTGCGGGCGCGTCAGGCCTGTGGCGTTGTAGAGCTGGGGTTGGCCGGCCGCCGTCAGCAGGACCGAGAGCGCCGACTGGTTGTGCTGCATCCGTTCGACGATCAGCTTGCCGTTGATTTCGTTGCAGCGCTGCGCGCTGCGTGCGAGTTCGCGGATCTCGCCCCAGCAGCTCAGGGTATGGGGCAGCGGCCGGCGTCGACGCAGACTGCCGGTCAGCAGGAAGCCGATCAGCCGCCCGGTCGCGCTGAGCCTCGGGCGGGTGGCGGCGTCCGCGCAAGTATGGACGGTCGTGGCGCTCGCGAGCTGCGCAAACACCGCTTTCGGCGTGTTCTGCGTTGCGACCAGTTCGAGCGTGTCGCCGGATTTCGCCGCATGGTTCAGCGCCAGCGTGTAGTGCTTGCCAGCGACGATCGCCCGGAACGTTCCGTCCGGCAGGGCGCGTTCCTGCGCCGACCTGGAAGTCCTGGTTCTCGAAGCTGCTGTCGATAAGCTTCGTGCCGTTGAACGACGTGTGGTTCGCGGCGCGGTCGATTTGGCTCTTGAGCTGCGCGACTTCCTTCTGCAGCGCTTCGCGATCTTCCGCCGAGTTCGTTCCGTTACGCGACTGAACCGCAAGTTCCCTAATTCGCTGCAGCTTATTACCAATCTCACCAAGCGCGCCTTCGGCAGTCTGGGCAAGGGAAATGCCGTCGTTCGCATTACGCGCCGCCTGGTTGAGGCCGCGCACCTGAGCCGTCATCCGCTCCGAAATCGCCAACCCCGCCGCATCATCCTTCGCGCTGTTGATCCGAAGCCCGGACGACAGGCGTTGCAGCGAAGTTGCCAGCGAACCTTGCGAAGCGGTCAGGTTGCGTTGCGCGTTCAGCGACGCAAAGTCGGTGTTGATCATCTGGGCCATGATGAGACTCCTGAGAGAGGGCTTCGGCTATCCCGCCGTCGTGCCCTGATTGCATTCCGGTCGGGGCGGTTTGTGTGCCGTTGAAGCCATTACTCAGAAGGCGGAAAGTAAGACGGCGCGAAAACTGGATCACCGAACGCTTGAAGAAATCCGCAAGATGGGAAAACGCTTGCCGGAGGGGTTGTCCTTCGATGGCCCGGAATGTCGTGCTGCTCGCGAGCAGGTCGCGAACGACGTGCTCTCGCTGTCAATTCCCGACGAACAAATCGTCGAGCGTCCGTGCATCGAGCACGCGTTCGGCGTCGCCCACCACCCACCTGGCGCAGATTCTTACTTTCTCACCCCAATGACGTATCAAGCACCATCATCAGCACAAAACCCAGCATGAGCCCCGTAGTGGCGAAAGCTTCGTGGCCCTGGCGGTGCGATTCGGGGATGATCTCGTGGCTTATCACGAACAGCATCGCGCCGGCGGCAGCGGCGAGGCCCCAGGGCAGCAAGTCGGCCGACACTCCGACAACCGCTGCGCCGAGCACGGCGAAAAGCGGCTCGACGAGGCCCGAGGCGATGCCGAGCATCGCGGAGAACGTGCGCGTGCAGCCCACCCTGCGCAGCGCAAGCGCGACGACGAGGCCTTCCGGCACGTCCTGGATCGAAATGCCGGTCGCGAGGGCTTGGGCAGCCAGCGCATCGGGTCCGGCAAAGGCGACGCCGATTGCCAGGCCTTCGGGGAGGTTGTGCAGTGAAATGGCCAGCACGAACAGCCACACACGCCGGATCGCATGGACGCGAGGCCCTTCGACGCCTTTGAGGAAATGTTCGTGAGGTGTCAGGCGGTCGATCACGAGCAGGACCAGGCCGCCGAGCAGGACGGCCGAGCCCACCATCAGCCCGGCGTCCCAGGCGCCGGCGCCTAGCGCGCGCGCCGCGTGCAGCGCCGGGATCACGAGCGAAAATGTGCACGCGGCGAGCATGACGCCTGCGCCGAACCCGAGCATTGCGTCATTGGCGCGCTGGGAAAACTGCTGCGACAGCATGACCGGGAGCGTGCCGAGCGCCGTCGCGCCGGCCGCCATCAGTCCCCCCATCAAGGCGGCCGCAATGCGGGGGTCGCTCGCGGCGAGCTGGGCGTGCATGTCGGCGATGAGCAGGTACGCGCCGCCCAGCGCGATCAGCAGCCCGATGCCGTGCCGCAGCGTCATCCGAAGCGGCACTCCGCCTTTCGCAACGTCCAGCACTGCGGGCTGCGGACCGGGGGTGTTCACGGCTTGGACTTCGATCCGCGCCCGGGTGCCCCGGACGAACCGGTCTTGGGAGCAGGGGACGAAGTCTTCGCCGCATCGCCGCCCGCGCCTGACGCCGAGTCCATGCCGAGTTCGGCGCGGGTGCAGGGATCGCTCTGCGGGTCGGAACGGGTCCGGATTGCCAGCTGATCGATCGCCGACTTTTCGCTTTTCATCAGCCCGACTTCGGCCATCCCCGAGCCGCCGTCCACCGCCGGTTGTGCCTCGCGGTAGTCGAATCCGGGCTCGCTGTTCCACGGGCCTCGCTCGCCGGCTTCGCCATCCGACATGTTGTAGTAAACGCTGGCGAACTCCTTCATGCCGGGCAGCTTGCCGGGCGGAAACGCTTCATCCCCGCTACGCAGGCCTCCTATTTGCCACCGCAATTGAAACGCTTCGATGACGGCGCGCGCCTCGATGACCGATGCCGACGCGACGGTGATGAAGATGGGCGACGGCGGCTTCCGGCCCGCCTACAACCCGCAACTGGCCTCGGATGCCGATAGCCTGGTGATCGTCGGCGTCGAGGTGGCCACGGTCGGCAGCGACCAGGGGCAGATGGTGCCGATGATCGAGCAGGTCACGGAGCGCTGCGGCCAGGCGCCCGAAGCATGGCTGGTCGACGGGGGGTTCGTCGGCCACGCGCAGATCGAGCAGGCCGCCGAGCACACCGTTGTGTATGGTCCGGTACCCGCGCCCAAGGACAAGGCAGTCGATGCGCACCAGGCCAAGGCTGGCGACAGCGCCGCAGTAGCGGCGTGGCGGCAGCGCATGGGCACGGACGAAGCGAAGACCATCTACAAGCGGCGCGCAGCCACCGCCGAATGCGTCAATGCGCAGGCCCGCAACCGCGGCCTGCAGCAGTTTCGGGTGCGCGGGCTCGGCAAGGTCAAATGCGTGATGCTGATGTTTGCCCTGGCGCACAACCTGATGCGCATGGTCAGCCTCACGCCGGAATTGCTCGGGATAGGGACAGGTGCGTCTGCAATCCCCGGAATCGGGGCTTGAAGGCGTAAAACAGACGGAAATTCCTCGAATGAACGGATTGTAGCGACACAAGCGATGAAAACAACATATTTCGCCCCTTGCGGAGGCGCCATCCCCGCTCACGCGATCAACCGGTCGCGCGAACGAAAGATTCACAAGCTCTGAGTTGATCCGCGCGCATGCGCGCTTCAAGGGCAAGGACGGCGACCACTTCAGGCTCGAGGTCGGCGCACGGGAGGTTCTCGCCCGCGAAGTCGTGCTCGACACCGGGACGCGCAGCGCCGTGCCGCCGATCGAGAACTTGCACGAGCAGGACTTCATCAACAGCGAGAACTGGCTCGACCGCCCGCAGCTGCCGGACCGCCTGGTCGTCGTCGGGGGCGGCTACATCGGGCTCGAAATGGGACAGTTCTACCGCCGCCTGGGCAGTGAGGTCACGATCGTGCAGCACGGCGCGCAGATTGCCGGGCACGAGGACCGTGACGTCGCTGACGCCCTGCAGCAGCTCCTCGAGGACGAGCGCATCGGTTTTCGCATCGGCGCGAAAGCGACGCGCGTGCGAAAGCTCGCCGCAGGCCTTGCGCTGACGCTCGATACTGACGCCGGCTGCGAGGAGCTCGAGGCCTCGGATCTGTTCGTCGCCGTCGGTCGCCAGCCGAACACCGATGAGCAGGGACTCGAGACGATCGGCCTCGCACCCGATGACGAGGGGATCATCGACGTCGACTCGCGGCTGCGCACCGAGGTGGCGGGCGTGTGGGCAGTCGGCGACATCCGCGGCGGCGCGATGTTCACCCACACTTCGTGGGACGACTACCGCATTGTCGCCTCGCAGGTGCTGGGCGACGGTTCGCGCACGCTCGATCGCGTCGTGCCGTATGCGATCTTCACCGAGCCGCAGCTCGGCCGGGTCGGCATGACCGAGGACGAGGCGCGGCGCGCGGGGCGCAACATCCGGGTAGGGCGCTTCGACATGGCGGGCAACGGCAAGGCGCGGGAACTGGGCGAGACGCGCGGCTTCATCAAAGTCGTCGTCGATGCTGACAGCTGCAAGCTGCTCGGCACTGCAGTGCTCGCTGAAGACGCGGCCGAGCTGGTGCAGCTGTACGTGATCTTGATGAACGTGGATGCGCCTTACACCGTCATCGAGAACGCGGTGCTGATCCACCCGACGCTCGCCGAAGCCGCGCAAAGCGTGTTCTTGACGCTGTAGCGCCGCGTCGGCTGCTGCGGAACGCCGCTTGCTGGTCGGCCGGCGTGACGGCAGCACCTGCGGCGGTCACCTGCTGTCGGCCGAGGTGCGTCCGACGCTCGAGATCGTGCTCACCGACGCGCCGACCTACCTCAAACGCGTATTCGACGCGGCCAGCGGGCTGGCGCTGATCGGCCCCGGCGAGTGAGTGAGTATCCGCCCGCGCCGACTCGCAATTGCACGGCCCGCGGGGCCGGGGCGCTATTTCAGCGTCGCGAGGTAGGCGGCGATGTCGTGTGCGTCGCGCTCGTCGACACCGAGATCCGGCATCGCGCTGTCCGGCGTGACCTCCTGCGGCGAGCGCAGCCAGCGCACCATGTGCGCCGGCTCGTTGCGCAGTGCACCGGCGATGAACGCGCGCGTGCCGATGCCATCGAGCGGTGGACCGACCGGCGCGTCCGGGCCGACGACGCCGGGAATCCGGTGGCAGGTGGCACAGGCGTACTGCTGGATGATCCGCCGGCCGCGCTCGGCATCGGGCCGCTGTGGTGCCGGCTCACCGCGGTGGTCCTGGGTGTGGTCGTGGGGCGGGAGATCGGCGACCAGCCTGCGGTAGTCCGGCGGCGAGAGCTCGGGCAGCCTCTTGACGAACGCGGTCACCGCCCACAGTTCGCTTTCGGTCAGGCGCTGCTCCCAGGCCGGCATGCCGGTCATCTTGAGGCCGTGCCGGACCACCCAGTAGATCTCCTCGGGCGGCCATGCCCGGCCGGTGTGTGCGAGGTTGGCCGCGGCGGGCGTGAGGCCGAGCGCGAAAGGCTCGGGAGCGACACCCGGCGCACCGTGACACTGCGCGCAGTGGTCCCGGTAGAGCGGCGCGCCGTGTTCCAGGGCGCCGATCGTGTCGAGCGACGGGACCGTGACCGATGCGGCGCGCAGCTTGATCGAGCGGCGCATCGCGATGTCGAGCAGCTGGTAAGTCGGCGCGAGGTGCTGGTCGGTCGCGGAAATGTCGTAAAAGCCGCCGTAGACCACGGCCGCGCCGGCGAGCCCGGCCGCAGTCGCCAGCGCGACGACGGTGAGGAGAATCTTTTTCACTTCACTTCAGCTCCTGGAGATAAGCGACCATGTCGCGAGCCTGGCTTTCGGTGACCTGCAGGTCGGGCATCGCGGTGTCGAAGCCGAAGGACTGCGGATCGCGGATCCAGCGCACCATGTTGGCCGGCGAATTCGGCAGTACGCCGGCCAGATACACTCGGCGGCCGACACCGTCCAGCGGCGGGCCGACGTTGCCGGTCGCGCCCGCGACGCCGGGGATGCGGTGGCAGCCGATGCAGCCGAACTGGCGCAGCAGCAGTCGCCCGTTTTCCGCATCGCCGCCGAGCGCGGGGGGTGGCGCTTCGCTGCAGCCGGCGAGCAGCGCCAGCCAGGCGAGCGCGAGGAGGGCGGTCACACGCATGGCGGCACCATCAGAACCGGCAGCGTTTCCCACAGAATCGCCAGCAGCGCCAGCACCGTAAGCCCGGCAGTGAGCCACGGCTCGAAGCCTGCGCCCCGGCCGAGTTCGCGAGCAATGATCGCGACGCAGGCGCCGCTCGCGACGACAGTCGCGATGCCGATCACCCACGGCACGGCTTGCGGCGCCCCGCGCGCGCAGGCTAGCGCGGTCAGGCCGTAGATCACGGAAAAATGCAGCGCCCAGACGATGACCCCGGCGGACAGGCGCAGGCTGGTCGCAACGAAGTTCATCCCGCGAACCTCGGAAAGCCGTGCACCAGCACGACGCCGACGAGGCTCTGGCCGACGGTGTAGTGCCAGAAGAGGCGCATGTTGTCGAAAGTCACGCGGCGCACCGGGCCGACCTTGCCGGTCGCAGCGCGGGCCAGCGCGAACAGTGCCATCACGAGCACGACCAGCGTGAAGAAGCCGGCGATCGATGCGAGCAGATAAACGGCGGCGCCGTAGCTCGACGCGCTCGGCGACAGCTCGCCCTGCGCGAAAAACTCCAGCCCGACCGCCGCGACCAGCAGGACCAGGCCGGCCGCGACCGCGAGCGCCATCGCTCGGCGCCGGCCGGCGCCGAGCTGTCGGTTCGCGAGCCTCAGCGCGAGGCTGCTGGCGACGAGTAGGGCCGCTTCGGCGAGCGGATAGCCGATGCCGGCGACCTGCGCGGGTTCGGGCCAGACTTCGGGCGACACGGTCCACAGGTAGAGATACGAAAACACCGCACAGCCGTAGAGCGAGCCCGACACCAGAATCAGCACGCCGATCGCCCACCACGCCTGCGAGCGCGGGCCGCTCATGTAGCTGGGCAACACGATGCCGCCGCCGATGTCGACCGGTTCGTCGAGCGGTTCGGGGTCGAGGCTCCAGCCCCAGTGCAGCAGCGCGCCGACCGCGACAACGCCCGACATCAGGGCCGGCACGACGAGCTTGACCGTCAGCAGCAGGAAGAAGCCGGCGGTGAACCACGCTGCGACGACCGGCGCCCAGCCGGGCATCGGCATGCGCAGCACGAACTCGGGCCGCGCGTCGAGCGGACCCGTGACGATCGTCTCGCGCCCGCCGGTCGGCGCGCCCGGCAGGTAGTAGTGACCCGCTTCGACGTCGCGCGCCAGGTCCGGCTAGTCCCACAGCGGCTCGCGGCTGGTGACGACGGGAATGCTGCGGTTCGAGTAATTGCCGTTCGGCAGCCATTCGAGCGTGCCGGCCTGCCAGACGTTGCCTGCGTTGTCCTCAGCGGACATGCGAAAGCGCCGCGCGACGTCGATGATGAAGATCAGCACGCCGGCGGCGATCATGAACGCGCCGACCGTCGAGACGAAGTTCAGGCTCTCCCAGCCGTAGCCGGCCGCGTAGGTGTAGACGCGGCGTGGCATGCCGGCGAGCCCGGTGAAATGCATCGGGAAGAACGTGATGTTGAAGCCGACGAACATCAGCCCGAACACCCAGCGCCCGAGCCGCTCGGACAGCGCCTGCCGGCTGGTGTAGGGCATCCAGTAGTAGAACGCGGCGAACAGCGGAAACACCATGCCGCCGACGAGCACGTAATGCAGGTGGGCGACGATGAAGTAGCTGTCGTGGGCCTGCCAGTCGAACGGGATCACCGCGACCATCACGCCGGTGAGCCCGCCGAGCACGAAGATGAACAGGAAGCCGAGGATGAACAGCGTCGGCGTCGCGATCCGCACCCGCCCCGTCGCGCGACCGCGCGCGAAAGTCGCGATCCACGCGAAGACCTGCATGCCCGACGGGATCGCGACCGCGGTGCTCGCGGCCTGGAAGAACGACAGCGACAGCTGCGGGATGCCGGTCGTGAACATGTGATGCACCCACAGCCCGAAGCTCAGGAACGCGGTGCCGACGAGCGCCAGGACGACGAAGCGGTAGCCGACGAGCGGCGTGCGCGCCATCGTCGGCACGATCATCGACACCATGCCCGCGGCGGGCAGGAAAATGATGTACACCTCGGGGTGGCCGAAGAACCAGAACAGGTGCTGCCACAGCAGCGGGTCGCCGCCGAGATGCGCGGCGAAGAACGGCCAGTGGAAGGCGCGCTCGAGTTCGAGCAGCGCGGTCGCGAGGATCACTGCCGGAAACGCGAAGACGATCATCAGCGCGAACACCAGCATCGCCCACGCGAACACCGGCATGCGCCCGAGCGTCATTCCCGGCGAGCGGGTGCGCAATATGCCGACGATGATTTCGATCGCGCCGGCGATCGCCGAGATTTCGATGAAGCCGATGCCGAGCAGCCAGAAGTCGGCGTTGTAGCCCGGCGAGTAAGTCTCGGTGGTCAGCGGCGGGTTCATGAACCAGCCGCCGTCAGGCGCCCAGCCGACGAAAATGCTCGCAAAGAACACCAGCCCGCCGACCAGGTAGGCCCAGAACGCATACGCCGACAGGCGCGGAAACGGCAGATCGCGCGCGCCGAGCATGTTCGGCAGCAGCAGGATGCCCATCGCCTCGACCGCCGGCACCGCGAACAGGAACATCATGACGGTGCCGTGCATCGTGAACAGCTGGTTGTACAGTGCCGGGCCGATGAAGTCGTTCTCGGCCACCGCCAGCTGCGTGCGCATCATCAGCGCGACGATGCCCGCGAGCACGAAGAACAGGAAAGCGGCGCCGACGTAGAACACGCCGATGTAGTTGTTGTTGATGACCGTGACCGCGCGCAGCCCCTGCGGCCGCCGCCACAGCCGGCGCAGTTCGTCGACTTCACCCTCGGGGCGAACGCCCGGGTTCGGCAGCGCGCTCATCGCAGCGTGTAGAGCACCGTGAGCCCCGCCGCGTAAGTCGCGAGGGCGAGCAGCGAGTCGCCGCCCATGCGCAGGATCATGACGTGGCGCCGCTCGAGCAGGCCGGCGATGAACAGCGCGGTCACGGCGATCGCGAGGATCGCGGCGAAAGTCGCCAAGTGCGCCACCCGCGTGCCGGCCACCCACACAACGACCCCGGCGGCCAGGAACACGGCGACGTTGATCCCCAGCGGCAGGTCCTTGAACATTTATTCGAGCGTCTCCAGCCAATGCGCGAGCGCGCGCAGTTCGTCGCTGTCGAAACGGAACTCGGGCATCAGGTTGTCCGGTTTCAGGTGCTGGTTGCCGGCGATCCAGCCGGCGACGGTCGCCCGGTTGTTCGGCAGGATGCCGGCGCCGAGCGACAGCCGGCTCGCGAAATGGGTCAGGTCGGGCCCGAGCTCGCCTTCGGCCCGGATGCCGCGCACCGTATGGCAGGTCGTGCAGTGCGACAGGAACAGCCGCCGGCCGCTCGCCGCTTCGCGGTCGGCCGCGTCCTCGGCCGCGATGGCGGCCGGCCGGCGCTGCGCGGCGCGCCACGCCTCGAAGCGCTCCGGCGCCTCGGCGACGACGAACAGCGCCATCTGCGCGTGCGGGCCGCCGCAGTACTCGGCGCACTGGCCGCGCAGCACTGCGGGCTCGGTGGCGGCCAGACGCAGCCGGTTGTCCTTGCCCGGGATCAGGTCGAGCTTGCCGGCAAGCGACGGCACCCAGAAGCTGTGCAGCACGTCGGCCGAGCGCAGCCGTAGTTCGACCGTCCGGCCGACCGGCAGGTGGATTTCGTTCGCGGTCGCAAAATCCACTTCACCGCGCGCATCGAGATAATTCACCCGCCACCACCACTGATGCCCGACCACTTCGATCGTCACGTCGGCCGGCGCGGCGGCCGATAGCCGCGGTGCAGCGAGCAGCGTGTAGACCAGCAAAGCTGCGAGCGTGATCACCGGGAAAACGATGCCGGCGCCGACGATCAGCCCCTTGCCCGCAAGCCAGCGCGGGGGGGCGAAAAAGGCCAGCGCGGTCAGCGTCAGGACCAGCGCGAATATCAGCGCACCGCCGACGATCAGCACTCCCGTGATCTCGAGGATTCCGGCCGCTTCCAGTCCGCGCGGGGCGAGAGCCGACTGGATGTTGTCGAGCATGGGGGCGCCGCCGATCAGGGCTCGCGCAGAGCCGGTGGCGCAGGAGATCGACGGAAGGACCGACCGGGAATCGACGGATGTGCCCTTGCCATATTGCTGCCTCCCCGGAGGAATCGGATCGCATCGGCTGCGAAAGCAATCGGAGTGCCCTGACGGACGATACAGATGGGCGATTGCTCCGGGCGCCAGCGCCCATGCCGCCTCACCACACGAGGTAGCGGTCCCAGCCGGCGTACGAGCGCACGATCGGCCCGCGCGGGATCGCGAGCACGATCAGCCAGGCACCGAACACCATGTTCAGCGCCCGCAGCGGCCGGGCGGTTTCGGCGTACGCGGTGATCGACACGGTGAACACCAGCGCGCCGACCAGGTGGTCGCTGTCGGCCATCGCCCCGTCCGTACCAAAAATCGTGCGGGTAAACATCAGTCAGACGCCGAGCGCGGTGGCGAGGATCAGCGCCTTCGGCAGCACGCGGGCCTGGTTGCGCAGCCGGTCGAGCCCGGCCGCATCGATTGCGAGCGGCGGGCGCTCGTCGCGGCCCGCGCCGTCGATGACCCCGCCGTGCCAGAAAACGCTCGACAGCGGCTGCCCGGCGCGTTTTGCGCCGATCAGGAACTGGATCATCGCGACGACTTCGTCGATCGCATACGGCAGCATGAACACCATCGCCGCGGCCGACGCGAGGCACAGCGTGCACCAGGTGCCGATAACGATCGGCTGGATGATGATGAAGAAGATGCTCACCGCGCCGAGCGGGATCACCAGCACGCCGAACATCGCCACCATCCACGGCATCGTGCGCCAGCGCTGCCGCCCGCCCATCATTCCGGACAGCGCTTCGAGCAGATAGCTCATCGCGCCCAGCCCCGCGTCAGGAATCGGCCACGCGCGCGAGACGTCGGAAGTGATGATGCGGGCGGTGCCGTCGTCGAAGAACGGGTCCCACACTGCGGAGACATGGCCCATCTGGTAGGCGGTGAGATAGCGGGCGATGAAAAAGCCGACGAACGCCAGCGCGATCATCGGCAGGCGCTGTGACCACGCCGACGGCGAGTAGCTCCAGCCGGGCGGGATGTCGCGCTCGTCGTGCATCGCATCCATGCTCATGCCCGGCATCATCGGCACGAGGATCGAAAACGCGATCGCGAGCGCGTCTACCAGCGTGTCGTTGGCGTAGGACGCGGGCTCGGGCGACCAGAACAGCAGCGGCGCGGCGAGCAGCCAGATGCCGGTGAAACAGCTGCCCCACTGCGCCCAGCGGTGGCGCCAGGACAGCGACAGCGTGCCGAACACGACGAGCAGCGCGCGCTCGGCCGTCACCTGCTCGGCGCCCGCACCCCAGTTGCCGGGCTCGGTGTAGCCGAGGATCGCCGGCGCGGTCAGGCACCAGAGGCCGAGTGTGATGATTGCGAAATGCGTCCACAGCATCCTGCCATGCATCTCGCGCATCTGCGCCATGTGTCCATCGTGTTCGTCCGGGGACATTGCCGGCGCGCTAATCGGCGTATGCGATTGTCGTTAGCAGCGCGAGCGCCGCCTGGCGCGAGTCGAGCCGGGTGTGCTGTACGACGACCGGCACCGTCGATTCGATGACGCTCGAATAGGGGGTGTTGACCGGGATCGGCTCCGGGTTGTCGAGTTCGTCGAAGCGCAGATGGCAGGTGCGCCGCGGCGGCACCGTCAGCAGGTAAGGGCCGGCCGGTTCCCGGTCGGTGAAGAAGATCGTGATCTTGATCTGCGCGAGCCGGTCGCCCGCGTTCAGGATGCACGCAGCCTCGTGGCTTTTCAGCTCGTAGCTCGCGTCGGGGCTCGACGGCGGGATATAGCCTTCGGCGATCGCCCAGCGACGTTTTCCGATCGGGTCCATGTCATTCTCCTTGGAGGGCCAGTCGCAGCCCGCGAACGGCTCGGTGCGCGAGAAGAAGTTCGCGACGCCCGGCGCGTGGGACGCGGCGCGCGACCACACGTCGATGAGCCCGAACGCATAGGCCGAGACCGGGCACATCACGTCTTTCTTGCTGCGGCAGGCGCCGACCCCGACGCAACGCAGCATCGTGCGCGCAAAGTCGCTGTTGTCCAGGGTGTAGGCGAAGCGGGTTTCGACCGGGCGCGGATCGTGGCCGGTCAGGGGTTTTCGAAGCATCGGGCGTCCTGTTCCTTGAACACCAGGCCGAAGCCGGGGCGGTCGTCGGCCGGAGCGAGGCGGCCGTCGACCGGGTCGGGCGCGCCGTCGAACAGAAGGTGCTCGATGCGCACGTGGTCGTGGAACCATTCGAGATGGATCGCGGGCCGGGCAGCGCAGCACAGCGGCAGGTGCAGGCTGGGGGCGCAGTGGCTCGACAGCGGCACGAGAAACGCTTCGCACAATGCGGCGGCGCCGAGAAAGCCGGTGACGCCGCCGCAGCGCGTCGCGTCGGCCTGCAGGATGTCGACCGCTCCCGCTTCGAGCATGCGGCGGAAGTAGGGCAGGTCGTAGCCGTATTCGCCGGCGCTGATCGCCATGCCGGCCGGGGCGCGGTCGCGCAGCAGCCGCAGGCCGGCCAGATCGTCGGACGACACCGGCTCCTCGAACCACGCGACCTGCAGCTCGGCAAGGCGCTCGGCGAACCACAGCGCCTGCTTGCACGTGTAGGCGCCGTTGATCGTTCTCCGTCCCGGCCGTGTTGGGTGCGGGCCTGCAATGCGGGTGCCGGGACGAGCTGGCCAAGTGTCGGCAGCGCGCGCTGTAAAAGCTACTGAACGACCCCCGTCCCGTGTAAAAACTGACGCGGCCATGCCGGCAGCGAGAACTTTTTCGCCGTGTGCGGCTTCTGGACCGTCGACTGCCTTGCCCGCGCTGGCCCGCTCGACGCGGCCATTGACCAGTTCGAACGCCTGCTCCGACTGCGCCAACGACCTCGGGCTCTACGCCGAGCAGCTCGGCCCCGAAAGCCTCGAAACGCTCGGCAACTTTCCGCAGGCGTTCTCGCATTCGGGCCCGATCACCGCTGCCCTTGCGATCGAGCAGGGACTCAGGAGCCGCCGCGGGCAGCAAATCTCGATTTGAGGGGGTTTTTGGGCGCCGGCTTCCGTCTCGCGGCGTTCGGCGCGGATCCGCAGCAAGAAAAAAGCCATATTCATTAAATCGTTGTTCCGATTCACGAATATGGCCAATTCAAGTGTCTGGCGGAGAGGGCGGGATTCGAACCCGCGTTGGGATATTATCCCAAACACGCTTTCCAGGCGTGCGACTTAAACCACTCATCCACCTCTCCGTGGAAGGCGCGCATTGTAGCAGAAAGCGATGCGCCCGAAAGCCCCGCTTTTTGCGATTCGCGCCGCTGTCCCGCAGGGGCTTACCGTCCTTCGGCGGTCCGTTTTGCGCGTCGCACGAGACCTCTTTGGCGTCGGCCGGCAGCGCTTTCTGCTGGCCGGTCGGGGCCCGCATGCATACTTGCTAACGGGTGCCTCGAGTACACCGGGATATCTCGTGCGGGAGCGTTGGTTTAGGATGGCAGCAGGAAATGTCACGTTCGTGCGCTTCCGTTGCCTTACGCGGCGAGAATTCGTCGATCCCGAACCAAGACTGGAGGTATTCATGCACAAGTCCCTCACCGTCATTGCGCTATGTCTGTCCGCGGCCGGCATGGTCGCGCCCGCTCACGCACAGTCGAGCGGCACGCTGCAGAAGATCAAGGATACGGGCACCATCACTGTCGGACACCGCGAGTCGTCGGTGCCGTTTTCCTACCTCGATGCGAACCAGAAGCCGGTCGGCTATGCGATGGACCTGTGTGCAAAGGTCGTCGACGCCGTCAAGACCGAACTGAAGATGCCCAACCTGCAGGTCAAATACCAACCGGTGACGTCGCAGAACCGCATTCCGCTGATGCAGAACGGCACGATCGACCTCGAGTGCGGCTCGACGACGAACAGCGTCGCGCGTCAGCAGCAGGTGGGCTTCAGCGTTGCGTACTTCATCACCAGCGTGCGCATGGGCGTGCGCAAGGATTCGGGCATCGACGACATCGGCGATCTCGACGGCAAGCCGGTCGTGACGACGACGGGCACGACGTCGGACGAGCTGATCAAGCAGAACGAGAAAGGCAGGACGATCAACGTGAAGAACATCTACGGCAAGGACCACGCCGACTCGTTCCTGATGGTCGATAGCGGGCGCGCCGCGGCGTTCGTCATGGACGACATCCTGCTTGCCGGCCTGATCGCGAATTCGAAGAATCCGTCCGCGTTCGAGATCGTCGGTCCGTCGCTGCGCGATGAGCCGTACGGCGTGATGGTGCGCAAGGACGATGCGCCGTTCAAGGCGATCGTCGACAAGACTCTCGTCGGGCTGATGAAGTCCGGCGAGGCGGAAAAGCTTTACGACAAGTGGTTCATGAAACCGATTCCGCCGCGCAACGTGAACCTGAACTTCCCGATGAGCCCCGCGCTCAAGGCCGCGTTCGAGAACCCGACCGACAAAGGCGTCGAATAAGCCGCCTGGCAGCCGGGGGACGTCGCACCCGGCTGTTTCCATTTTCCTTTTCGCCGGGCTTCACTGCCTGCCGTCGCGGCACATCGGGGAACTGCGATGGACTATCACTGGGACTGGCTGTTTTTCTTTCGCGAGACCGACGACGGTCTCAAGTACTACGACTGGGTACTGTCCGGACTGGGCTGGACGACGCTCGTTTCGCTGGCTTCGCTCGCGGTCGCGCTGGCACTCGGCTCGGCCCTCGGGGTCATGCGCACGACACCGAAGCGCTGGCTCGTCGCGATCGGCGACGCGTACGTCGATGTGTTCCGCAACATTCCGCTGATCGTCCAGCTTTTCATGTGGTTCTTCGTCGTCCCCGAACTCGTGCCGGACAGGCTCGGGATGTGGATGAAGCAGGATCTGCCGTATGTCGTGATCGCCGTCGTCGGCCTCGGTTTGTATACCGCGGCGCGCATCGCCGAGCAGGTCAAGGCGGGCATCAACTCGCTGTCGCGCGGGCAGCGCGACGCCGGGCTCGCGCTCGGCCTGACCGAATGGCAGACCTACCGCCACGTGCGCCTGCCGATGGCCTACCGCATCGTGTTGCCGGCGATGACTTCGGAGGCGATGAACATCTTCAAGAATTCCGCCGTGACCTACGCCGTCGGCATCCTGGAGCTGTACTTCCAGTACAAGCAGATCATCGAGAAGACCTCGCAGGTGTTCGAGATCACGATCGTCGTGACGTTGGCGTATTTCGCGCTCGCGTTCCTGATGAACCGCCTCCTCGCATTCATCGAGCGGCGCACCCGCGTGCCCGGCCTGATCGTCGGCGGCAAGGGGGGGGACGTGCCATGAGCGATTTCGACTTTTCGGTCATCCTCGAGAACTGGGAATTTCTCGCCCAGGGACTGCGCTATACCGTACAGGTCACCCTCATGGCGATGCTCGGCGGCATCCTGATCGGCACGGTGCTGGCGCTGATGCGCCTGTCGTCGATCGCGCCGTTGCAGTGGTTCGCCGCCGGCTATGTGAACATCTTCCGCAGCGTGCCGCTGGTACAGGTGATCCTCGCGTTCTACCTGATCCTGCCGATGGTGCTGCAGATGATCACCGGACAACAGATGCCGATCGGAGCGGCGAATTCGGCCTATTTCACCTTCACCGTGTTCGAGGCCGCCTATTACTCCGAGATCATGCGTTCGGGCATCCAGTCGGTGCCGCGCGGGCAGGTTGCGGCGGGCTATGCGATGGGCTTCACGTACGGCCAGACGATGCGGCTGGTGGTGCTGCCGCAGGCTTTCCGCAACATGCTGCCGGTGCTGCTGACGCAGACGATCATCCTGTTCCAGGACGTGTCGCTCGTGTATGCGATCGGCGCGACCGATTTCTTCGGCGCGGCCGACAAGATCACGCAGCGCGACCTGCGTCCGGTGGAGATGTACACCACCGTCGCGGTGGTCTATTTCGTCATCTGCTTCACCCTTTCGCGGCTCGTGAAGCTGCTGCAGTCGCGCATCGCCATCATCCGTTGACCCCTCTGGAGTTTCGAACGTGATCGAGATCAGGAACGTCTCAAAATGGTACGGCAGCTTCCAGGTGCTGACGGACTGCACGACGAACGTGAACAAGAGCGAAGTGGTGGTCGTGTGCGGACCGTCGGGCTCGGGCAAGTCGACGCTGATCAAGTGCGTGAACGCGCTCGAACCGTTCCAGAAAGGCAGCATCGTCGTCAATGGCGTCGCCGTCGAGAATCCGAAGACGAATCTGCCGAAGCTGCGCGCGCAGGTCGGCATGGTGTTCCAGAACTTCGAGCTGTTCCCGCACATGACGATCACCGACAACCTGACGATCGCGCAGATCAAGGTGCTCGGCCGCAGTCGCGATGAGGCCGTCGACAAGGGGCTGAGGCTGCTCGATCGGGTCGGCCTGAAGGCGCAGGCGACGAAGTATCCCGGCCAGCTCTCGGGCGGCCAGCAGCAGCGCGTCGCGATCGCGCGCGCGCTCGCGATGGATCCGATCTGCATGCTGTTCGACGAGCCGACGTCGGCGCTCGACCCGGAAATGATCAACGAGGTGCTCGACGTGATGGTCCAGCTCGCGCACGAAGGCATGACGATGATGTGCGTCACGCACGAGATGGGTTTCGCGCGCAAGGTCGCGCACCGCGTGATCTTCATGGATCGCGGCGCGATCGTCGAGGACGCGGCCAAGGAGGACTTCTTCGGCCAGCCGCGCTCCGAGCGCGCGCAGAGCTTCCTCGCGAAGATCCTGCAACACTGACCGACGGCGGCGCGGGGAGCGCGTTCAGGCGGCCATCGCCAGATCGGTCTTCTCGGGCTCGTCGAGGCGGGTCCTGACGAGTGCGGCGACGAGATCGGACTGCGTCAACATGCCGACCACATTGCGGTGCTCATCGACCACCGGCACGTGATGCAGGCCGTCGTCGGAAAAGAGCTTTGCCAGTTCGAGGATCGGCTGGTCCGGGCGGGCCGTGACGACGTCGCGCGACATCAGCTCGCCAATGAACATGGTGCCGACCAGGTCGCGGCGAATGAAGAAATCGTGCAGCGAGACGATGCCGACCAGCAGCCGCTGCTCGCCGGCGACGACCGGAATCGCCTTGATCTTGTGTCTCGCCAGCAGCGCCCAGGTCTCGCCGATCGATGCCTGCGTCCCGACAGTGACGACGTCCTCCGACATGATGTCGCCACAGCGGACTTCGCCGAAGCGGCGGCGGAAAGCCCGTGCTTCGGCTGCAGCGAGGATTTCACCGAGATCCTTGCTGCTGATATCGAGCAGTTCGCCGCGCGCATCGAGCGCTTCGTTCAGGTCCGCGAGGGTGACGCCGACCCGGGCGCTCGGCAGCGGGTCCGCCGTGCGGTGAGGGTTCGCCTGCTCCTGCGAGCGATGTGGGTAACGGCGTCCGAGGGCGACGTTGAACGCGACCGCGAACAGCGCGAGGCACAGCGAATCCACCGCGACCGGCCAGAATGCGAATTGGTAGCCCAGGTCCACGACCGCCGGGCCGCCGAGCACCGCGGTGAGCGCAACTGCGCCGCCGGGCGGGTGCAGGCACCGCAACTGGAACATGATGACCAGCGACAGCCCGACGGCGACCGCCGCGGCGAGTCCGGGGTTGCCGATCAATTTGGCGCAGGTGATGCCGATGAGCGCCGAGACCACATTTCCGCCGATCACCGACCACGGCTGCGCGAGCGGACTCGACGGCATTGCGAACAGCAGCACTGCCGATGCCCCCATCGGGGCGATGAACCAGGGGGTCGATTCGCCGATCATCTGCCGGCTGATCCACTCCGCACATATCAGGCCAAGCAGGGCACCGATGCAGCCGAAAATCCTCTCGCGCCTGCTGACATGATGCGCGTCAGGAATGAAGGCGCGCAGCCATGAGCGCAGCCGGCCCAGCTGCTTGAAACCGAAAGTCAAGATGTGTCCCCTTTTGTTCCCGCCCGTTCTGGGCTGTTTTTCGGCCGGCTGGCGCGGCTTGGTGCGACCTGCCCGGGAGCACCCGCCCACCTCGGGTGACTGGTGCGGCATTCATTATAGGGAAAGAGCGGCTAAAGATGCATGTTTGTTGACTCTTTAAAACCAGGGCCTACTATTCCTTGTAACCGTGCGCATTTGCGCTGCATTTCGTGGAGGCGGAGGTCTCGCGCAACCGAATGCGGCGCCCGTGGTCTGTATCTGAGCGCTCGGGTCATGGAACACACGCGTCCCGGACAGGGGGACGTTCCGACGGCAACGGATGGAGGGTTTCGACGATGGACCAGTCTTTGTACCCGCAGTGGAATATCGAAGCCGCGCGCAAGCGCAAGGAACTCGCGCCCGGTCCCCTTGCTGCGTTCAAGGCGTTCAGCGACGCCGTTTTTGCCGACGGCGCCTTGCCGAAGAAGACGAAGCAGCTGATCGCGGTCGCGGTCGCGCATGTCACCCAGTGTCCATACTGCATCCACGGGCATACTTCCGAGGCGCTCAAGAGCGGCGCGACGGAGGAAGAGATCATGGAGGCCATCTGGGTCGCCGCGGAAATGCGCGCCGGTGCCGCTTATGCACACTCGATGCTTGCGATCGAAACGATGAAGCACTCACAGGACTGAGGGATACGTCATGCCGAACGCGATCGTCCGACTGCGGGCCGACCACGGGAACCTTGAAGCGCTCGTGCAACTGCTCGCCAGCCGGCCGGCTGCGGGGGTCGAGCCGGGGACGGCCGACATCGAACTGCTGGTCGATGCCCTTTATTACCTGACCAATTTTCCGGACGTATCCCACCACCCGCTCGAAGACCGCATCGTCGAGCGACTGCGGAAAAAGGACGCATTGCCGCCGGGTTTCGGTGACGAGATCGAAGCGCAGCACGCGACGCTTGCACGGCAGGGCGCGGACCTGATGCGTGACCTCGAGTCGGCCGCGCGCGGAGAAACGATGTCGTGGGAACTGGTCGGCGCCAACGTCCGTCTCTATGCGGAGCGCCTGCGCCACAACATGGCAGTCGAGGAGCTGGTGCTGTTTCCGGCGGCTGTCCGCTTTCTGGATGATGGCGACTGGCGGACGATCGACCGTGCGTCGGAGCCCAGGCAGCAGGATCCGCTGTTTCCCGCTCCTGCACAGGATCGTTTCGTCCAGCTCCACCGGGTTATCGTCGCCGAAGCGAACTGCGGTTGCGGGGACGAGTCCACCTAGCCATCCGAGGAGGCGAACATGCGAGCACCGCCCGAAAGCGCGCCGAAGTTCCTGAACCTGTCGCAGATACGCTTTCCGATCGGTGCGATCGCCTCGATCGGACACCGCATCTCGGGCGTGCTGCTGCTCATCACGCTGCCGTTTCTCGCGCTCGCGCTCGACCGGTCGCTGCGCGGCGAAGCCGAATTCGAAGCGCTGCGCGATCTCGTGTCAGCGCCGGGGCGCGCACTGCTTCTCATCGTGGTCGTGTGGGCCGCGTCGCATCACGTGCTCGCCGGCCTGCGCCACCTGCTGATGGATCTCGGCGTCGGCAGCCGGCTCGACCAGGCGCGGACAAGCGCGTGGGCGGCGCTCGTCGCGGCGGCGGTGATTGCGCTCGCTGTCGCCGCGAGGTGGCTGTCATGAGACTGTTCCTTGGGCAAAGGGCGTGGATGCTGCAGCGCGTGACAGCGGTCGTGCTGCTGATCTTTCTGGCGGCGGCTGCGGCGATGCTGCTGGCTGGCTTGCCGCTCACTTATGAACGCTGGTATGAGCTGGCGACGAGTCCGCACGGCGCAGTGCTGATCGTCGTGCTTTTCGCGGCGCTGGCCCTGCATGGCTGGATCGGCATTCGCGACATCGTGCTCGACTACATTCACCCGCCCGCCGTGCGGTTGCCGCTGCTGGGGCTGATCGCACTGGTCCTGATCGCGATCGTGATCCGCGTCGCGCTGACGATGGCCGCGCATTTCACCACCGCCGGATGAACGCCGGCGGCGAGGAGGAAAACATGCGAATCAGCATCTACCGCTTCAACCCCGAAACCGACGCGAAGCCGCGCATGCAGGACTACGACATCACGCCGGAGGCAGGGGACAAGAAGCTGCTCGATGCGCTGATGCGGCTCAAGACGATCGACGACAGCCTGTCGTTCCGGCGTTCGTGCCGTGAAGGCGTGTGTGGTTCGGACGCGATGAACATCAACGGGCGCAACGGCCTGGCGTGCGTGACGTCGCTGGCCGGATTGAAGGAGCCGGTGGTGCTGCGCCCGCTGCCCGGTTTTCCGGTGATTCGCGACCTGATCGTCGATATGACGCAGTTCTTCGCGCACTACCACGCGATCAAACCGTACCTGATCAACGACGAGGTGGCGCCCGAGCGCGAGCGCCTGCAGACGCCTGAAGAGCGCGACCGTCTGAACGGGCTCTACGAATGCATCCTGTGCGCCTGCTGCAGCGCGTTCTGTCCGTCGTACTGGTGGAACCCGGACAAGTTCATCGGCCCCGCAGGACTGCTGCAGGCTTACCGCTTCATCTCCGACAGCCGCGACACGGCGACCGCCGAGCGGCTGGCCTATCTGGACGATGTTTACCGCCTGTACCGCTGCCGCACGATCATGAATTGCACCGAAGTCTGCCCGAAAGGCCTCCGCCCGTCGCACGCGATCGAGCGCATCCGGCTCGCGCTGGTGCGCGAATCGTCCTGAACCGACGCCCGTTCGTCGCTGTTTCGCAGGAGCATGATGAGTCACGCACCGCCGCTGGCCATGCCACACTCGACATCCCTGCCGGAAGAGGCTCGTGCTGTGGCGGACCGGATGGCCGGGCTGGAGCTGTTTTCGACCTTGGGTTCGAGCGATCTCGCGTGCTTGGCCCGGGGCGCCCGCCATCGTCACCTCGGCCCGGGGAAGCCGCTGTGGCGCGCCGGAGAGCGCGCCGCGCACTTCGCCGTTATCGAATCCGGGATCATCGAGATCCGGCAGACGACGCTGACCGGGGACGGTGTGGTTGTCGGCCTGTTCCGTACGGGCGAGGCCGTCGGGCTCGCCGCGGTGCTCGAACACGGACTGTTTCCCGCCGACGCGATCGCGATCGGTGGCGCGGTCGATGTCCTGTCGATCCGCGCCGACGCGCTGCAGGAGGCTCTCGAGACGTCGGTCACCGTCGGCTTCGCCATCAACCGGGCGCTGCTCCAGCATACGGCCGCGTTGCGCGCGAAGATCGACATCGTCAGCGCGGGCTCGGTGCCGCGGCGCCTGGCGGCATTGATGATCTACCTCATCGAGCGCTTCGGCCGGCCGACGGGCGCGGAGGCAGTCGTGGTCGAAGTGAATCTGAGCCGCGAGGAAATCAGCCAGCTCGTGAGCGCGCGGGCCGAGACCGTCATCCGCATTCTCAGCCGGTGGCAGAAAGCGGGCTGGCTGACGAGCCGGCCGGGGGGCATGGAGATCACGCGTGCCGACATGCTGCGGCGGATCCTCGACACCTGACGGATCGTCGACACCTATCAATGCTGCAACCAGATACCGTTCGGGCTGAGCCTGTCGAAGCCCTGCGACCGCCCTTCGACGAGCTCTCAAGAAACAGTAATTTTCGCATCTTGATTCAATGGGTTAAAAATGTGCAGCGAGGAACGATCGGCATTATGGTTGAGCGGGAACAGCCTGCGGCGAGAGGGTCAGGCCGAGCTCCTGGGCGCGCTTCTGCAGTGCTTTGATGGCGCGTTCGCGGTAGCGCGCTTCGTGCCTGGCCTGATCCTCCTTGACGTAGCTGGCCTGCCCGCTGAGCATCGCATGGACAATACGCGCGAGCTTATGCGCCACGGCGGTAATGGCCTTGGGCGAGCCCATGCGCAGGGCAAGCTTTCGGTAATAGGCCCCCATGGCGCAGCGCGAGCGCGACAAGCCCAGCGCGGCGAGTTTCAACGCCCGCGCGACACGGTTGGGGATTCGTTTGCTGGCGCCGGAGAGCTTCTTGTTGCCAGAAATCCGCGTGCCGGGGCACAGTCCCAGCCACGAGCAGAAATGCTTTGCCGTGGCGAAGCGGGTGAGCGAGCTCCCCAACTCCGAGAGGATCTTCAGGGCGGTGCCCACGTCGATGCCGGGCACTTCGGTCAAATCCACGCCGCACCAGTTCATCAGTGCCCGCCGTCCGTCGAAGGCCAGCGTGTTCTTGCGACGTCCCTTGTTCGCGTTCGCCTCCGGCCTCTTGTCGAAGACGCGCATCGCCTCAAGCCGCCCCTCGATCTCGGCGTCCAGCCGCGCAATCTGCTCGCTGGCAAAGTCATAGGCCTTGAGCTCGTGGGCAAGACTGAACAGATGCTCGCGGCTCCAACGCCCTTCGAGCGCCTTGGCAATCTGCTCGGTGCTGGCATGTACCCGGTAGTTCCTCAACTGCGCGAGGGCCATGCGGTCGCGCTCGCCGGCAACGATGGCGCGGATGATGTTCATGCCCGTCTCGCCGGTGATGTCGGTAATCACGTTGGTGAGTTGCACATTCATCTGGGTGAGCGCCTTTTGCATGCGCTGGGTATGCCGGGCGCGCTCATCGATGGTGATGTCGCGCAGCCGCGACATCTCGCGCAGCGCGCAAACCTGCTCATCCGGCCGATGCGCCTGACTCAGCAGTCCGAAGCTGTGCAGTTGTTGCAACCACTGGCAATCAAGCACGTCGGATTTGCGCGCCTTGACGTGGCGTACGCTTTTGGCATCGACCAGCCACACCTCAAAGCCACGCGCTTGCAGAAGCTCGTACAGCGCTATCCAATACACCCCCGTCGATTCGAGCGCGACGGTATCGATGCGGCACGCGCAAAGCCAATTGGCAACCGCGACCAGGTCTTCGGTGTGCGGTCCGAATTCGCGCACCGCGGGCTCGCCTTTGCCTACCCGATCAGGCGGCACCGCCACATAGTGGCTTGCCCCGCCGATGTCGATGCCGGCAGCGTTGGGATGCTTGATGCTCAACGGCTCGACCGGTGTGCCGTCAACTCCGCGTCGGGTCGGACCAACTCGTTGCGCCATGTTCTCTCCTTGAGTCAAGGTCGCTCGCGGACGTGGGCATGTCGATACGCTCAATCTCTCAATCGGGATGTCGGACAGACCCGCCGGTGGCCAGCACCAACGCGCCAGGGGACTCACCATACTCGCCGACGATGCCTCAACCATACTCAGAGGACGGGCTCCAGGGCACCAGTGCTCAGTCGGTCTTTGTCCACAAGCAACTCCCCGAACACTACCACCGCCCTGTTTCTTGCCAACGCCTTTCGACCATCGGGCGAATATCCCACTCAGGGCGAACGGGTCGTATTCGGTTGCCGATTTGATAGCGGCAATCCACTGCGCCGCGCCGGTCAGCGTTCAAGGAACTTCAGCTTGTCCTTCACCGTCGCCCACATTCCCGCGTCCTCCGGCGCGGGCTTGACTTCGACGATCGGCTTCCACTCCTTCGCCAGTTCTTCGTTCAGCGCGATGAACTGCCGCTGGTCGTCCGGCACGTCGTCGTCGGCATAGATCGCGTCCACGGGGCATTCGGCAACGCACAGCGTGCAGTCGATGCATTCTTCCGGGTCGATGACGAGGAAATTGGGGCCTTCGCGGAAAGCGTCGGTCGGGCAGACGTCGACGCAATCGGTGTGTTTGCACTTGATGCACGCTTCGGTGACCACGTAAGTCATGATTTTTCTCCTCTCGCTGGGGGCCGGCGCGCCGCACTGCACGCGTGTGGCCGAAAGATGCCGAGGATTCGGCGCAGGCGCAGAGTAGGGCAGGGCAGCATTTGGCTGAATGACAAAAGTCATTTGCGCGGCCCGCATGCGTGCTTAGCATGGAATCGTGCAATGGAGTCCCGTCCCCGGCAGTGAGGGCAGGCGGGATGTCGAGAGCGAATCCAACCCCGGAGACTGTCATGCCCGCACACATCACGAAGTGGAAAACCGAGCACGCGAATTACCGCAAGCTGCTCGACCTCCTCGAAACCCGGACCGAACTGTTCGCCCGCGGTGAGCAGCCGGATTACGAACTCATGTCGGACGTCGTCTACTACCTCACCCAGTACCCCGACCGCTTCCATCACCCGCGCGAGGACGTCGCGTTCGGGACGCTCCTTGCCTACGATCCGTCCGCGCGGGATGTCGTTGACGAACTGGCCGGCCAGCACAGGCAAATCGAGGCAAGTGGCGCGACCCTGGCTGCGGATCTGGCTGCGGCGGCTGCCGGAACGATGATGTCGCGCGCAACGATCATCGACGACGTGTGCCGCTACGTCGCGTTTCTGCGCGACCACATGGACAAGGAGGAGCGCGAGATCTTCCCCCGGCTCGGCGCTGCGTTGCAAAAGAAAGACTGGTTCCTCGTCGATTCGGCAATCCATCTCAGCGCCGATCCGCTCTTCGGCGACACCGTGCAGGCGCGTTTCAGGGGAATCCAGCGGCAGATCGCTGACCAGGCGGGCTGCGGGTGCGCCGACCTCACCGAGAAGGCGTGCTGCCTCGAATGAAACTGCGACTCCGCCCGTCGACGGGACGGCGGACGGAGGTCGTAAGGGTTCGAGCACGAAATGAACAAAATGAACAGCTTCTTGTATAACAACATGCACCATAGTGCGCGTTCTGAATTATACTGCTCAACAATCACTGGCAGAGGCGGTCTCGCCGCCTCGCTGCGCCTCCACCGCCGCGGCGACCGGTGAGAAGAAGGAACTCCCGCACTCCCGGCGGGCGTCCGCAATTTTTCGGACAGGAAGGACAGACTTGAAACCGACCGACATCAGCGCGCCCGACTACCTGCACAAGGTCGTCGACTGCCAGTGGGCCTGTCCGGCCCATACCCCCGTCCCCGAATACATTCGCCAGATCGCGGCGGGCGATTTCGCCGCCGCGTACATGCTCAACTGGCGCTCGAACGTGTTCCCCGGCATTCTCGGCCGTGTCTGCGACCGCCCCTGTGAGCCGGCGTGCCGGCGCGGGCGCGTCGACAAGGAACCGGTCGCGATCTGCCGCCTGAAGCGCGTCGCCGCCGATTTCAAGGAAGACATCCACGAGCTGCTGCCGAAAGCGCCGAGCGTGAAGAACGGCAAGCGCATCGCCTGTGTCGGCGCCGGCCCCGCTTCGCTGACGGTCGCGCGCGATCTGGCAGTGCTCGGCTACCAGGTCACCGTGTTCGACAGCGGCAAGTCGGCCGGCGGCATGATGCGCAGCCAGATCCCGAAATTCCGCCTGCCCGACAGCGTCATCGACGAGGAGTGCGGCTATGTCGCGGGTCTCGACGTCGAGTTGCGCCAGGGTGAGTGGATCGGCAGTCTGCGCGACCTGCTCGCCGACAACTGGGATGCCGTGTTCGTCGGCACCGGCGCGCCGCGCGGCCGCGACGCCGCTCTCCCCGGGCGCCAGGAAGCTGCGGCGAACATCCACGTCGGCATCGACTGGCTCGCCAACGTCGCGTTCGGCCACGTGACGAAGATCGCCCGGCGCGTCATCGTGCTGGGCGGCGGCAACACCGCGATGGACTGCTGCCGTTCGGCGCGGCGCCTCGGCGGCGAGGAAGTGCATGTCGTCGTCCGAAGCGGCTTCGACGAGATGAAAGCCTCGCCGTGGGAGAAGGAGGACGCGATCCACGAAGGCATCCCGATCCACAACTACCTTGTGCAGAAGGAATTCACGCACGACAACGGGCGCCTGACCGGAGTGCTGTTCGAGAAGGTGCAGGCCGAATACGACGCCGACGGACGCCGTTCGCTGGTGCCGACCGGCGAGCCCGACGTGCATATGGAATGCGACGAAGTGCTGCTCGCGATCGGTCAGGAAAACGCCTTCACGTGGATCGAGCGCGACATCGGCGTCGAATTCGACCGCTGGGGCATGCCGGTCCTCGACGAGCGCACGCTGCAGTCGACGCTGCCGCGCGTGTTCTTCGGCGGCGATGCGGCGCTCGGACCCAAGAACATCATCACCGCGGTCGCGCAGGGCCATGACGCTGCGATCTCGATCGATCTCTTCTGCCGCAACGAGCCGCTGACGAAGCGCCCCGGGCCGCTCGTCAACCTCGTCAGCCAGAAAATGGGCATCCACGAGTGGAGCTACGACAACCACGTGTCCGAGGAAGCGCGGCGCAAAGTGCCGGTGAAGACGCTCGAGGAGGCGTTGAAGGACATCAAGCTCGAATTCGAACTCGGCTACGACCTCAAGCTCGCGTGCGGCGAGACCGAGCGCTGCCTCAACTGCGACGTCGCGACGGTGTTCACGCCGAAGCTGTGCATCGAGTGCGACGCCTGTGTCGACATCTGCCCGACCGAATGCATCACGTTCACTGCCGACGGCGAAGAGGAAGAGCTGCGCGCACGGCTCAAGGTGCCGGCGAAGAACCTCGAGCAGTCGCTGTATCTCGCCGAAGGGCTCAAGACCGGGCGGGTGATGGTCAAGGACGAGAACGTCTGCCTGCACTGCGGCATGTGCGCCGAGCGCTGCCCGACCGGGGCGTGGGACATGCAGAAATTCACTATCGACGTAGCACAAGCCGGAGCGGAGGCGCCCAGGTCATGAAAAGCGCACAATCGATCGCAAGCATCAACGACTTCGTCATCAAGTTCGCGAACGTCAACGGCTCGGGCTCGGCCTCGGCCAACGAACTGTTCGCGCGCGCAATCATGCGCATGGGCGTGCCGGTCGCGCCGCGCAACATCTTCCCGTCGAACATCCAGGGGTTGCCGACCTGGTACGAGGTGCGCGTGTCCGAAGCGGGCTGGCTCGGCGCGCGGGGCGGCTGCGACATGATAGTCGCGATGAACCCGCAGACCTGGGACCGCGACGTCGCGAGCGTCGATGCCGGCGGTTACCTCTTCTACGACTCGACGAAGCCGCTTCCCGCCTCGAAGTTCCGCGACGACATCACCGTGCTCGGCGTGCCGCTGACGGCGATGTGCAACCGCGAATACACCGATCCGCGCCAGCGCCAGCTGTTCAAGAACGTCATGTACGTCGGCGCATTGGTCGCGCTGCTCGATATGGAGTTCGCCGTCGTCGAAAAACTGATCGTCGATCGCTATCGCGGCAAGGACGCGCTGATCCAGGCCAACGTGCATGCGCTGCGCCTCGGCTACGACTATGTGCGAGCGCATCTGCCGTGCCCGATCGGCCTCACCGTCAAGCGCGCCGACGCCGTGGGTGATCGCATCTTCATCGACGGCAACAGCGCGTGCGGCCTGGGCGCGGTGTATGGCGGAGCGACGGTCGCCGGCTGGTACCCGATCACGCCGTCGACGTCGGTCATCGAAGCTTTCACGAGCTACTGCCGCAAGTACCGCACCGACCCCGACAGCGGCCACGCGCGCTACGCGGCAGTGCAGGCCGAAGACGAGCTCGCGTCGATCGGCATGGTCATCGGCGCGGCGTGGAACGGCGCGCGCGCTTTCACCGCGACCTCCGGCCCCGGCATCTCGCTGATGCAGGAATTCTTCGGCCTCGCATATTTCGCCGAGATTCCGGCGGTGATCTTCGACGTGCAGCGCGGCAGCCCCTCGACCGGCATGCCGACGAAGACGCAGCAGTCGGATCTCCTCGCCTGCGCGTACGCGTCGCACGGCGACACCCGGCACGTCGTGCTGTTCCCGGAAAACCCGTACGAATGCTTCACGTTCGGCGCGCTCGCGTTCGATCTCGCCGACCGCCTGCAGACGCCGGTGTTCGTGCTGTCCGACCTCGACATGGGCATGAACGAATCGCTGTGCAAGCCGTTCGACTGGGACGACAGCCGCCGCTACGACCGCGGCAAGCTGATGACCTACGACGAGCTCGAAGCCGGCAAGGACTTCGGCCGCTATCTCGACGTCGATGGCGACGGTATTCCGTACCGCACGATTCCGGGCACGCATCCGACGAAAGGCGCGTTCTTCACGCGCGGCACGACGCGCAATCCCTATGCGAAGTACAGCGAGTCGGGCGCGGACTACGTCTACAACATGGAGCGGCTGCGGCGAAAATTCGACACCGCGAAAAATCTCGTGCCGGCACCGGTGCTGCACGCCGCATCGCAGCCGACGGCTTTCGGCGTGATCCACTTCGGCTCGACGAGCCCCGCGATGGCCGAGGCCAGCGCACTGCTCGAAGCCGACGGCATCCATGTCGACACCTTGCGCGTATGCGGCTTCCCGTTCTGCGACGAGATCATGCAGTTCATCGCCGAGCACGAGCAGGTGTTCGTCGTCGAGCAGAACGAGAGCGGGCAGCTGCGTTCGCTCCTCATCAACGAAGGCGAGATCGATCCGAAGAAGCTCGTGCGCGTGCTGCATTACGACGGCTCGCCGATCACCGCGCGCTTCATCAGCGGCCGAATCGCCGATGCCCTGTCCGACCGCAAAATCAGCCCGATCCGCAAGGTGGCCTCATGACCTATCTCGCCAAACCGAAACTCCTCAGCGCCGACGCGCCGAAGAACGCGCTCGGCTACACGCGCCGCGACTACGAAGGCGCCATCTCGACGCTGTGCGCCGGCTGCGGCCACGACTCGATCAGCGCCTCGATCGTGCAGGCGTGTTTCGACCTCGACATCGAACCGCACAAAGTCGCCAAGCTCTCGGGCATCGGCTGCTCGTCGAAGACGCCCGACTACTTCCTCGGCAACTCGCACGGCTTCAACAGCGTGCACGGGCGCATGCCCTCGGTGCTCACGGGTGCCGCGCTCGCCAACCGCAACCTGCTGTACCTGGGCGTGTCGGGTGACGGCGACTCGGCGTCGATCGGCATCGGACAGTTCGCGCACGCGATGCGCCGCGGCGTGAACATGACCTATATCGTCGAGAACAACGGCGTGTATGGCCTCACCAAAGGCCAGTTCTCGGCGACCGCCGACAAGGGCTCGAAGAGCAAGAAAGGCGTCCTCAACAGCGACAGCCCGATCGACCTCGCCGCGCTCGCGCTGCAGCTCGGCGCCACGTACGTCGCGCGCAGCTTCTCCGGCGACAAGGAGCAGCTCGTGCCGCTGATCAAAGGGGCGCTGCGCCACAACGGTCCGGCGCTGATCGACGTGCTGAGCCCGTGCGTGACCTTCAACAACCACAGCGGTTCGACGCGCAGCTACGACTACGTGCGCCAGCACAACGAAGCGGTCAACCGCATTGAAGTGATCCTGCCGCGCGACCCGATCGAGACGTCGTATCCACCCGGTTCGCTGCGCCGCATCGTGCAGCACGACGGTTCGATCCTGCACCTGCGCAAGCTCGACGTCGACTACGACCCGTCGGACCGCATCGGCGCGATCAACCACCTGCAGGAGCGCCAGGCGCTGGGCGAGATCGTCACCGGCCTCCTGTACGTCGACAGCAGCGCGCAGGACATGCACAGTCACCTCAACACGGTCGAAAAACCGCTGAACCAGCTCGGCGACGCGTATCTGTGCCCGGGCAGCAAGGCGCTCGAAGCGCTGAACGCGCTGCTCAGGTAAGCCACCGGCCGCAGCACGCTCCCGGGCGTGCTGCGGCGCCGCGCAACCCCTGATTCATCTAATTCATCTCGATCCAGCGCCGGCTGCCGGTCACGAGCTCGTACAGGCGCCAGCCGGTGCCCTCTTCGCCGCCTTCCGCGCGGCCGCACAGGCCGTAGCGGAACGGCGTGTCGCCGCGCCCGGGAATTTCGAAGCGCAGGTCGCCAAAGCCGGCACAGCGGTTCACCGGCGGGGCGATTTCCGCATGATCGAACACCGGGAACATCGCGAACCAGCGGTAGAAGGCGAACTCCTCGGCCGCCCACACTTCCCGCGCAAGTTCTTCGACGTCGCCGCCGCCGAACTTCGGCCGCGTCTCCCATTGCGCGAGCGTCACCGGCTTGTACGGCGCCGAGAGGCGGCGGATGAAGTGGTCATCCGGCCCCGCTTCCAGCACTTCGCTGCGCCGGGTGTTGAGATGCGCGTAGTGATAGCGCGCGCCATCGAACACGATCGCCGTCCAGTTGAACGGTGAGGCCGGACGTGGGGCCGCGTCGACGACCACCGGCTCGATTTCGTGCTCGGCCGCATAGGCGCGAGCCGCCTCGATCGCTTCGCCGCGCCCGACCGCTCCGATGCCGATCCAGCCAGTGACGAGCGCCAGCGCGACTGCGGCAGGCACTTTGCTGCGGCGCCAGACTATGCTCGCAGCGAGGCCGGCCACGAGCAATCCGGTCAGCACCAGGTCGATGATGAAGGTCGTGCCCAAGCCGAAGCGGCGATCCGACAGCGGCGCGAAAATCATCGTGCCGAACTGGGTGATGAGATCGCCGGCGATGTGGATCAGGATCGCCACGCAGGCGATGCCGTAAAACGTGCGCCAGCCCGGCCGCGCGCGGTGATGACGGCCCGCGAGGGCGGCGAACACCCACGCGAGCAGCATTCCCCACAGCGGAAACAACAACAGCGAATGCGTGACTCCGCGGTGACCGCGCAGGTATGCGATGTCCGACACGTAGCCGAGGACGAAATCGAGATCCGGGAATGCCGCGGCGGCAGCGCCGGCAGCGACCGGCTGCCATATCGACGGAGCAGGCTTCGCAGCCGGCGTCGATCCAGGAGAAGGGCGCCGTGCGAGCAAGCGCCCGGCCAGTGCGCCTGACAGAGCGTGGGTCAGGGTATCCATACGGATTCGAGAAGGCGGGGATGCAACGGTTCATTTTCGCACGGCTCTCCCTGTCGTCGCTCCGGCCTGGAGCCGATGCATCGACCGGGTTGACCTGCATCATCGTACGGTGCCGACGCGCTGTCTTCGCTGCCGTTGTCGACTACATTTGAAGTGAACCTAAAGCTATTTGTGACCGTGCGGAGGAAATCATGACCAATCGTTGCCTTGACCTGATCGTGAAGGATCACACTCCTGTAACGCTCGCACCCGCCGATACCCTTCGGCGCGCCTGCGAGGCAATGCGGGAACGTAGCGTCGGTGCGGCGCTCGTCGTGGAGGAAGGGCGGCTCGCCGGCATTCTGACCGGCAGGGACGTGGTCAGAGCGCTCGCGGAAGGCCATGATCCGGGCACCCCGCTTGTGACGGTGATGACGCCCGACCCGGACACCATCGCGGGCGAGTGCACCGCGATCGATGCGTTGCGCATGATGAGCGACGGCGGCTATCGCCACCTGCCGATCGTCACTGACGGCACCGTCGTCGGCGTCGTCTCGCGCGGCGACTTCAAGGGCCTGGAACTGGATCGGCTCGAAGAAGAAACCTGCCTGTGGGAGCGGATCTGCTGAAGAATCGCAGCCGGGGGCCGAAGGGCGCGGCGTCCATTGCCGGCGCCGCTCTGGAGGCTGCGCTTGCGGGGCGGGAACGGAGAGGGTAAAAAGCCGCACGATCGGCGGAAGCATGCCGCTTCCGTTGTCTTGCGGCTGGCGGGGAGCACGAACGGCGCAGGTCGTACGTGCCCACGTCGTCCGGTTCTCCCCTTCGCGAGTTCATGTCAATCTGGAAAGAGCGTCTTCTTCGCCTCGTCGGGCTGGTTCAGCGTCACCCGAGAACCCTCGCTCTATTCGGATTCGTCTCCGGCATCGCCAGCTTCGTGCTCGTCGACCGGCAGGAGGAGTTTGCCCGCGTCATCCCGCTGCTGATGCTGCTGAGCTGGACGTGGCTGGTGCTGGAAAACACTCTGAGCCGCAGCCTGGCGCGCCGCTTCGGGCATGAGCTGCCGGCGGGTGTGCTGCGCTACGCGACGCAGATGATCCATCAGGAGAGCCTGTTCTTCGTTCTGCCGTTCTTTTTCGTGACGACCGCATGGAACAGCGGCCAGGCATTCTTTTCCGCGCTGCTGCTCGGCGCGGCGCTCGTCGCGATCATCGATCCCGTCTATTACAAATGGCTCGCGCCGCGGCGCTGGACCTACCTCGCGTACCACACGCTGACGTTGTTCGCCGTGCTGCTCACCGCGCTACCGATTCTCTTTCACCTGACGACTCCCGAAAGCTACAAGCTGGCGATCGTCGTCGCGGTGGTACTGTCATTACCCAGCCTCTCGCGCAACGTGCCGTTCGACGGGTGGGGGCGGTGGGCAGCGCTCGGCGCGTTGTCGCTGGCGCTGGGCGCGACCGGCTGGCTGGCGCGCTCGTGGATACCTCCGGCGACGTTGTGGCTCACCGATGTCGCCGTTACCGCGAGCCTCGACGACCGCACGCCGGCCGAGAGCCTGGGGACCGTGACGGACGCACAGCTACGATCGACGGGACTCTTTGCCTACACCGCGATCCGCGCCCCGCGCGGGCTGGACGAGCGGGTCTACCATGTGTGGCAGCACGATGGAATCGAGGTCGATCGCATCGCGCTCGACATCACGGGCGGTCGGAAAGGAGGCTACCGATCCTGGACGCATAAACGGAATTTTCCCGATAATGCGGTCGGCCGCTGGCAGGTGCGGGTATTGACGGAGGCGGGCCAGATGATCGGCGCGCTGCGGTTCCGGGTCGTGGACTGAGCCGGCCGCGTGCCTTTCGCCGCACGCAACAAACTTTCAGGGAGATCGGCGATGCAACAGGGGAGCAGGCGCAGGAGCAGTTTACTGATGGGCGTTGCACTGATCGCGACGTTTGCAGCCGGCGCGGCGTTCGCCGACAAGCCGGAATGGGCGGGCGGCGGCAAGCCGGACAAGCAGCAGAACGAGCGGCGCGGCGGCGATGATGCACGCGAGCGCCGCAGCGATGATCGGCCGCGGCGCGCTGACGAGCACGAGCGGCGCGGCGACAACGACTACCGCGAGCGGCGCGGCGACGACCGGGTTTCCCGCCATCGCGACAGCGACCGGCCGCGCGTGGACATCCGTTTCGGCGACCGGGAACGCGTCGTCGTCCGTGAATATTATTCAGAGCGGGTTCGCACCGGCTCCTGCCCGCCCGGTCTGGCGAAGAAAGGTAACGGCTGCATGCCGCCCGGGCAGGCGAAAAAATGGTCGGTCGGAAGACCGCTGCCGCGAGACGTGGTGTTTTACGATCTCCCGCCGGCGATCGTCGTCGAACTCGGCGTGCCCCCGCGCGGCCACCGCTACGTGCGAGTGGCGGCCGACATCCTGCTGATTGCAGTTGGCACCGGCATGGTCGTCGATGCGATCGAGGACCTGGGCCGGATGTAAAGGCCGGCCGACAATCGACGAAACCCGCAGAGAAACCGCAGACCCACCAGGACCGACATGACAAACACACCGACCAGAACGAACGATTCCGCCCATCCCGCGTGGCACGACGAGACGCGCGTGCTGCACGGCGACGCACATCTCTCCGACGATGCCGCGATCGTCGCGCCGATCTACTACACTGCGACCTTCAGGGCGTCCGACGCCCGCGACTTCGCCGAGCGTGCGAACACGCCGCGCCACCCGGGCTTCTACACGCGCTACGGCAACCCGACGCACCAGCGCGTCGAGGCCGTGCTGGCTGAGCTCGAAGGCACCGAGTCCGCGCTACTGACCGCCTCGGGCATGGGGGCGATCAGCACGACCGTGCTGGCGCTGGTCTCGGCGGGCGACCACGTGATCGCGCAGCAGCGCCACTACATGAGCACCGCGAAACTGTTCGACGAAGTGCTGCCCAAGTTCGGCGTCAGCGTCACGTTCGTCGAGCAGAGCGATCTTGCCGCGATCGAAGCCGCGATCCGGCCGAACACGCGCCTGATGATGTTCGAAACTCCGGCGAACCCGACGCTGGTGCTGACCGACCTCGAAGCCGTCGCCGCCCTCGGACGCAGCCGCGGCATCCTCACCGTCGCGGACAACACCTTCGCTTCGCCGCTGAACCAGAAGCCGCACGCACTGGGGATCGACATCGTCGTGCACAGCGCGACCAAGTATCTCGGCGGGCACCACGACCTGATGGCGGGCGCCGTGTGCTGCTCGGAAGCGCTCGCCGAGCGGATCTGGCGCATGCACGTCACGCTCGGCGCGGTGCTGTCGCCGATGGACGCGTGGCTGCTGTTGCGCGGCCTGCGGACCTTGCCGGTGCGCATCGAGCGGATCAACGCGACGGCGCTCGCGTTTGCCGGCTGGCTGGAAGCGCAGCCGCAGGTCGAGCAGGTGTTCTACCCCGGCCTCGAGAGCCATCCGCAGCACGCGCTGGCAAAAAAGCAGATGAAAGGCTACGGCGCCGTGATTGCGTTCGCGGTCAAGGGCGGATTCGATGCGACCCGGCGATTCGTTGCCGCGCTCGAACTCGCAACACACGGCGTGAGCCTCGGCGGCGTCGAGTCGCTGGTCGTGCACACCGCCGCGATGTGGTCCGGCACGATGAACGAAGCGCAGATGAAAGCCGCCGGCATCGCCCCGAACTTCGTCCGCCTGTCGATCGGCCTCGAGCACCTGGAAGACCTCAAGGCCGATTTCAGCCAGGCGTTCAATCGGGCGTGAAGCGGGCGTCGCCGGGCGGAGGTGC